>CAIVJE010000118.1 GCA_903906135.1 uncultured Verrucomicrobiota bacterium | reverse complement strand
GAAGCGCTCGTTTCTGGCGATGGCGCCTGCGCTGGTTGCGGCGAGAAAAGCATTCTCCGCTCGATTGCTTCGGTCACCGAGGCCTACATGCGGCCGCTCTACCATAAAAAAGCGGATCGGCTCCGCGCCAAAGCGGCGCTATTAAAAAAGGAAGGAGCGGAGAAACTCGCGGCCCTCAAAGCCCGCAGCCAACCGGAGTACGAACTATTCAGGAAAACCTACGCCCATGTGATCATCGGTCTCGGCGGTGAAAACGACGCCGATACCGCTCAGCGAATTGCCCGCTATGAAACCGAACAGGGAGCGATTACTGATGCGCAACTTTTAGGCGGCTTAATCGCCGTGCTCGAACAAGACGCCTTCAACCATAAAGAGCTCCAGTCCGTCGACGGCCGTCGCGCGAACGGCATGTCGGTCATGATGATGGGCGCGAGCACCGGCTGTAATACCGTGTACGGATCCACCCCTCCGGGAAATCCGCATCCATATCCATGGATGAATTCTCTCTTTCAAGACGGGGCCACCATCTCATGGCTGATGGCGGAATCGCTGATCGTTGATCATGCGCGCCGCTCAGTTTCACCAGAACGCTTAGTGGATGCGTTGCTCAGCCGCACGGCTAACGTCGCGACCGAAGCCGATTATTTTACGCTCACCCACCTTGATGATGCCCTGATGACCGAACAGGAAATCCGTGAACTACCCAAGGTCTGGGTGGTTGGCGGCGATGGCGCCCTCGGTGATATCGGTTTTCAAAATGTCTCGAAGGTAATTCTCCAGAACCGGCCCAATGTGAAGATGCTTATGCTCGACACCCAGGTTTACTCCAACACGGGCGGTCAGAACTCGGACTCTTCCACCATGTTGGGCGGCTATGATATGAATCAGTTCGGCGTCGCGTCTCAGGGTAAGTTGATCGAAAAGAAAAATGTCGCGGAAGCTTTCACCAGCGGTCACGGCTCGCCATTTGTCGCCCAAGTATCGATGGCCAATTCAGCCAAGCTCTTTAAGGCGATTTTGGATGGTCTGGCGTACCGCGGCACCGCCTTCTTCCAAGCCTACACCACGTGCCAACCCGAACACGGCGTGGGCGATAATATGAGCGCCGAACAGGCGAAATTAGTCCGCGATGCGCGCGGCATGCCGGAGTTTATTTTCAATCCCCGACGCGGTGAATCCTCGCAGGAAGCCTTCGATCTCAAGGGCAACCCGAGTATCGATCGCGACTGGTGGCACACCAAATATGCGAGCACCGGGGAGGACTATGTTTTTGGGGTCGCGCATTGGGCGATCACCGAAGGGCGCTTCCGTAAGCATATCAAGCCTATCAAGGAAGCCGAGACGGCCGGTCTGATGTTGTTGGATGAACAACTCTTTTTTATCACCCAAGATGACGTTATTCATCGCCGCGTCTTTGATGAACAGCACCGGAGCTTCGTTAAAAACTTTGGCTGTTATATTAAGTCGGAAGAAGCGGGGAAAATGAAGTTCTATGCCGTCACCCGTCAGATGGTGCTCTTTGGCGTCGAACGCCGTAAAGCTTGGCGGATGCTGCAAAGTAAAGCAGGGGTGATTAATAAAGATTACATCGCGCAAAAAGTCTTCTTAGCAAAACTCGATAAAGGAGAAATCTCGCTAGCTGATACCAAAGCCCGCCTACGGGAACTGATCGCGGCCGAATACGCGGCCGTCAAATAAGCGAGTCGGGTTGTTAATCACCTCCGCGATCATGCGACGTTGGGCTTGGGCTTAGCCCCCAGCCCAACGTGAGATTAGCTTTCCTTAAAGCGCAGATTTATTCTGCAATAAAAGGACTTCGCATCGCGCGAAAATTTCCCCCTACTGGCCAGATTAACGCCGATCGACCAGCTTCATCATGTCTCGCCTAAAGTTTAACCTCGAAAAAACCTGCTCGAACTCGCGCGCGCGGGCGGCAACTTTTCAAACCCTGCATGGTCCCGTGCAGACGCCGGTCTTTATGCCGGTGGGTACCCAAGCAACCGTCAAAGCCCAGACCGTTGAGACGATGAAGGCAACGGGGGCATCGGTGCTCTTGGCCAATACCTATCACTTACTCCTGCGACCCGGCCCAGAGGTTTTTAAAAAATTCGGTGGCATTCATCGCTTCATGAACTGGGACGGCCCCGTGTTAACCGATTCGGGCGGTTTTCAAATATTTTCCCTGCCCGCTGAGCGGGCCATGAAGGAGGAGGGCGCGCGTTTTCAGAGTTACGTGAACGGTGACTTCTACCTGCTTTCACCTGAATCGAGCATCGAGATGCAGAAGACCATTGGCAGCGATATTATGATGGTGCTGGACCAATGCATTCCTTCCACCGCGCCTTATGCGCAAGCAGAAGCAGCGATGGAGCTCACCCACCGCTGGGCGCACCGCTCTTTAGTCGCTCGAGGCGACTCACCGGCGGCGCTCTTCGGGATTGTCCAAGGCGCGTGTCACCACGATCTGCGCAAAAAGAGCGCGGCCTTTCTGCGCGAACTGCCCTTTGACGGGCTGGCGATCGGCGGCCTAGCCGTAGGCGAAACCCATGCCGAACGTTATGAATTTACCGGAGCCGTCACCGATGAATTACCTAAAAACCTCCCGCGCTACTTAATGGGCGTCGGTACGCCGATCGACATTCTCGAAGCGGTGCACCGTGGAGTAGACATGTTTGATTGCATCATTCCCGGCCAACTCGCCCAGCGCGGGGTGGCTTTCACGGCGCGCGGCAAGGTTCAACTTCGCCGGATCACCCATAAACTGGCGGAGGCGCCGCTCGAAGCCGGCTGCGCTTGCACCACCTGTCAAAATTACTCACGCGCTTACTTACACCATCTCGTCAAAGCTGACGAGATGCTCGGCTGGCATTTACTCGGAATTCATAATTTCGCTTTTTATCATCGGCTGATGCGCGAGATGCGCAGCGCTATTCTGCGCGACGAATTCTCGGCTTTTTACGAAATAAACCGGCTACAACTCGGTCGCAGTGACGAAGAAAATGTTATTCACCCCGTGAAAAAGCGCGGATTAGCCCGGGCTAAACATTTGGGCGACTATGACATTGTGACTGGTCCCGCTGGCTACTCGAGCATCCGGCAAATCAGCTCGGGTGAAGTGATGCACTCGGTGAACCGGCCGAGCGATGAGGCCCAAAAACTTTACGTAGAGCAATCGGGCTTAGCCGCCCGCGTGTTGAAACAACCTGGCGCCGAAGCGGAACTCATCATCTGGGACGTCGGGCTCGGCGCGGCCTCCAATGCCATGGCGGCGTTAGGGTGTTTTGAAAAAGTATTAGCGGAACAGGGCGCGGCGGCCCTCCGACCTTTGCGGATTATCAGTTTTGAAATTGATCTCGATCCATTGAAACTCGCGGCAAAATTCGCCAGCCATTTTCCCCATCTGCGCCACGGCGCCCCACAGGCAATTTTAGAAGAGGGTCGCTGGTCACATCCCTCCGGTTTGCTGGAATGGGAACTATGCTCAGGTGATTTTTTAACTTTTCTCGAATCATCAAAAGCCCCTGATGATATTTACTATGATCCCTTTTCGGCTAAAACTGATACGGCGCTTTGGACCACCGAGGTATTTAGCCGGCTCCATCTGCATTGCGGGCTAAAATCAGCAGCACTTTATACGTACTCTTCCGCTACGGCGGTTCGCGTCGCCCTCCTCGCCGCTGGATTTTTTGTCGCCACTGGAGTCGGCACAGGCCCCAAAGCGGATACCACGCTCGCCTTCACGCAGCTCGCTGGCGCGCTTGATCATCCGAGCCAACCTCAGCTCCTTGGGGTGGAATGGCTGGGACGCTGGCGGCGCAGCATCTCAAAGTCTCCCGCCAACCTCACTGAAAGTGAGCGGGCTGTTTTTGAGCAGCGCATTGAGGTTCACCCCCAGTTTAAGGGAGTCGGTTAAGCTTGGTTATGCTCAGAAATCTCTCTTGTTCGACCTTATAGATTTTTTGCTGTGCAACGCCACCTCATCAATCCCGGGCTAGAATTACGGCAACTTCAACTAGCCGATGCTTCAGCATTATTTGCTCTGGTTAACACCAACCGTAGCGCGTTGCGCGAGTGGTTGCCCTGGGTTGACGCGACCAACCGGCTAGAAGATTCGCAGAAGTATATTAAAGACACGCTGCGGGACTTTAAAGAATCACGCGCCTTCACTTGTGGCATTTGGTCAATGGGCACACTCGTCGGGGTGATCGGCCACAACCGGATCGACTGGGCCAATCGGATTGGCTTTCCCGCTTACTGGATTGTCCCGGGTAGCCAAGGGCAGGGCATCATGACGGCCTGCTGCCGCGCGGTGATTGACCATGCTTTTCGAGAGTTAAAGGTCAGTCGCGTCATCGTTGCCGTTGCCACAAACAATCTGCGCGCGCAGAAAATCCCCGAACGCTTGGGCTTCACTAAAATAAGTACCCTCAAGAAAGCGGAGTGGCTATATGATCACCATGTGGATCATTACATTTACAGCCTAGCCGCGCCGAAACTATAGGAGGGGCTTTTACCCTCCTACCATAAAACCAACGTCACGTTGGTTACTTTGCTCCGGCACTCTCAAATACCGGCTTTTCTAGCGCGGGCTTACCTCCGATGTAACGACTGAGCCAGTTTTGCATTTCCCAGTGCCAGTAAATCGCATTCTGCGGTGAGAGCACCCAGTGATTTTCGTTAGGGAAAATAACGAGCCGTGAAGGCACCCGCATCGCCTGCAGCACCCCATAAAGTTCGAGACCGTTACCATAAGGGACGCGATAATCTAATTCTCCATGAAGAACGAGGGTGGGGGTCTTGAAGTTTTTTGCGTAGAACATGGGATTCGCTTTCTGCAGACCCTCGACATTAACCCAAGGCTTACCGCCCATTACCTCAGGGAAGCCGTGCGGCACATCGCTAGCATATTGCGCGTAAGAACTATTCACCCCGGCGTGATCGATGAT
>CAIVJE010000117.1 GCA_903906135.1 uncultured Verrucomicrobiota bacterium | reverse complement strand
CCGTTCTCGTACATCTCGCCCACGCGAAGTTTACCTTCAAAAGTAATCGGGACATCCATCAGCGGCTTCACGCCAGCGCCGATCATTTTGACCACTACCCACTCGTTGATTTTCGGCATGACGCCATAGCAACACATCATGGGGTCTTTAACCAAAAGCAGTTCCTTAACCAACCCGGCCTCCATCCGAACCGGCAACATATAACCCGTCACCGCCACTTTCTGCTGATCGAGGGCCTTGATCTTAGCCGGAATTTGATCAGCGCCCGACGGTGGCAGCGCCTTGGGATCCGCATTATTAAATTCTGGCGCGGTGAACGCGAAGGAGGCCAAGCGATCGAAACCAACCACCTCATATTCTACAGCGGCGGTGCCGACGATCGGCAGGCTGACTACGCCGAGGCCAAAGCATAAACGGAGGAGACGCCAAGAGCACTTCATGTCGGCAGAATAACTCAGGATCTCAGCGGCGTCAAAGGATTTGGCCGCACCGGCAACCTTCGAGGCGAGTTGCCTGATCACCGCTTACTGCCTCACGACACTGGAGCGATCGTCTCCGCCACAGGCACCCGATAAGCTTTAAACGCCGGCACACACCCACCGAGGATACAGAGGCCGACAAAAACGGCGGGGCCCCAGCAAAAAACCGGATTCCATTGCAGCGGCTCAAGCACGACCCCGGTCTGCGCCTGAATGAGGGCCGCCACCGACCCAGCGAGCCCAGCAAAAACGGCGAAACCCGCGCTCGCCCCAAGCAGACCGATTACGGCAGCCTCCCCGATGACTGCCCCAAAGACCGTCCGCCGACGGGCGCCGAGCGCGCGCAAAATGGCGATATCTCGAGCGCGGGCGCTCATGGAATTATAAATACTAACCAAAACAGACCCCGAGGCCACCACTGCCACCAACCAAGCCACGAGGGTTAGCACCTGATCAAACCAAGCTATTTTGTTAAATAATTCCGCCACAATTGTTCCAATGGGATAGGCAAAGGTCAACCGACCGCCTGGGCTATTGAGCCGCAAATTAAGCATCATGCCGGCCTCAGGGGCCCGCAATTGCACGAGCACCGCACTCAGCTCAGTCGCCGCCAGCGGATTATGCCCCTTCATGGTTTGCACTCCCTCTAGCGGAATCCAGATCACGCGATCAACCGGCGTGTTGGTCGGGGCCAAGACCCCGACCACCGTATAAGTCTCTTCATGATGCTCTGCCTGGGGATTGAAAATGAGGCCATGCGAAGGATGAAAAGTTGTCCCAACCTGCCACCCTAATTTTTTGGCCGCATAACTTCCGACCACGGCTTCAAGTTTGCCGATTTGAAAAAACCGCTCGCCGCGACCGACCTGATAACGATGGCCCGGCATATATTCCACATCGGTGAATAACGATTCGATGGTGCCAGCGATGCGCCACCCTTGATAATTATCCCCAACCGCCAACGGGATCGCTATCTTCACCTCGCGCTGATGCCGGATCATTTCGAAATCAGCGGCCGTGAGATTACCGGGCGATGCCTCGAGATGAAAAATTGCATTCAGCACCAATTGCAATTTGGACCCGCGCGCCCCGAGCACTGCGTCGAAGCCAGAATTGGTCGCCGCAAACACCGCCTGCGATTGCGTCTTCACCACCCACACCGTCAGCAATAAACCGCTCGCCAATGCAATGCTACCCGCGGTCACCAACGTCGCCAGCAAGTGCTGGCGCAATGAACGATAGATAAGGTTGAAGATCATCGCTAAAAATTGCCCACCGCGGCCCAGCTAAATTCCAGATAAGGCTGAAAGAGGGAAAAAGCGTGGACGAAGTTGAGCATGGGAATATCGGCCATTTTAAATTCTATGCGACCGTCGTGACGAGTGCCCGATTGATCGTCATGAAATCCTGCATTTGCTCAAACTGCGCGAGCACGCGTTCATCATGGCTCACCAACAACAAAGCGGCACCGGATTCGCGACATACCTCGCGAATCAGTTGCAGCGCTTCCCGAGCATTGCGGCGGTCGAGATTGCCCGTGGGTTCATCGGCGAGTACCAGCTTGGGGCGATTAGCCAACGCCCGCGCGACCGCCACCCGTTGCTGCTGACCCGTGGAAAGCTGGCGAGGATAATGACCGAGTTTATCGCCGAGCCCCACCCGCTGTAATAAAGCTCCGGCTTGCGCGCGATCTACCCCACGACCAAAGGCCATCCCGAGTTCCACATTTTCTAAAGCCGTATGCCCCTGGAGTAAATTAAAGGTCTGAAAAATATAACCAATGCTCTCCGCCCGTTGCCGATCACGCCCCGCTTCGCTTAGTTGCGTTATCTCTCTTCCAGCCAGCAAGATAGATCCACTATCAGGAGCGAGGATGCCTGCGAGCAGATGAAGAAAAGTTGTTTTTCCCGAACCACTTTCGCCGCGCAGCGCTCGCTGCTCACCGGCTTCTAAGGTGAATGAAGCAACCTCCACCACCCGATGAATAGCGCCCGCGCCGTCCCCATTACCCCCAGGCGCCGCGTAGGTCTTAATCAGGTTTTTAACTTCAAGCAGGGGCATAAGCACAATTAACGGTCTTCACAGATAAAATTAAACTCCCTAACAGGTCAATACCGAGGCGGTTTGAAGGCAGATTATACTGGCCTCACTCGCCGCCGCTTGGCAGGTTGCTCGTGTTCAGTCCCTTTACCCTTAGTTATGCTTAAATCTAATGTTTGGAAACAAACGGGAGCGCTGATTTTAGCGCTAGCCACTTTAGCAACTCCCGCCTTTGCCGGCGAAGCTGACATCAAGATCCCTGATCTTACTCATGTGCGCTTCGATGGCCTCGGTGGTGTCAGCGGTCTCACGCTGATGTACTGGGGGATCGTGATCTGCGCGCTCGGCGCCGTGTTCGGCCTCATTCAATACACCCAGACCAAAGCCCTCCAGGTGCATTCCTCGATGGCGAGCGTCTCGCACATGATTTGGGAGACCTGCAAAACCTATTTATTCACCCAAGGTAAATTCCTCGCCATTCTCTGGGTGCTGATCGGCGCCTGTATGATCTACTACTTCGGCGTCTTGTCACACAACTCCGCCGCCCATGTCGTGGTCATTTTGCTCGCCTCCATTCTGGGTATTTTGGGCTCTTACGGCGTCGCGTGGTTCGGCATTCGCATTAACACGGTAGCCAACTCGCGCACCGCCTTCTCCGCCCTCAAGGGCAACGCGCTCAACACGCTCTTCATTCCGCTCCGCTCCGGCATGAGCGTCGGCCTGCTTTTGGTCTGCGTCGAATTGTTCTTCATGATTTGTATCCTGGTGTTCTTGCCCCGGGAACTCGTCGGACCTTGCTTCATCGGCTTCGCCATCGGCGAATCCCTCGGTGCCTCCGTCCTCCGCATTTGCGGAGGCATCTTCACTAAAATCGCCGATATCGGCTCTGATTTGATGAAGATTGTTTTCAAACTGCCCGAAGACGATCCCAAGAATCCTGGCGTCATTGCTGACTGCACCGGCGACAATGCCGGTGACTCCGTCGGGCCAACAGCCGATGGCTTCGAGACCTACGGCGTGACCGGTGTAGCGCTTATCTCGTTCCTCGCCCTTGCGCTGGTGGATAGCCAAGAACTCTGCGCCATGCTCATCATCTGGCTCTTTGCGATGCGCGCGCTGATGATCGTCACCTCCCTCGTCTCCTATTTCATCAACGATGCCTTCTCGAAGGCCAAGTACGGCCACTTAAAGGATTTTGATTACGAGGCGCCGCTAACGCACCTCGTCTGGATCACTTCGGCTGTTTCGATCGGCATTACTTTCGTTGCCTCTTACTACCTGCTCGCTCACCAGGCCGGTGTTAGCCCAGCACTCTGGTGGGTGCTTTCCGTCATCATCAGCTGCGGGACCATCGCTGGCGCGCTCATTCCGGAATTCACCAAAGTCTTCGTCAGCACGAATTCGCGTCACGTCAAAGAGGTCACCAATTGCTCGAAGCACGGCGGCGCCTCTCTCAACATTTTGTCCGGCCTCGTCGCCGGCAACATGTCTGCCTTCTGGATGGGCCTCGTAATCATGCTGCTGATGGCGGTTTCTTATTACTTCTCCCAAAATGCCGCGCTGCTGGCGCTGATGCCCACTAAGTTTTTGTTCGCCGCGCCAATCTTCGCCTTCGGCCTCGTGGCCTTCGGCTTCCTCGGCATGGGCCCGGTCACCATCGCCGTCGATAGCTACGGTCCCGTCACCGATAATGCCCAATCGGTTTACGAACTCTCGCAAATCGAAGGCCGCCCTGGTATTGCCGCAGAAATCGAAAAAGATTTCGGGTTCAAGCCAGACTTCCACAACGCCAAATACCAACTCGAGAAGGGCGATGGCGCGGGCAATACCTTTAAAGCCACCGCTAAACCCGTACTCATCGGAACTGCGGTGGTCGGCGCGACCACCATGGTGTTCGGCATTATCATGCTCCTGCAGAAATTGTATGAAATCCAAGTCGCCTCTGGGGTGGCTGGACCGTTCAAGGAAGTTATCGGCGCGCTGAGCATCGTGCAGCCTGAGATTATTCTCGGCCTGATCATGGGCGGATCCGTCATCTACTGGTTCACTGGCGCCTCGATGCAGGCTGTCGTCACTGGGGCTTACAGCGCCGTGGTCTACATCAAGGAGCACATGAAGCTCGACGCTACGACCGCCTCTGAAAAAGACTCCAAGGAAGTCGTGCGCATCTGCACCGTCTACGCCCAAAAAGGCATGTGGAATATCTTCATCGTAGTATTCTGCTTCGCTTTAGCCCTGCCGTTCTTCAATGCCTACTTCTTTATCGGCTACCTGATCGGCATCGCGTTCTTCGGTCTGTTCCAAGCGATCTTTATGGCGAATGCCGGCGGAGCCTGGGACAACGCCAAGAAGATCGTCGAAGTGGAACTTCGCCAAAAAGGCACGGATCTACACGCGGCCACGGTGGTCGGCGACACCGTAGGCGATCCATTCAAAGACACTTCTTCGGTCGCGATGAATCCCGTGATCAAGTTCACCACCCTCTTCGGCCTCCTCGCCGTCGAGATCGCGGTAACGATGACCAATCAGAACCTCAAAACCGGCATCGGCCTGTTCTTCTTCGCGGTGGCCCTCGTGTTTGTGTATCGCAGCTTCTACTGCATGCGCATTCCCGAGGACAACAACGCGGGAGTCTAATCGATTCACCCAGACCCTGCCCCTTACAGCAGGTTCGTTTAAATCTCAAAGCCGCGGCCATTGCCGCGGCTTTTTTTAGCTAAAAATTTTCCGCAATGCGGCTCGCGCTAATACATTCTCCTCTGGCAGCCCGATGGAAATGCGCGCCCAATCCAACATAGGCGGAAAGGCGCGGGCGATCGAAACACTCTGCGCCAGCATCGCTGCCGCTACTTCCGCATGCGGCCGACCCGTCTGGAAAAATACAAAGTTGGTGTGTGAAGCCGCATACGGCCGGCCCAATTCGCGCAGCAGAGCCAGGAGCTTTTCTTTCTCGGCCACAATCTTCGCCCGCGTGGCAGCGACATAACCATCATCGCGCAAGCTAGCCACCGCCGCCGCAATACTCGGGCTCGTCAGCGAACCCAAACCATAATTCCTGAGCTGAGCCGCGATCTTGGGCGAAGTAACCCCGTAGCCGATGCGCATCCCAGCGAGGCCATAAATTTTTGAAAAAGTGCGCGCGACGATCAAATTACGATCGGCGTGGACGAGCCCGACCAGCGTGCGCCCCGCATAGTTATCCGCGAGATCCAGATAGGCTTCGTCCAAAAAAACCAAGGTCTTGCGCGAAACTTCTTTAACGAAGGCGGCGAGCGCGGTGGCATCAACGACCGTACTGGTCGGATTATTAGGGTTAGCGATATAGATCACGGTAGGCCGATCACTGATCTTTGTCGCCATCGCCTCGAGATCGTGTTCGAGCTGTGCATTAACGGGTACAGGAATACCCCGACCACCGAGAGCCTCCACCGCTCGCGGGAGCTGAAGATACCCTGGCGACGCGTAGATCGCATCGCCTTTCTGTAAACCAAATTGCACGCCGACCGTCTCGAGCAGTTCGCCCGAGCCAACGCTCAAGACGATGTGATCGGGCGTAACCCCTTCTTTTTTTGCAATGAGCGCGATCAACTCATTCACTTCGCCATAAGGATAACGAGCCGCTTTACCCGCTGAGAGATTGCGCACCATCGCCTCGAGCGCCCCAGGTGAGGGCCCAAACGGATTCTCATTCAGCGATAGCCGGGCGCGCACGGGGAGCGTAGCCGCGAGGCGTTCCGGCGTCATTTGCGCCGCCATTTCAAAATTCATTAAACGCGACGTCAGCGCGAGCCCCGCCAGGGTAGCTCCATTAGAAATTAACCACTGACGGCGACTAAGCGGCAAAGGAGTGAACATAAAAAAAGAAATGAATTAGCCTGACCCACCACCCATACCCCGCCTCGCCCACCCAACACAAGCCGTCCCTCCACCACCCGATTCGTTCGGTTTGTAATATATTATATTACAAACCGAGTGTCGTGGCGGTGAACTTGGGCGGCTATAGGCGGGCTAATTTAGATCACTGGCCTTGCCCTCGGCCCCGCGGCGGGCGGAGGGCACGATGGCCCTACACTGAGACGAGCTTACAGCCACGGGTCGAAGAGGATTTTGATGGCCTGCTTGGTGCGCAGCAATTCCACCCCGGCGGCGTACTGAGAAAATGGCAAGGTGTGCGTAATTAATGGGGCCAAGCGCAATTTTCCCTCAGTGATAAACCGCAGCGCCGTCTCAGCGGCGACCCGATTGTGATCACCGTAACCCATCAGGAGCAGCCCCGGACCAAACATGTGCCGACCACCATAGCGCACCTCTTCGCGGAGGACGCCGAATAAGGTGACGCAACGCTGCGTGCGATCTAAGAGAAATTCAATGGAGCCAGGTACACCCGTGAGATCGATCGCATCATCCAAGGCGCCGGCTCCCCGCGTGGCTGGCCACGCCAGCGCGTCAGGCTCCGCCGTGCGATGCGCGCCAAGCGCGGCGGCTAATTCCCGGCGTTCAGCAACCGGATCAATCCCGATGACTTCGGCGGCCCCGTGCGCGCGCGCCAATTGCACTGCCACCAAGCCGGCGGGCCCCAATCCACTTAGCCCGATGCGCCGGCCGGCAATTCCCCCCAATCGCGCTAGTTGCTGAAAGGATACTTCTACACACATCGCCAATTCTAGCGAAGCGATCGCGGCGGCGCTGAGCGCCGTGGGCACCTCGAGCAAATCTTCTGCCCGCAAAATATTATACTGCGCATAACAACCCTGAGGCCGCCGACCGGTATCACGCCATACTGCCACCCGCGCCCCCACGCTCAATGTGCTCACGCCGGCACCGAGCGCCGCAACTTCGCCAACCGCCTCGTGCCCTGGTTGGCCCGGTAGATAGGGATAGGCTAATTTCATCCCCGGAAACATGGGCTGACCGCCGAGAATATGCAGATCCCAGTGAGGACAAGTCGCGATGGCGAGAATCCGCACCAAGACTTCCCCAGGCCCAGGGGTGGGCACCGCGGCATCACGCCACACGGCGTGGCCGGGCGCCTCAATTTGCAGTAGCTTCATCGTGGCGGGAATCATCATGGAAAATTCAAAGCTTAAGCCGCGAAGCCGGCCAGTCGAGCACCACCCCCAAGACGGGCTCGCGCTTACTTTCAATTAAAGCCCAAGCCTCAGCCGCTTGCTCTACCGGGAAGCGATGCGTCAAACAGCTGAGTGAATCCAACCGACCCGCTGCGATCCACTCGAGCGTGGTCTGTAATCGTGCCGCCGTTGCGCCTGAGGCGAGGTCGAAAGAAATCTCAGCGTTGCGAAATTCCTGGAGACTTTCCTGTAAATTAACGGCGCCCGCCGGGGAATAAAAACCCGCGATTACCATATGACCACCCCGCGCCATTTGCGGGAGATAGTCTTTCAGCCCGCGCGCGCTGCCCACGGTTTCCACCAACACTTGAACTCGCTCGCTGCTGAGTGCGCGGATCGCGGCCAGACCGTTATCAGTGCCACTCAAAACAGTGGACCCAAAACGAGAAAAGAGCGCCAAGCGATCAGGGTGTCGGCCCACCAACACTACTTTTGCCCCGAGCTGCGCGAGGGTTTGTCCTGCCCATTGCCCCACGAGGCCATCGCCGAGGACGACGGCCAATTGACCCGACCGAATCGGAGAACGGGTGCCACAATTATAACCCACCTGCGTCAACACGAGTCCGGCAAAAGCCAAGGGGTCAATTCCGCCCGGCAACGCCAGCAACGCACCCTGCGCGCAAACCGCCGGCGAAACGTGTCCGGCAAATTGATTATCAAACATGCCGCAAACTTTACTCATCGAGGCGAACACCCAATCACCCGGAGCAAAACGCTGCACCGCAGCACCGACCTGCCGCACCCGGCCAACTTTTTGATAGCCGGCAATCATGGGAAAAGGAGCGGGATCACCCGGCCGCCAAGCGACGTCGCCAGAAATCCGTTCCCCGCGGAGGAACGAGCCCTCCGTCCCATTGCTAATCCATGAATGATGTACATCGACCACCACATCCTCGGGCCCCGGTTCAGGGGAGGTAATTTCCTGGTAAGTGACTTGATTGGGGCCGGTGAAGACCACCGCGTGCGATTCCATGAAATAACAGTGCGCCCCAGTCTACGGACTGCTTCAAGCAGCAATGACGTGATATTTCATCGATGCCCATTAGACCACCAAGCCAAGCGCTGTCATCTGTGCATAAAAAAGGCGCGGGCATATCGCCCGCGCCTAATGAAAACTAAACTAAGATGAGGTCTTAGAACTTCAGGCTCAGCTTGGTGTAATAAAATACGCCGTTAAAGCCGAACGGTGAAATACTATTATAAGGGAAGATCCCCACGTTATCCGTGCCGCCGTAGGCCGCGCCATTAAAAACCTTCGAACGAATATTCTCGTCAGGATAAACATCGAGGAGGTTATTCGCGCCAACTGAGATCATGATATTTTTTGTGTAATGATAAGTCACATCAAGGTCAGTGAGCCACTTAGCGCCCCAAGTTTGGATGACTTGTTTATTAGTGGTCGTGCCACCCACGGATCCGGGGATAGCGGCCGCGAACTCGACATTATAACCTGGGGTTAACACATCGATATTGGCTTGAGTGGCGCTGGTAAAAGCGACCGCCGAAACTTCGCCGTAACGCACTTGGCGGGCGAGGAAGGAGAATTTACCGTATTCCCAGCCGGCCGAGAGATTAATATTATCGCGCGGTTGACCCTTTTCTAGGCGGATGGTTTCCGTGAGATCAAAGAGCGGGGTGGTGGTGATCGCCGCGAGATTAGCCGGAGCCTGCTTGATCCGGTTGGCCTTCGTCGTGTTGTGATTAAAGCCCCCGGTGAAGGTGAATTTACCCGCTGTGCTGGTGGTCAGGACGTAACGACCACTCACATCAACCCCCTTGGTGGTAGTATCAATTGCGTTGGTGAAGTAGCGACCGCCGCCCACGCCCGTGATGCCCTGTGTGGCGAGCAACGCGATGATCGGAGCGCCGGTGAAATTAGAGGATAGCACGATGCGATCCTTGATCTCGATATTGTAGATATCCACGGAGGCAGAGAAACCGGATTTCTTTGAATTCCAGGTGATCCCGCCGCTGATATTTGTCGATTCCTCGGGCGTCAGGCTCGTTGCGCCTAAAGCTTTGGCCGCCGCATTACTGACGGGGAAGGTGAGAATATCGTAAGGGATGCCACCGATAAAATTAGTGGATGTAGCGCTAAACCATTGTTGCGCTAAGTGCGGCGCGCGGAAGCCCGTGCTGACCGAACCGCGCAGTGCGAATTCATTGGTCAGCTCTACGCGGGAGGCGAGTTTGACCGTGCTGTTGTTGCCGAAGTCCGTATAGTCCTCGAAGCGAGCCGCGAGGGAAACCAACCAGCGATCCGTCAGATTTTGCTCGAGGTCGAGATAGACCGACTTAGCGCGGCGGTTGTGGGAGCCGGCATCTGAAGGCTTGAAGCCAGGGAACACCTGGGCACCGACCGCGGCGAGGCCACCGTTGTTCGGCCCACCAATAATCGTGACGCCACCATTGCGGTAGGAATCAGCTTCACCAGCTTTGATGGTGTATCTTTCCGCGCGAACTTCCGCGCCGACCGCGAATTTAAGCGGCGTGGCAAAACCTGCATTAAATGAAGTCGTGAGATCTAGGTTGGCTTCCATTTGGGCAAGTTTCAGCTGGCCATCGTAGAAGGCGGTACCGCTCGCGCCGCCCAACGTGACGTTGGCGGAGTTAGAGGTGCGATAATCAAGCGTATTGGTCCCGGCGGTGGTGCTAAGGTCGTAATTCCAATTGGACGCCTTGCCTTTAACGCCAGTGCTAAAAGAGAAATCTTTTACGACGCTATCGATGTACGGCAGAAAGCCATTAGGCCAAATGCTCCGAACCGTGCGATCGTCGCCGGCGCGACGCGCAAAGCCCGCGCCATTCGCGTGACGAGTGCTGGTGCCACCGTTGAAATAAAGATCAAGATTTTCCGCGAGCGGATAATCACCATTGAGCCAAAGGCCTTGGTCCTTCGTCATCGGATCACCAAAACGGTGGTTGATGCGATTAACCGTCGCCTCGCGCGGATCGAGCGTGCCGTTCGCTGGGCTGAGACCCGTGCCCGAGCCATAATTACCGGACATCGCTAGGAACGGCAAGCCAGGGGTGGTACTGGTGCCAAAATATTGCTGGCGCGTATCGGCCAAGCTCCGATTAGTCGGCGTGTGATCGCGCAGATAGATATCCACGAAGAGCGAACCCTTGTCGCCCAAGGCTACCCCGGTAAAGGCATCAAGTTTGTAGTCCTCGCCATCACCAGCGCCCGTAACGCCGTAACCAAGGGTCAAGCCCCAACCAGCATCCTTGCGCAGGATAACATTGATCACGCCAGCAATAGCGTCTGAGCCGTATTGAGCCGAGGCCCCATCACGTAACACTTCGATGCGCTCGATCATTGCCGCCGGAATGGCGTTAAAGTCGGTCGAGACTGAACCGCGCCCAATTGAACCGTTGAGGTTGACGAGCGCGCTGGTGTGGCGGCGTTTGCCATTGATGAGCACGAGGGTCTGGTCCGGCGCCAATCCACGTAGCGTGGCCGGACGAATATGGTCGGTCCCATCCGTCAACGATGGACGCGGGAAGTTAAACGAAGGAATGTTGGCCTGCAGCATCTGGCTCGTTTCATTGTAACCACCCTGCTTCAGCTCGGTGCCACTGATAACATCGATCGGCACCGGCGATTGCGTCACTGAGCGGTCATTAAAACGTGACCCGGTAGTGACAAATTTCTCCAACTGAATGGCGTCGCTCTTCTTCGCAGCTTGCGGGGCGACGGTTTGCCCAAAAACTGCTGAATTAATCACTAACATTAAAAAGGCGAAAAGCGCGACTGAGCCGATTCGCCGCGATCCCGTAGAAGATGAGATCGATGATACTTGGTTCTTATTATTCATAGGTGATGTGTTAGATTGTTTTGAGTATTTAAGACCCAAAACCTGAGTTAAAGTATTGATCATTGCGAGAATCACAACTGCTCATTCCCCCACTATATAAAAAGCGAGCCTGCTGAAGTTTTTATTATAAACCGCAGTAAATAAATTATAATTAAGTATACATAGTAATATAGAAAAAGCCTGCTTAGGCCTAGCATGAGAGTCTTTTTTCTAAGACTTGGCGGCTAGCATCAGCAAAAATAGCCAGAGACCCGGCAGATCTCACCCGAGGATTTGTGTCTTGTGGCACTGCGACATCAGGGAAATCCTTGAGCATGCTCACACCCCAACGCTTAATTTCTGCACCGTTAATCGCCGCGTTAGCATTATTGACCGCGCCTTTACCGCTCACTGCGCAACGAGCCCCGATTGAAGCTGAACACGGTATGGTGGTCTCCGTACACGAGCTCGCTTCTCAGGCGGGCGTAGAAATTTTAAAGCAAGGGGGCAACGCGGTCGATGCGGCCGTCGCCACCGGCCTCGCCTTGACGGTGGTCTATCCTTTTGCCGGGAACATTGGCGGCGGTGGCTTCATGATGATTCATTTAGCCGGCCCGACCCCAGGAACTGGCCGCGATCTCGCCATTGATTATCGCGAGACCGCCCCAGCGGGAGCCACTCGTGACATGTATGTCGGTCAAGATGGTAAGTTACGCCAAGGCGTGGGTTCATCCACCGTGGGTTGGCAAGCGAGCGGCGTGCCCGGCTCCGTCGCTGGCTTCGCCTTGGCGATGCAGAAATACGGCTCAGGTAAAGTCACTTGGGCTCAGGTAGTCGAACCTGCCCGCCGACTAGCTACCGAAGGTCACATCGTTTCGCAAGCGACCGCCGCCTCCTTCCATACTTTTGCTAAGCTGCTCTCCCCGTTTGCTGACTCGCAAAAAATTTACCTCAAACAAGGCACCTTCTGGAAAGCCGGCGAACACTGGGTGCAAGCCGATCTCGGGGCGACCATGGCTCGCCTGCAAAAAAATGGCCCCCGAGAATTTTATGAGGGCGAGACTGCCCAAAAAATTGCCACCGCCATGTCCGCCCATGGCGGTAATATCACCCTCGCTGATCTGAAAAACTATCAAGCCGTAGAACGCACGCCCCTGCGCGGAAAATATCGCGGCTATGAGATCGTGCTCATGCCACCACCCAGTTCGGGCAGCATCGCGATTCTGCAAATGCTGGGCATGCTGGAAGCTTTTGACGTCACCGTGATGGGCTCAAACTCTGCCGCTAAATATCACCTTTTTGCGGAAGTGATGAAACGCGCCTTTCGCGATCGCGCTGAATATTTAGGCGATCCCGCCTTCATCCAAGTTCCTGTCAGCCAACTCCTCGATCCGGCTTATATCAAAGGCCGCATGACAGACTTTTCACCCAATCAGGCGACGCCAGCCACCGCCATCCAGCCGGGACTCGGCAAATTTGTGGCACGCCCAATTGCCGAATCCACCGAGACCACCCATTTTTCCATCGTCGATGCAGCCGGCAATGCCGTCAGCAACACTTACACCCTGAATGGCGCCTATGGCTCGGGCGTCACCATCCCAGGCACCGGCATTTTAATGAATAACGAGATGGATGATTTCACCGCTCAGGTCGGCACGGCTAATATGTTCGGTCTCATCCAAGGTGAAGCTAACGCGATCGTCCCCGGCAAGCGGCCCCTTTCTTCCATGACGCCAACCTTCGTTTTCAAAAATGGCGCCCTCGTGCTCGTCACCGGCAGCCCCGGCGGCCCCACCATTATCAATACCGTCCTCCAAATCATCACCAACGTCATTGATTTCAACATGTCGGTCGCGCAAGCCGTCGAAGCGCCCCGCATCCACCAACAATGGATGCCTGACGTCATCTCATTCGAACATCAGGGCCTCAGCGCTGACACTGCGGTAGCGCTCAAAGCGAAAGGCCAAAACATCAAAGAGCGCGCCTCTTATGAAGGCGGCTATCAAGGTGATGGTGAGAGTATCGCTATTGATCCTAAAACCGGCTTAAGATACGGTGCGGCCGATCCCCGCAAAGCTGACAGCAAGGCGATCGGCTACTGACCCATTCTCCCCATGCAATATCGTCCCTTCGGTAAACAAAACTTCCGCTGTTCAGAAATTGGCTTCGGCGCGTGGGCCATTGGGGGCGCGTGGGGTGCCCAAGCGGACAGCGATTCCCTCGCTGCCCTGCACCGCGCGCTCGATCTGGGGGTTAATTTTATCGATACCGCCGCCGGGTACGGCAACGGCCGCAGCGAACGCTTAATTGGCCAAGTACTACGCGAGCGGGCGGCCGCCGGAAAAAAAGAAAATGTGTTTGTCGCCACCAAGACCCCGCCCGCGCCCGGCATCTGGCCGCCCTCCCCTTACTGTCGCGCGGAAGTACGTTACGCGGAGGACTATCTCCGCGAGAATATCGCCACCCGCCTCGCCACCCTCGGCGCCGATCGCCTCGATTTGCTCCAGCTGCACACCTGGACCCGCGCCTGGAATCGCAATCCCACCCCTTTCAAAATTCTCCGCCAACTACAACACGAAGGCCTGATCGGCCTGATCGGTGTTTCCACGCCGGAATTTGATCAAAATAGCGTGATCGATCTGATGCGGGGCGGCTGGGTCGATAGCGTGCAGGTAATATATAATATTTTTGATCAAGAGCCCGCCGCGGAATTACTCCAAGTTGCGCAAGAATGCGGTGTCGGCATTATTGTACGCGTAGCTTTTGATGAGGGCGTGCTCACGGGGAAGTTCACCCCGGAAACGAAATTTGCCGCGGACGATTTTCGCGCCCTCTATTTTGCCGGCGACCGCCTGGAGCGAGCCGTCGCTCACACTGAGGCGATTAAATTAGAGCTCGCGGATAGCGGCTACTCGATGCCGCAGGCGGCTTTAAAATTTGTGCTAGCTCATCCCGCGGTCTCGACCGTCATTCCCGGCATTCGCACGGTTGCGCAAGCTGACGCCAACTGCGGCGTCAGCGATCTGCCGGCTATGTCGCCCGCCCTGCTCCAGAAATTACACCGCCACAACTGGCGCCGGGGCGTCTGGTACGGCGGCAAATAGTTTATTCATGCTGCGGCTATGAATCCGCTTGTTCTGCTCGCCCCAATTTTCTTGGGCTTTGAACTCTGGCAACTGTTCCTGAGCGAACGCTATTTGGGCATTAAGCAGATCCGCGTTAATGCCGACCCGCGCGAATTACCCATGGCCAACTGGACGGCCACGCTCTGGGCGAGCGGGCTGATTGCTTATTTTCTCTGGATGCCGACGTTGCTGCTGCACTCGGTCGGTCGAGCGCAGGGCATCATCCTACTGCTCGTCAGCGGCCTCGGCTACGCTTTACGCCGCACGTGTGGGCTCAAATGGATTCTCGTGATTCTGACTTTCGAGGGCGCCGTTCGGATTGGCATGCTTCTCTCCCTGCTCGGCATGTCGTGGCGGCAGCTGATGTTTTAAAACGCTGAGCAACTCGGCGACCTTGCTTTAGCCTTGAGAAACCGCCTCTACCGAGAGAAAATAGCAATCGAGCTAATCACCCATGAATCTCGAACCTGCTCCGCGCCTCTCCAAGTCGATCTTTCTGATCATTGATGCCGTCCTTTTGTTAACGGCTTTTTTGATTGTTTATTTTAATACCAAGAATCCCTACGCGCCGCTCCCCTTCGTGAGCGCCGTACTCTGCGTCGTCGTGGCGGCTATCATTGGCCTGATTCCTTTCCTTATCGATTTTTCCGCGGACTCCGCTGAATACGTCCAAGCCGAACGCGAACGCGTCAGCGAGCAAGTCCAGCGTTTACACGCTGCCGGCGAAAGCCTCGCCCGCGCGGCGGCCCAAATCAAAGCCGTCGAAGAAGCGGTCCACAAAGCCGCCCACACCGCTGAAAATTTACCGTACCGCATGCAAGAAAAGCTCGCGGAATTTAACGAAGCCCTCGCCGGTAAAGAAGAAGATGACCGCGAAGCCCTCGAGCAAGAGCTGGTGGAATTACGTGCGGCCAACAGCGCCCAACTTAAAGCCGTCGCCGATAAAATCCACTTGGCCGTGGCTGACTGGACCAAGCTCGAAGCGAACAGCCGCAAACATTTAGCGGCGGCAGAAGCCGCCTTGGCCCACCTCCAAGCAGCGGACACTCCGTCCCACCCAAAATCTGAAACTCTGCGCGCGTCCCCTGAGCCCGTGAACGTGCACCTAAACCCGACGCCTGTTAGCGCCGCCCCGGCTGCAATCGTAGCATCACCCCCAACGGTGCTGGCGACTCTCGCAGAAACTGCGCCCGTTCCCCTGGCAACCCCAGAAGATACCGAACCTAAGCTCAAGAAGCCCCGCGCGCCACGAAAGCCCAAGGCCGAAGCAGTCGCTGAGCTCATCGAAAATCCTGCAGAGGACTTATCGCGGATGGAAGTGTCCCGTGAATCGCTCGCCAGTGAGGAATCAGCGCCCCCTCCCGAGATGGTTAATCGTGAACCCGCGGAATCAGCCTCTTCGTCTGACGGCGCGACCCGCTTGCTTGCCACTGCCTACATCGGCATCGGCAATAAACTTTTTATTCGTGGCGAGGGTCCGGGTTTGAGCTGGGATCAAGGCGCTCCGATGCAATTTGTTTCTATTGGCAAGTGGGGCTGGTCGACGAACGACGCGACCGCGACGATCACGTGCAAGCTCTATAAAAACGATGAGACGGAAGCTCTCACCGGTGAGGTGGCGTTAGAGCCCGGCAAGCACGTTGAGGTCACCGCGCTGTTCTGATCAATAGTGCGGTGGGCGCTCCGCGGGTAAATCATCACCCTCCGACCCACCCGCACGTTGCCCCCGCAGTGCGGCCAGGTCTTGCTGTAACTTGGCCAGCGCCTCGCTCAACCCAAGCATGACCTTGTCCTGCTCCAAACTGTGTCGCTGCAGGTGCGCGTAACGTTCCTCGAGGTGGGTCAATCGCTCAGCATCATTCATAACCTGCAGAATGCAGATTGCGGGGGGCGAGGCAACCCACCAACACTGCCGAGATGAAGTCTCGGTATAATTTTTTAATAAAAATCGTTCCCTTATCGCGCGCCAACTTTGGGCTGCTGGGCGCACTTCACCAGGGTTTTTTGACTTTGCTTTTTTTAGTGCTCGCGGGCGCGCTACCCGCGGCTGCTCTCGAGCCCGTCGGCAGCCAGCCGGCGCCCAATCTGCTGATCTTAATTTCCATCGATGGCTTTCGCTGGGACTATCTTGAGCGCTATGCGGCCCCCGTGTTGCAAAAACTTGCCGCGCAAGGCGTGCGGGCGGAGCGGATGAATCCAGCTTTCCCCTCCAAGACCTTTCCTAATCATTACACTTTAGTCACGGGCTTGTACCCAGAGCATCACGGCATTGTTTCTAATTGGTTTTTTGACCCAGCGCTGCAGGAAACCTTCGGCATGAGCAAGCCGGAGAGTAACGCCAATCCGCGGTGGTGGGGCGGCGAACCGATCTGGATCACTGCGGAAAAACAAGGCGTCCGCAGCGCTTGTTTTTTCTGGCCGGGCTCAGAGACCACGCATCAAGGATTTCGGCCGAGCTTTTTTAAACCCTTTAACGGTAAATTGCCGAGCAATGATCGCGTCGACGGATTACTCGCGTGGCTCGATTTACCCGCCGCCCAACGCCCGCAACTGGGCACCCTCTATTTTGATATTGTCGACCATGCGGGCCACACGTTCGGACCCGATGCCCCTGAAACCCAAGCGGCCGTCGCCGCCGTGGATGCGGCCATTAGCCGATTGCTCGCGGGCCTCACCGCGCGCGGTATCCGCGAACACACCAATCTCGTAATTGTCGCCGACCACGGCATGGCCGCCTGCGGACCAGATAAAGTTATCTTCCTGGAGGATCTGATGGACACCACCACCGTCCAAGTCGAGTCGCTCGGGCCCAACGGTGGCGTGCGGCCAAAAACAGGCACGGCCGCTGAATTAGTCGCGAGCATCCGTGCAAAAAAACCCGCGCATGTCCAAGTCTACCTCCGTGAAGAAGTCCCGGCTAATTTACATTACCGTGACAACCCCCGGATCCCCCCCGTTATGCTGATCGCTGATGAGCATTGGAATATTGAGAGCCGTGTCGGCTGGTCCTTTCGCAGCCGCACTTACTCTCGCGGATCCCACGGCTGGGATCCTGCCACCTCTGATATGGGCGCATTATTTTTGGCGCAAGGCCCCGCTTTTCGCCAAGGCGTGATCCTCAAGGCCTTTGATAATATTCACGTTTATAATTTACTCTGCGCCACGCTCGGCCTGCAACCCGCGCCAAATGATGGTGATGATCGCCTCGTTCACGCTGCGCTAGCCAAGTAATCTCCGCAAAGCTCCCGGGGTGGTGACCGGGGCCTGACAGGTACGGTCCGCACATACATAGGCCACCGGCTGATTTATTTTATCCGGTAATTCCGCTAAATCTGGCCGCCGCGCTGCTAACCAAGCCTGCCCCGGGCCACTTTCAGCCCAAAGCATCACGCGGCGCGGCGCCAACTTTTCATGTACGACAGCGGCCAGTTTTTTAAAATCCACCGCTTGAGGATCACCCGCCAAAATTACGGTGCGGGGTTCCGCTAGCGTCAATTCGAGGGCACACAGCATCTGAGGCAGCGCATGGGGCGCGCGACTCCACTGCAGTTGAAAGGCCTGCGTGATCAGGCGGGCGCGCTCGGCCGAAGTTAGGCTATCGCCACTCGTAGCTACACGCGGCGCCGCCGCCCCCAGCATCCAATCCAACCGCACCAGATTCATCGCGGCCACCGAATTAGGGGCCGGTTCCGCTCCATCATAATCTTCTTTCAACCGCACAATTACCGTCGCGTCATCCGCTCGTGAATTAAAATAGCCCCCGCCACCAATCGCACCTGACTCATCCCAAAATAGTTGGTCCATCTTGGCTTGGAGTTTTTCCGCCCACTGCAACCAACGGAGCTCGAAGCCCGCTTCATAGAGATCAAGCAACCCTTGGATGAGATAAGCATAGTCTTCCGCAAAGCCGGCAATATCACTCCGGCCCTCGCGCCAACTGCGATAGAGGACTCCGGTCGCCGCATCGTAGAGCTCTCGCTCGATAAATTCTGCCGCCCGCGTCGCCGCCCTCAAATAGAGCGCATCCTCGGGCTGAGCCGACAAGGCCCCACCCAGCACTTGATGGCCCTTGGCTAACGCGGAAATCATGAGCCCATTCCAGGCCGTAATAATTTTATCATCGAGCGAGGGCCGGGGCCGGCGACCGCGAGCCACCCGCAACTTTTCCAAGCAGCGCAACAACTTCTCACTCGCAACCCCCACCTCGAGCTGAAAGGCGCGGGCGGTTAGGGCCAGCGACTGCTGCTGCATTAAAATATTCTTTCCGCTAAATTCCCCGTGAGGATCATGCCCCACATTGCCGCCATCCTTAAT
The DNA here is from genome assembly GCA_903906135.1 of uncultured Verrucomicrobiota bacterium. Lineage (GTDB taxonomy): Bacteria > Verrucomicrobiota > Verrucomicrobiia > Opitutales > Opitutaceae > Lacunisphaera. The sequence continues at coordinate 9,382 of CAIVJE010000117.1, read as the reverse complement.
CCCATAGTGCGCGCAGAAAAATGGGGCATCGCCGGCGAGCTCCGCCATTAGCTCCGCCTGCGTCCAAACGTAGAAAGCCCCTTCGAGGTGCGCTGGTTTAGCCGCGGAATCAGCATGCCCAGCTGGCCACAGCACGGCGCTATCCGCATCCTCCGCTGAATAAAATCCCCCGACGGGACCAGTTAAATCCCGCGCGACATACGCAAATATCCCCCGGGCCACCCAAGCAAAGGCCTCTTGGCCGGTGGCCTGCTTAGCCTCTAGATAGTTAATCGCCATTTGCGCTTGGTCGTAGAGCATTTTTTCAAAATGGGGGACGAACCATTTTTCATCGACCGAGTATCGATGGAAACCACCGCCCACGTGGTCATGAAGACCACCCTCCGCCATTTTTTGTAAGGTATGCGTCGCTAAATTTACGGCCTCGCGGCCAAAAGCCGACTCACATCCTTGCAGCGCAGCACTCCGGAATAAAAAATTAATGACGGAGGCACGGGGAAATTTTGGGGCACCCCCAAAGCCACCCCACAGTCCATCGTGCGCCTCCTTAAAATAGTGATAGCCCTGCTCAAAAGCCTGCTCGGCAACTTCGAACAGCGGAGCCGCCGGCGTCAGCTCATCTCGACCTTCGCTCTTGCCGCCGCCCAAGCTGGCCCGCTGCAGTCCGATAACCACCTCATCAGCTCCCTTTAGGATTTTCGCCCGCTGCTCCGCCCAGTGCCGCGTGATCGCGCGGAGCACCGTCACAAACCCAGCGCGGCCTTGCCGATCATCTGGCGGAAAATAAGTTCCACCAAAAAAAGGCTTCCCCTCAGGCGTCAGCCACACGCTCATCGGCCAACCACCGTGACCCGTCGTCTGCTGTACATAGGCCATGTAAACTCGGTCGAGGTCAGGCCGTTCTTCACGATCCACTTTGATCGGCACAAAGTCCTGATTTAACACGGCGGCGACCGCCGGATTCTCGAACGACTCATGCGCCATCACGTGGCACCAGTGACACGTCGAGTAGCCAATACTCAGAAAAATCGGTTTCTGCTCCGCCTTAGCTTGAGCCAGCGCTGCCTCCCCCCAGGGCTGCCAATGCACGGGATTGTCCGCGTGTTGGCGGAGGTAAGGAGATTTTTCAGCAGCCAGGCGATTAGACATTCCCGCCGATGCTAAAGCATAAAAACCTGAGATGCAAAGTGCGCGTTAAGGCATGGCGCGGCTGGCGGCTAGGCCCCGCCGCATTATTTTCATGATCTTAACCTTGCAGATAACTATCGATCATCAGCTTCCAGAAGATTACTAGACTCCGCAAGTGTGCGATTGACCGCGGCTAAAGGACACGGCTCACTCGCGGGTTTTCCATGTTAACCATTGCTGATGTCGCCAAGTCCTACGGTACCCGAGAGCTCTTCTCGGACGTATCGCTTTTCGTTGCGCGCACCGATCGCTTCGGCCTGGTTGGGCCCAATGGCGCGGGCAAATCCACCCTCTTCAACCTAATCTTGGGCGAAGAGACCCCCGACGAAGGAACGATTGAATGGGAGCGCGGCGCAGATTTCGGCTACTTACCGCAAGAAAGCGCGCCCGTCCGTGACGAAACAATTCTGGCTATCGCCACGAGCGGCAAGAAACTCGTGCCGGAAAACGACGATGACTACGACATCGATTGGACGCTCGAGCCCCGCGCCAAAAAAATTCTCGCCGGTCTTGGGTTCCGTGAGAGCGATCACGACAAACAGGCGAAGTCCTTCTCAGGCGGCTGGGTCATGCGCGCCCATCTCGCCCGTTTACTTGTCAGTGAGCCAGCACTCCTGTTGCTCGATGAGCCCACGAACCATCTCGATCTCGAAGCGCTGCTCTGGTTCCAAGATTATCTGACCCGCTACCCCGGCGGCTTAGTGCTCATTTCCCACGACCGTGAATTTTTAAATTCACTGTGCAACGGCATCCTCGAATTACGGAGTGGTACCCTCAATAAATACACCGGGAATTACGACGATTACCTCAACGAGAAAGATGCCCGCAAAGAGCAGCAGGCCGCGCAATTCAAGAACCAGCAGCGCGAAATTGCTCATCTCCAGAAATTCGTTGATCGCTTCGGCGCCAAGGCCTCCATGGCCTCACGGGCCAAATCCAAGGAAAAGCAGATTGAGCGGCTCAAGGACGTCGCCGTGGAGGAGCCGTGGGAGGATCTGAAGAAAATTAATTTTCGCTTCCCGCAGCCCCCGCGCTCTGGGCTCAAAGTGGTTAACTTAAAAAAAGTCCGGCAGGCCTATGGCGATCATGTGGTCTATACCGATTTAAATTTTGAGTCCGAACGGGCCCAAAAGATCGTGCTCGTCGGCCCGAACGGCGCCGGCAAATCCACGCTCCTGAAAATATTGGCGGGCGTCATTCCGATCCAAGGCGGCGAAATTAATTTCGGGAGCAACGTCGTGCCGGGCTATTTTGCCCAAAACCGCGCCGACAATCTTAAGCTAGACCTCACTGTTTTTGAAAACGTGATGGAGCTCCGCACCAACGAGAACCAACTCACCGAGCAACAGGCCCGCGCCGTGCTCGGCGGCTTCCTTTTTCGCAAAGATGACGTGCATAAAAAAGTCTCGGTCCTCTCGGGCGGAGAAAAATCCCGCCTCGCCCTCGCCCGCCTGCTCGTCAATCCGCCCAACCTCCTCCTGATGGACGAGCCGACGACCCACCTCGACATTCCGTCGATCGACTCCTTGGTCAATGCGCTCAAAAATTACGAGGGCACGTTTATCTTCATCAGCCACGACGTCTATTTTATCCGCCAACTAGCGCAAATGGTGCTGCACGTGCACAGTGGCCGGCTCACTCCTTATTCTGGTAACTACGATTATTACTTGGAGAAATCCAAAGCCAGCAACGCCCGAGCTGCCCTCACTGCCGGCTTCACTGATGCGCGCCCGAAACAGACCAGCGCGGCAGCCCCGAAACCAGCGGCCCCGAAGAAGGCCAACCCAGCTGATGTAAAAAAACTCCGCAGTGAAGTGGGCCACTTGGAAGAAAAAGTTTCCCAACTCGAGACCAAGCAAAATGAATTAACCGCTGAACTCGAGGCCCCCGAGACGTATAACTCACCGGGCAAGGCGCAGCATTTAAATCGGGAACTCAGTGTACTGGTGGACCAACTCCAAGCCGCCACCACCGCGTGGGAATCTGCCGCCAGCCAGTTGACCGAGTTAGAGAAAGAATAATGCCGCCCAAGCGCGGCGGCTAAGCGCGGAACATGACGTCTTCGCGATTAAACATTTTCACCGCGAACCCGAGCGCGATGGCGGCATAGAGGCAGGAGGAGCCAAAGATCAAGGCGATGTAGTGCCAGTGCCACACGCCCGAGAGCATCTCTTTGCAGACCAATGAAAGATTGAGGATCGGCACTAGGGCCAGCTTAGCATTCAGCTCCACCCCGGGCAGCATGCCGATCACCGCTGGCATGATGACCACGATGATGAGGGGTGAGACGTAGCTCTGCGCCTCCTTGTAGCTCTTGGCGAAAAGGGAAATTGCGAGCAACATGGCCGCAAAGAACACCGCGACCGGCAGGACGAGAGCCGCGACCCCGATCAAGCCCACCGGGTCGATGAGCGGGATGCTGCTGCCCTCCGCGGCCTGGCCAGCCATGGCGGACGTGGCGCTTGGCGACGTGGCCTTGCCGCCAAAATACATCACCCCGATCGCGGCGCTCACCCCCATGGAGACAATCGACAGGAGCACGGTGGTCAGGGACGCGGTCAGCACCATCAGAAATTTGCCCACCACGATATTGATGCGATGGACCGGGCTGCACAGCAGCGTCTCCATCGTGCCGCGCTCCTTTTCCCCCGCCGTAAGGTCCATCGCCGGATACATCGCGCCAGTGAAGCACAGGATGATGATCAGATAGGGGATAAAGCCGCCAATGGCATTGCCGCCGACTTTTTCTGGTGGCGCCACATTCTGCCTCCGCACGACAAAGGGCTTGATGATGGCGGCCGGAAGGCCCTGTTCCTTCAACCGGAGCTCAATGGTCCTGTCCCGCAGAGTGGTGAAAAATTCCTGCACCGCCTTGACGCCAAAGCCCGATTTCAACTCCCCCTCGTAATAATAAAGGGACACCGTCTGGGTACTGCCCGACTTGAGGGCGGCCTCAAACCCAGCCGGGATTTCCACAGCCACTCGGACTTTCTTTTCCGAGATGAGCTGCCGGTAGTCGGCCTTCGCCGGGAGGAGGCGGAATTTTTTATCATCCTGCAGGGCGGCTATTACGCCCGGCGAGTCCGCGCCCCCCAGCACCATGACCGACACGGTCTCGCTCTGGGCCTGCTTCATGATCTTGGTCATGATGGTGCCGACGCCGAACATGATGACGGGCATGATCAGTGTGGGAACGACAATCATCGAGATGAGGGTGCGGCGGTCGCGCAGCGAATCCTTCAATTCCTTCAGGTAGACCGTGAGAATATTTTGCCAGTTCATCGTATGGTTCCTTAATTTTTTAACGCCGCCGTCAGAGCCGCCTCGCCGCCGACGGCCTTGATGAAAATCTCCTCCATATCGGTCTCACCAAAACGCTGCCGCAGCTCAGCCAGCGTGCCCTCCGCCACGAGCCGCCCATCGTGGATGATCCCGATGATATCGCAGATCCTCTCCACCTCGCTCATGACATGGGTGGAATAGATGACGGTCTTGCCGCGATCCCGACAATCCCGCACAAACTTGACAATGGAACGAGCGGTCATCACGTCGAGGCCAAGAGTGGGCTCGTCAAAAATCATCACCGCCGGATCGTGGATCAGGGTGCGGGCGATGGAGGTCTTCTGCTTCATGCCGGTGGAAAACTTCTCGCAGCGCCGGTCGAGAAAATCCCGCATGTCGAGCTCGGCGGCGAGCCGGTTGAGCCGTTCCTTGATGGTCGCATCGGCCAGCCCGTTGAGCCGGCCGAAATAGGTGATCATCTCGCGCGCCGTGAGCCGCCCGTAGAGCGCGGTGCTGGCGGCGAGAAACCCGACATGAGCCCGCACTTGGTTCGCCTCCGTGGCCGCATCAAAGCCCGCGAGTCGGGCCACGCCGCTCGTGGGCTGCAACAACGTGGCCAGCAGGCGCAACGTGGTGGTCTTGCCCGCGCCGTTGGCCCCGAGCAGCCCGTAGATCTGGCCGGGCCGGCAGGTGAAGGAAACGTCGTTCACGGCGGTGATGACACCGCGCTTCTTGTCCTTGAATGTCTTGGTCAGGTTGCGGGCTTCGATCATGGTTGGAGAGGGTTAAAGACAAATGGGGAGCTCAGGAAATTAGGATATCCTGACACCGCTCGTTTCTACTTTCCTGAGTTCCACCTTGATCAGGATTCGTCACAGGCTCATGCGTTCGCGGAAATCCTGGGCCTGCCGGCGAGAGAGCTCGACCTTGACACCGCCCTTGAGCTTGACCAGCAGGCCGCCACTAAACCACGGCTCAATCCCCTCCACCCAGGCAAGGTTGATGACTTGTTTACGATTGGCGCGGAAGAAATGCTGCGGATCGAGCCGCTCTTCCATCGCGGTCAAGGATCGAAACAGCTGCGGCCGCTGCTCTTCAAAATACAGCCGCGTGTAATTACCCTCTGATTCAAGCAGGCGAATGTTTTTTACTGCGACAAACCAGCAGCGCTCCCCTTCGCGGACAAAAACTTTATCCTCGGGCGCTAACCGACGCCCAGCGACTGCGGGCAGCGCTGGGCTAAACCGACCCATGCGCAATTTTTCTAAAGCGCCCGTTAGCCGGTGGGGATCGACCGGCTTGAGCAGATAATCCAATACATTAAATTCAAAGGCCTTCACCGCAAATTGATCGTAGGCGGTAGTGAAAATAACCGCCGGCAACGGCGGATCCAGTTTCTCGAGCAAAGTAAAACCATCATCCCCCGGCATCTGGATATCCAAGAATAACAGATCGGGCTTTAGCGCCTCTACTTTGCTGAGGGCCTCCGCGGCATCGACCGCCTCGCCAATAATCTCAATTTCTGGATGAGTCTTAAGCAATCGGCGCAGTTCATTGCGCGCGAGTCGTTCGTCATCGATGAGTAAGGCTTTCATGAGCTGCTGGCGGGCAGGGGAATCGAAACGACCGCCGATACACATCCGGCCGGAGCAGAGAAAAGTCGTAGCGTAGCCCGGTCACCATATAAAAGCTTGAGTCGTTCGGAGGCATTGCGCAACCCCACGCCGGGGGAAGAACCAGCTAAGGCTGAAGCTGCGTTACTGGGCGCAGTCAGCTCCCCCGGATTGATTACACTAATGATGAGAACCTGCTTTTCAATTTGCGCCGAGATCATCACTTCACCGCCCTCGCGACGAATAGAAACCCCATACTTAACGGCATTTTCCACGAGCGTCTGCACCAACATCGGCGGGACGATTTGGGCACGGGCCGCCGCGGCAATCTGCCAACTCACGCGCAAACGATTCTCGTGACGGATTTGTTCAAGCGCGAGGTAGTCTTCTACCGTGCGCAGCTCTTCCCCAAGCGTGACGGTTTCTAGCTGATCTGATTGGAGCGAATAGCGCAGCATGTTGGCCAACCGCGTCACGGCTTCACGCGCTCGCGGCGCATCTTCATCGATCAAGGCGCGGAGACTATTGAGAGAATTGAACAGGAAATGGGGATTAATTTGGGCCTTCAACGCGCGTAATTCGGCTTCTTTGATGTTCGCCACCAAGCGCAATTGCTCGACCTGCAACCGCTGCAATTGCTCATAGATATGATAGAAAAAATAAATGCAGAGCCATCCAACCAACAGGCCCATGCCATTGAGCCAAGAGGCTGTAAGCACGATCGCGGGATTGCTTTTATAAGTCCACGGCAACTGCAGAACTCCATAAGAATAACCAAAACCCGCTGCCATCCAAAGCAGAGATAATATCGCCGCCATCAGCACAATGCGCGGCAAGAGGGGCCGCCAGCCGAGTTGTTTCCAGCCCCACCGCATGATCAACGGTCGCGCATAATGAGTGAGGATCAGACCCAATAACACCACCATGACCATCGAGGCGGCTTCTAGCATCTGGTCGTGGCCTAACTGCGGCGGATTCACCAAAGCAGCCGCTCGCGCAAAGCTAAAATGGATCACCAATAAAAGACCCCAGCCACTGAGCTGACAAAGGACATACAGCCGTTCCTTGGCGTGCTGCAATTTCGCCGCAGTATCAAACGCCGGAAAGGTACCCATAGGATGACGTAACAACGAGACGCCCGTTGCCGCAAGCTCGCCTCTCGACCGATTGGTATATTCTCCTTCGGCTTGTGCTATTGCCATGACCTACCAACAAGGCCTTAGCCAACTTGAGCGCAGAGGTAAAAGGACCAACGGGCTCGCCACTAGATAGGCGGAGGCCAGCGCTTATCTTCAGCTTAACCCCAGCGTTCCCAAGCTACGCGCACGCCACGTCTACCCGCCCGATCAAAATTAATGGTTCGAGGTCGACAAAATTAGTCGCCACCGCGGGCCGGCTGCTTTTAACGTCTGCCTTTGTGAAGCACTCGGTTGTTGTCATTGGTAGTTTTAATCAGGACCTCGCGTTCTACACCGAAAATTTTCCGCAGCCCGGCGAGTCCATCATTGGTGATTTTCGCCTCGGACCGGGCGGCAAAGGATTCAACCAGGCCGTAGCCGCATTACGGGCAGGAGTGAACACCCTGTTTATTGGCGCGGTTGGCCGTGATGCCTTTGGCCTTAATGCCCGCAAGTTTGCCCGAGAAATTGATCTTGAAGCCCATTTTGTGGAGAAGCCCAAACATACGACCGGGACGTCGGTGATCACCGTCAATGCGGCCGGACAAAATCAAATCATTATTTCTCTCGGGGCGAACCTTGGTCTGCGCCCCCGCGATTTGCCCTTAGCCCTCCTCGCGCCCGCCCAAGTGGTCGTATGCCAAGGCGAATCAGACCCCACCACCATCGCGTTTGCCTTGCGGACCGCCCACCGCAACGGCGCGATCACGGTTCTCAATCCCGCGCCCATGAGGCCGCAATTTGACCTCGCCTTACTCCGACACACGGAAGTGCTTATTCCCAACGAGAGTGAGTTTGTTGCCCTGATTAAAAAAACCCCAGCCGGCGCCAACCTATTACGCACCGCGCCGTTTAACGCTCAGAACAATTTCACCGAAGCGACTCTCGCCACCCTCTCACCCGATGCTCTGCATCGGCTCTGCCGTTGCCTCAAGGTTCCCGTCGTTATCATCACCCTGGGCGCTCGCGGCTGTTTCGTCTCCCAGCCTGACGTCTTTCTCAACATCCGCGCTCATGAAGTAGAAGTGGTCGACACCGCCGGTGCCGGCGATGCCTTTGTCGGCGGCTTTGCCGCCGGCCTCATCAAATTTAAACACGATATTTTTGAGGCGGCACATTACGCGAATGCGGTTGCGGCGCTCGCCGTCATGCAACCTGGCACCGCGCCTGCCATGCCGATCGCTCGAGAGATCGCCCGCTTTCTAAAAAAGCGCGATCATCGGTAAGCCGAACCCTTACCCCGCCCGGCGCACTTAATTATTGGGAATATACCCCGTCGGCTTAGGATCGAGATATTGCCGGGCAAACGTGGGCGCATATTGCAGAAAACCGAGCAGCCCCAGGATGCAGAGATTTGCCCGATAAACACCGCCGAGCAATGCCCCCAGGATACCTGCCGCCTCCGCTAAAGCTAAACCCACGATAAACCACGGGAGCGCTGCTTTAAGATGCGAGCAACGCGGCAAGATCAGCCAACGGATAATAATACTCAAAAATAAAGGCACCAACCCAATCAGGCCAGTGAGCGGATGGCTTCTCGCTGCACCGGCTAAGCTCGGCGCTGGGCCCGAAGTAAAATAAATCGTCATCAAGCTCAATCCGCCGACACCCCAAGCCAGCCACCAGTATTTTAATTGCGCACGCGCGCGTTGCGCTTCGGGACCAATCATCATTTTAGCCTCCGATCGGGTGCCAGACCGTCTTGAACTCAAGATAGGCCCTCAAGGTGTCGACGCTTTGCTGTTCACGGGAAAACCAATTAATGGGCGCCTCCGCCGCAAAAAGCTTCACCCGTTTAACGCTCTCCGCCGCGCCGAGCTTAAGCGCGGTCTGCTCAGCCTTATTCGCCACCCCACCGAGGGCTCGCAAATGTGCGTGGGTGGCAAAAGTGGGGATAAGCTCCGCGCGTAACCCGGTTAATAAATTAACCACCCCGCTGGGCAAATCACTCGTCGCGAGCATTTCGCCCAAAATAATTGCCGGATAGGGCTGCGCTGACGAAGCGAGCGCGACCACGGTGTTTCCGCTCGTGATGGCGGGAGCTAATAAAGAAATAAGGGCGAGCAACGGCGCTTCTTGGGGTGCCAGCAATCCAATGATACCCATGGGCTCGGATACCGT
>CAIVJE010000116.1 GCA_903906135.1 uncultured Verrucomicrobiota bacterium | reverse complement strand
GCATTAAGGGTGTAAAGGGCGGCCTGACCTTTGGTTTCAGGGTATTTTTTCAGACCAACATGATGGATCGCCCCGCCCTGATTGGTGAATTGCACCGTGATAAAATCATTGGAGAGGGTGACGTACTCGGCCGGGCCGGTTTTGGCGGCTGACAACACGGCGTCATCTGGCGAAGTGATCGGCTGAGGGTTTGCGCTCGCCGCCATCGGCAAGCCGGTGGGCTGGATGGAGGTTCCCGCTGGGGGATTACCGGAAGGGGCCACCGGCGGAGCCAAGCGGGCGCTGAAGTAGAAGCTCGCCATTGCGGCGATGAGGAGCAGCACACCGATCACTGTATTCTTTTTATCCATGGGAAAAACGGAGCTTAACGATGAGGGACGAGAGGCGCGTCGCAAGACCGGGCGCTGATGCGCGCGGTACGAACGCAGGAAAATTTAACAGCAGGGACGAGATCCTCGCCACCGGGATGCCAAGGTCCGCACTTTACGAGCCGCCGCAGGGCAAGAAAGAGACCAAAAAATAAACCGTGGGTTTGGACGGCGCCGCGGGCATAGTGCGAACAAGTGGGACTGAAGCGGCAGCCCATCGCAGGGTTGAGGGCCGCTAAAGCGGGTGACACGGAGTGCTGGTAAAGCCCAATGAGGCCACTGGCCATTTTGGCCGGGAGCGCGAGGAGGCGAGTAATAAAGCGAGCGCGGGAATCAGGCATGGGGCGCGGGCTTGTTGGGCTTAAATTTCTGGCAAGCTTGGGTAAAGCGTTGTTCTACATCAGTAAACTCAAGTCGGAGAAGGGCGGGGCGCGCAGTCAGGACAAGATCGACGCCGGCGGGTACCAGAGATTGATGGCGACGGTAGATTTCGCGCAGACGGCGTTTGGCTCGGTTACGATGAACTGCATTACCAACCGAGGCGCGGGATGCGACTACTCCTACGCGGGCGGGAGTGAGCGCAGTTTCAGCGGGACGCGTCCGCCAAGTCAGGAGGAAAGCTCCGCAATCAGTGCGGCGACCTTGCTCACGGACGGTGCGGAAGTCGTCATTGCGCCGCAGGCGTTGCCCGGCGCGCAGGTTCATTTTAGACGACCGTGAGGCGCTTGCGGCCTTTGCGACGGCGGGCGGCGAGGACTTTACGGCCACCGCGGGTGGCCTTGCGGGCGCGGAAACCGATCTTACGGGCGCGTTTCTTGCGATGTGGGCGAAATGTAGGTTCCATGGTTTTATAAGAAAAAGAGGTCCAAAGTCATTGATGGGGGTGGGGGGTGTCAAGCGAGAGGTTTCCGGTAAAAAAGGCCGGCGGCAAGCCTAGGACGGTTACTTTCTCGCTTTGGGTTTCGCCTGTGAACAACCTGCGCGCAAATAGTTTTTGCGTTCAGGGGCGGAAACGTGACCTTGGGCGCATGGCCGAGGCATGCAACAATCCGACCCCTTCTCCGGCAGATCAACCTGCCTCACCGGCTCCCGCCTCCCCGGCGCGGAAGGGTGGTCCGTTGTTCTGGACAGTCACCGGCAACGACTTCGGGCGCTCGATCAGCTGGGCCAAGCAGCAGCCCAATGCGGTATCCGAGCAGATAAAGATCGCTCTCTCGTCCTCGTCCCCGAAGACGAAGTAAGCCTTTTAGAAGCAACGGGGGGTGAATGGGCGGCCTTAGGTGACGCCATTCGGGCGTTTCGGCAGCATTTGCCTATTATACCGTTTGAGGTGTTTGGTTTTAGTTCAGAAGTGGAGGATCCCTTTGAGGTTGATAGCCCAAAATTGCGGCGAATTGGTGGCGGGGTGGAAGCTTTAGCTTTTGTCGATGACCAGCATTCGGTTTATAAATTTTTTCTGTTTCGCGAAGGGGGTGACGTCGGGGCGACTTTTGCTTTTCAACGCGGCGAAAGCGATTTGCTCAATGCGATCGCGGTACCTGGCAGCTATCGAATGCTTTTTGCCAAACTTGAGCTCACCCATCAATTTGGGATTCCCACTGAAATAATCGGCATCACTCCGGAAGGTATTATCGTGGCGAAGCAGACTTTTGGGCGAATGTTACCCGAAAAAACTGATGTTTCCGGCCTTGATCCCGCTAACCTTATTCCGATTCCCTCGCGGTTTCTGCGGGCTGATCGTGATCATCCGCGACTCGCTTTTTTAGCGGGGGTACCCTGGTTGGTCGCCGACACGCATGATCGTAATGTCGTGGTCGATGAAAATGGCGCCTGGCGGGTGATCGATTTAGTCGCGGCACCATTGCCACCCGAGTGGATTGCTGAGTTAGCGCTCTTTCGTGATTGGATTGAGCGCGCGCGCCATGACCCTCGCGCCGAGGTGTTGGCGGCAGTTAACGACGACGAATTATAGCATCAAGCGGCGGGCCCGCCGCCTGCGGGCGCCGCTATTTTAATTTTTATCGCTGGCCAAAAAGGCGAGAACGTTGGCGGCCTGCCGACTGGTGACCCCAGTATCTTTGTAGACCACTTTGCCGCCTTTAATCACATAGCACTCGCGTGAGGCCATCATCATCACGGATTGACCAAAGGCTTTGACGACGAGTTTGTCGGTGTCCGCCAAGAGCGGGAAGGGAAAGTGGTTCACCGCTTTAAACTCTTTTTGTTTTTCGATGGAGTCGGTGCTTACGCCGATCACGGCCGCGCCAAATTGCGTGAGTTCCGCGCTGGCATCGCGCAACGAGCAACCCTGCGCGGTGCAGCCCCCCGTGAGGGCGCGCGGATAAAACCAGACCACGGTGTAGCGATTCGCCTGATAGACTTCGCCCAGGTTGAGCGTTGTGCCAGTATCAGTGAGCGCTGAGACCACGGGGGCTTGGTCGCCAACTTTAAGCGGTTCGGCCGAGGCTTTGGAGAAAAGGATCATCGAGAAGAAAAGAAGGGCAGCGGTTAATTTCATGAGCTGGCAGATTACTCAGGTTGCGTTGGTTAGCAAGTGGGCGCAGTTCACCGCGGCGGGCGGCTCAAATATAATACATCTCCGTCGGGTTCTTCGTGGCGAGCTGGTTCAGCGTGTAGCTCTTGGTTTTTTTGACCAAATCAGCACTGATCTCACCCCAGACTTGCTTGAGGCGTCGGCCACTCCGGCCTTGGAAGTTGCCGCTGAGATGGAGGCACTCACCTTCGACCGCCAGCAGGATATCATAGAGGGAAATTTCTTCAGGGCTCCGCGCGAGGACATAGCCGCCTTGGCTGCCGCGGCGGCTGGTGATGAGGCCATGCGTGCGGAGTTTGCCCAGAATTTGCGCGAGAAAATTAGCGGGCACCGCTTCCGTTTGGGCGAGGTGATCGATCTGCGCGAGCGTTCCCGAGCCATGCAAGCGGGCGAGTTCGGCCATGACGCGACAGGCGTAATCAATCTTAACAGAAACCTTCATTGATTTTGCATGCTACGTCATGCGCTCACTCGAGCAACCTTTTTGGTAACGAGAAAAAGCCGAGCGACCCCGGCACCCAGAAGGTAACGGAGAAAGTGCCGTAGTTAGTCCCCAGGCAATTTAACCCGTCAGATCGCGTAATCGCCAATCTCCGGCTTGATCACTTCGCTGGGAGGAGCAAGGAGGCCGGCGGCGACAGTGGCGTTGGTCCCTGGCTCGATGAGGATAAAGGAGCCAGTGAGGCGATTGGTCGTATACCCATCGAAATAGAGGGGTTGGGCGGCTTGCAGGCGAATTTCCCCAAGATCATTCATGGCTAGTTCAGCCGGCTCGGGCTCTGGATCGAGGGTGGCGATGTTGAGTTTGTGCAGAATCTCGGTGACGACCACCGGCACGGTTTGAGTGGTGTGTTTAAGAAGATATTTTTTCCCCCGCCGCAAGGCGACCGGATGCATCCAGCAAATCTCGGCCACCAAGTTACGGCTGGTGCCGGGGAGGTGGTCGGTGCCGACCAGCATACTGCCGCGGCTGAGATCGATATCATCGTCGAGGACGAGCGTGACAGATTGTGGGCAGAAGGCTTCAGCCACCGGGCCGTCATAGGTCCAGATTTGCCGTACGGTGGTCACGACGCCGGCGGGGAGGGCGATAAGTTTTTGGCCAGTACGAACAATACCTCCGGCGATTTGGCCGCTGACACCGCGAAAATCATGGAAAGTCTGATTGGTCGGATTATGGGGGCGGTTGACCCATTGAACCGGAAAGCGGAAGCCATTTAAATTCCAGTCGCTCGCGATGTGGACCGTCTCCAGGTGATCGAGTAGCGGCGGTCCCGCGTACCACGGCGTGTGGGGTGACCGCTCCACGACGTTGTCGCCGTTGAGTGCGCTGAGTGGGATAAATTTAACATCTTGGATATCGAGGCGCGGTAAAAACTCTTCAAATTCGGCGCGGATTTCGTTGAAGCGAGCTTCGCTCCAGCCCACGAGATCCATTTTGTTAATGGCCACCACGAGGTGGGGAATACGGAGTAATCCAGCAAGGGCGGTGTGGCGGCGGCTCTGTTCAATTACTCCAGTACGAGCATCGATAAGGACAATGGAGAGATTAGCGGAAGACGCGCCGGTCACCATATTGCGCGTGTACTGAATATGGCCGGGGGTATCAGCGATGATGAACTTACGGCGGGGGGTCGCGAAGTAACGATAGGCAACATCGATCGTGATGCCCTGTTCGCGCTCGGCCCTCAGGCCATCGGTGAGGTTAGCGAGGTTGATTTGACCGTTACCGGTGATATCGGCGGAGCGCTCGAGGGCCGCCAATTGATCCTCCATGATTGATTTTGAATCAAAGAGGAGTCGGCCGATCAGGGTGGATTTACCATCATCGACGCTCCCGCAGGTATTAAACCGGAGGATGTCGATGGGGACAGTCGCGGATGAGGCCGACGGCATGAGTGGGGTGAGCATATTAGAAATAACCCGCTTTTTTGCGGTCCTCCATGGCAGCTTCGGACGTTTTATCGTCGGCGCGGGAACCGCGTTCCGTGATGCGGGCCGCCGCAATTTCTGTGATGATATCAGCGACGGTGGTGGCGGTAGATTCGACGCAGCCGGTGCTCATGATATCGCCGATCGTGCGGACGCGCACGACCAAGTTACGGACTTCCTCTCGAGCGGTGGGTGGGGTCAGTTGATTGACCGGCAACCATTGGCCGCTGCGGCGAACACACGCTCGTTGATGGCTAAAATAAATACTCGGCACAGCTAACTGCTCGCGTTGGATGTATTCCCAGACGTCCATTTCCGTCCAGTTGCTTAAGGGGAACACGCGCATATTTTCCCCGGGATTGAGGCGGCCGTTGTATAGGTTCCAGATTTCGGGGCGTTGATTTTTTGGATCCCATTGTCCAAAGCGGTCGCGAAAACTAAAAAAACGTTCCTTCGCGCGGGCTTTTTCTTCGTCACGTCGGGCGCCACCAATGCAGCAGTCGAAGCGAAATTCCTCAATCGCCGCCAGGAGCGTGGGAATCTGTAAGCGATTGCGGCTGATTTCCCCTGGGACTGGTTGGGCTAGACCTTGCGCGATAGCGGCCTCGACAGTTCGGATGATCAGTTTGGCGCCGAGTTCCTGCGCGCGTTGGTCGCGAAATTCATTGAGTTCAGGAAAATGGTGGCCGGTGTCGATATTGAGGAGGGGGGTGGGGAGATCGGATGGGCGGAAGGCCTTCTCGGCCAATCGTAGCAGGCAGATGGAGTCTTTCCCGCCAGAGAAAAGGAGCGCCGGGCGTTCAAATTCACCGGCGACTTCTCGGAGGATATGAATCGCCTCGGTTTCGAGGTGTTGCAGGTGATCGAGGTGGTAACTTTTCATGAACAAGGGAAGGGCTCCGCTCGAGGCAGGGGCCAAAAATATTTGATAAAGATTAGGCGGAGTCCGCTGGTTTACCCCAAGCGGCGTGTAAACCGCACTCGCGCTTTTCGTCGGCTTTAGCTGGATCGAAATAATCCCACTCATTGGGTAGGCGGTATTTTGCTAAGTAGGCTTCAAGGTCAGCGTCGGTGGCGTAGAACCACGGGCTCACTTTCAGTACGCCGAAATTTGTATCTAAGGAGAGCAGGTCGAGGCTGGCGCGCTGGGTATTTTGGGTGCGGCGAAGCGCCGTCAGCCAGACGGTCGGCGCGAGGGCGCGCAGGCCGCGCTGAAATGGTTCTAGCTTCATCTGGGTGCTAAATAATTTAAGGCCGGCCTCATCAGCGAGAGTCGGAATGGGGCCATACAGGGCATCGCGATGCGCGGCAGACAAGCGCGGCAGGTAAGTTTGGAGATTAAGTCCAAGAAGGGCGCGCAGCGCTTCGGCGTGTTGATAGGTGGCGGGCCGGTTGTAGCCGTGGTCAACCCAAAGAATGGGGATATTGGGTTGGGCTTGTACCGCTAGGTGCAAAATCGCCGCTTCGTACGGCCGAAAATTAGTTGAGACAACGGCGCGGCCCGCGGCTTGGGCGATCGCCCACTGCATGATTTCGAGAGGGGATTTAGTCCGCAGCGTGGTGTTCCAGTGCGTGAGTTCGGCTGGAGTCATCTCAATTGGTCTCGGGGGTGGCCGGGGTCACGAGCGCGATTTTTTGTTCTGGCCAAATCACGCGGGCACAAAAATCGCCGAGGCGTTCACCGCCGGTTCGTTCACTTTTCCAGCGGGTCAGGAGGGGGCGGAGCACCGGGATGATTTCATCTACTTTTACGCTGGCCCGATATTCTTGATTGAGGCGCGTGGTGCCGGCATTGCCCCCAAGGTAGAGGCTATATTTTCCTGGCGCGCGACCCACGAAGCCAATTTCTGCCAGGTAGGGACGGGCGCAGCCATTGGGGCAACCCGTCATCCGGATAATGATTTCCTCTTCGCTGAGCTGCAGATCTGCGAGCAACGTTTCGATCAGGCTGAGAATACCTGGGAGGGCTCGTTCACTTTCAGCCAGGCCGAGGCCACAGGTGGGCATGGAGGGGCAGGCCATCGATGCGCGGCGAATGGCGCCGGCTTGATTTTCAACAGGAATCCCGTGCGCGCCGAGTTCAGCGGTGATCGCATCTTTTTGGTCAGTCGTTACGCCGGCGAGGAGAAGATTCTGCGAGGGAGTGAGGCGGACTTCGGTGCGGAAAGTTGCGACAATGCGGCGGAGGGCGGTTTTTAGCTGACGGTCTGGGGTGTCTTTGATCCGGCCAGTTTCAACGTAGAGGCCGAGGAACCAGCGCCCATCCATTTGGCGGTGCCAGCCGAAGAGGTCGCCTTGGCGATCAAAATGGAAGGGGCGAGCCGGCTCTAATTTAAAACCGGCGCGGGCCTCGATTTCTTGGCGAAACCAGTCGGCTCCGCGTTCAGCGATAATATATTTGAGCCGAGCATGCTTGCGATTGGTGCGGTCCCCGGAGTCGCGGTAGGCGGTCAGGACCGCTTTGGCGACGTCGACCAATTGCTCAGCGCGGAAGAATCCGAGGACATCGGCGATGCGCGGGAAAGTGGCCGGATTATTATGGCTCATCCCCAAGCCGCCGCCGCACAGTAAATTGTATCCCAATGGGCGCGTTGGGTCGGCCGGATCAGCAATCGCGACCAGACCGAGGCAGTTGCTGTAGACATCGGTGTCGTTGAGCGGGGGAATGGCGAAGGCGATTTTGAATTTGCGCGGGAGATATTGTTTTCCGTAAAGCGGGTCGGTAAAGGCCTGTTTTTCTTCAGCCGTCAGCTTGAGCGGTTCGCCATCAATCCAAATAGAATGGTAGGCTCCGGTTTGAGGCAGGAGGGCGTCATTGACGCGACGCGCGTCCTCTTGAACGCGCTCGACCAGTGCGCTCGTGGCGGGCGTCGCCGGCGCCATGACATTGCGATTTACATCACCGCATGCGGCTAGGGTGGTGCAAAGAGCGTCGTTGAGCCCCTTCATGAGGGGTCCGAGGTTATCTTTGACTACCCCGTGCCATTGGAAGGACTGCCGTGAAGTGATGCGCAGCGATTGATTGCCGTAGCGCTCAGAAAGATCATCAAAAGCTAGATACTGTTCTGGAGGAATAATCCCCCCAGAAATGCGGGCGCGCACCATCATAATGTATTGCTTGCCCGATTTTCGAAGGTCGCGGTCATCTTGCTGATAAATGCCGTGAAACTTCAGAAACTGCTCATCATCAGATGAAAAGCAGGCTAGGGCTGGGTCGGCTAAGGTTTCACCCAACTGTCCACCAAGGGTGGGGTCGTTTTGTTTAAGGACCTCGTTTTTACTGAGTGGGGCGGCGGGATTTGGAGTCATGGCGCAGAGAAGGCTTGCTTCGATCAAGGAGGTTGTAAAGTTTATAAGTAGCTATTTATACTAAATAACTCATGATTGATTTACCGCGTTCCTCCCTTGGTTTCGTCTGGCTCGTTGGCGCCGGCCCAGGGGCGATTGATCTCATCACGGTGCGCGGGCTGAATCTTTTGCGAGAGGCTGATGCCGTGGTCTGCGACGACTTGGTTAATCGGGAGTTATTGCAGCACTGTCGGCCTGAAGCGGAGCAGCATTTTGCGGGAAAGCGTGCGGGTTGCCATAGTTCCACGCAGGCTGAGATTAACGCACTCTTGGTCGCCTTGGGGCGGGCAGGAAAAAAAACCGTCCGGTTGAAAGGAGGCGATCCGCTTATTTTTGGACGGGCTGGGGAGGAGTTGCAGGCGTTGCGCGCGGCGGGGATCCCGTACGCGATCGTGCCGGGGGTTACGGCGGCTACAGCGGCGAGTGCGGCAGCGGGGTTAGTGCTCACGCACCGTGAGCATGCTTCCGCGGTGATTTTTATAACGGGCCATCAATGCGCGGATAATAATCGCATCCTCGACTGGGCGTTATTCGCCCGATCGAGAGCGACGTTGTGCTTTT
Source organism: uncultured Verrucomicrobiota bacterium (assembly GCA_903906135.1). Taxonomy (GTDB): domain Bacteria; phylum Verrucomicrobiota; class Verrucomicrobiia; order Opitutales; family Opitutaceae; genus Lacunisphaera. The sequence continues at coordinate 2,328 of CAIVJE010000116.1, read as the reverse complement.
ATATGGGGGTGCGGAGCCTGCCGGAAATTGCCGCCCAATTGATGCAGCATGGGATGGCGGCAGATATGCCGCTGGCCGTGATCAGTGAGGCCTCTTGGCCGACGCAAAAAATTTCTTACGGGACGCTTGATCGGGTCGGCGAGTTAGTGGCTGGGGTTATTGGCCAGCCGGCGCTCATTATCGTGGGGCTAGTGGCGCGGCCGACGATTTTCCCAGCGGAGTTAGCGAGTCTGCAAGCGGGGGTACGCGAAAATTTTACGATCAATGTTTCCGTTTAATATTTTTGTTTGGGCTGCTCGGCAGTGGCGGCAACATTGGGCGCGCATTATTTCGGCGGATATCGCGGCGAATAAAGTGGAGCCAGAGCTGCCGGCCTCAGTGTTTGTGCGCTTGGCGGCCCCTGACCCGAGCGAGGCGGCTCAGTCTAAGGCGAGGGCGCGCGCCGACCGCCAGCGGTCAGCGAGTATTTCTATTAATAAGGGATGATCCCCAACCAGGGCGGTCATCGCGGTGCGCAGGCCGGGTTGGGTGGCTTCCGCCTGCCGGCAAATTTCGGCAATATCGCCGCTGGGGCCAGCGTGGCGGCCCGGCAATAAAAACTGTAGGGCGACGATCACGCGGCGTTCGGACCAAGGCAGGGTGGTCAGCAATTTATTTAGAAGCGGCTCGTTAAAGTCATAGGCCGCTGCCGGTCGCCGTTCCATACTGCATGGGGTGACGGCGGCGGCGCGGGGTCCAAGCTCGGCTGCCAGTTGCGTCGCAAGTTCATTGCGCACGGCGGTCACCATTGCGCAGGGGCTGCCGTGGTCCACGAGTGCAACCCAGACCGGTTCAGTGGGCGAATGGGGCGGTCGCATGGCTTGGACGTGCTCCGCTAGAATTTGCGCAAGCCGGCGGTCACCTGAGGCGTGCAAAGGGGGGGCAAGCTGCACGGTTAACTGGGGGTGGGTTTGCCGGAGGCGCGCGAGGGTTGCCGGCAAGTATTCGGTGAGGGCAAGGCTAGGGCCAAAAAACAGCGGCAGGATCAGGAAGCTATTTTGCCCCGCCGCCAGATGGCGTTGGATGGCTGGTTCTAGAATTTCGGCCGGGCGCCCCGCGAGCGCTTGTGGGTCGATGGCATTGGCGTGTAATAAGGAAACTGGCTCGACCGCGATCTCGAGCCGGGCCGCCAGCTGTGCGGCCAGCGCGCGCAGGGCCTGGGTAGCCGCGGGCGCGAGCGAACCGTTGTCGACGAGTAGGGTGAGTGGATGTGAGGACATGGATAAATTGCTCCGGTCGGTGCCGCCCGGAGCACGCTTGGAGAACGAGGGAGCATTCTGACGAGATGGGGCTGCGAATCAATCGTTGGTTCAGTGAGATCCACTGATCAGCGGCTACCAGCAAATGATGCGCTGAGTCTGACAAACCAAGCTCAGTCAGTGGACGGGGTTTAGCCTATACTCACAAAAATTAGGCTCCGCTCATTTTAAGATATTCTCTATGAAGCTACCCCCTCTCATTACGCGTGCTGCGCTGCTGTTTTGCTCCGTGGCTGCCCTCCAAGCGGCGAGTCCTTGGTCAGCACGCTTGCGCGCAACCTATCTTGAAACCGTCGATCAGTCAGATGCCTTCAGTGCGTTGGGGATTAACTTTGCGAAGAATGCTATTTCTGTGAACGACAAATTAATTCCAGAAATTGATATCGATTACGCGTTCAGTGATACGATCAATGCCGAGCTCGTTTTGACTATTCCCCAGAGCCAAGAGGTGACGCTCGCCGGGGTTGGGAAATTAGGAACATTTAAACATCTTCCGCCGACTTTATTTGTGCAGTACCAAAGTAATCCGGGTGGCACCATTCGCCCCTATATTGGTTTGGGGGTAAATTTCACTCTGATTTGGGGCAATGAACTGATGGTCGCGGGCATTCCCCTGCATCTCGATCATTATAGTCTCGGCCTTGCGGCGCAGTTTGGGGTGGATTGGAACATCGATGAGCGTTGGGCCTTTAATGTCGATGTGAAGAAAGCCGCCCTCAGCTCGAGTGTGTCTACGGCGACGGCGACCCTGACTGAGGCGCAACTCAATCCTTGGCTTTACGCGGTGGGGGTTCGTTACGGTTTCTAGGCGCGATAAAATTGGGTAGTTATTGGGTTACTGATTGGCGGCCGAGCACTGGGGTAGTGCTCGGCTGCTATTCAGTATTTGCCTCAGGCGCCCAGAATGATTCTTTAGGCGGCCTATGCTATTTCATTGTGTGTATTTTTGGCTAAAACCTGAGCTCACCGCCGCGCAACGGGCGGACTTCCGGCGCGGATTGGAAAGTCTGGCCGCAATTAAATCTGTCGT
>CAIVJE010000115.1 GCA_903906135.1 uncultured Verrucomicrobiota bacterium | reverse complement strand
CACGGTCAGTTAATTGAAAATAATCCGATTGAAATGATCGGTGCCGTGGTCGATCCAGATCTCCTCGTTTTGCGCAGCGGGATAGTGGTGGCTTCGTTTGGCGTACGCGTGCCGCCCCGCGCTTGCTGGCCCCGGGCGGAACATCCTTGGAACGGAAACTATCTCGCCATCAGTCTCGATAGCGGGGTGACGTGGAGTCACGTGGTGCGGATGACCTCCGGCGTTTTGACGACGCATTATACCGCCATCGAAGAATCCCCGATCGATAATCGTATCTTTTTCGCCTATGACCTCGGCTCTTGGGGCAGTCCACAAGGCCGCGCCACCTTTGGCCGGACCATTGATATTACTCTCAGCAAAAATTAACTCTACTCCACTTATGTTATCTTTACGCCCTCCGTTGGTTTTACTCGCCCTTGCGCTGCTTAGCACAACCTCACTCTCGGCTGAGCCCAGTGTGCGCAAGGTCCGTGATGTTGTGATTTATGCGGATCCCCTGTTTCATAGCGCATTTCCTTCAGTGGTTCAGCGGCCCGACGGGGAGCTGCTCGTAGCCTTCCGCCGTGCACCCAATCGATTGGCGTTGGGTGAGGGGCATAATAATCACGTTGATCCGAACAGTTACCTGATGGGCGTGCGTTCGCGCGATGGCGGCGTGACGTGGACCCCGACGCCGGAGTTGATCTATGCGCATCCTTTCGGCGGATCTCAGGATCCGGGACTGCTGCAATTGCGGGACGGAACTTTGCTTTGCACCAGTTACGGTTGGACGTTCGTGCGCCCGGATGGCGTACCTAAATTGAAGGCGCCGGTTCATGAAAACTATCCCGGTTCAATTTTTAATGGCGGGTATTATCTGCGTTCGACGGATGGGGGCAAACAATGGTCGGCCCCACTTTATCCCCCCCATATCGAGGCGGAAATTTTGCTGACCCCTTACGGCAAGCCTATACCGGCCTACAATCGCGGAGCGCTTACGGAGGGAAAAGACGGGAGGATTTTCTGGGTAGTAGCTGCCTTTAATTCTCTCGAGCCGGCGAGAACATCGACCCACTTACTTATTTCTTCGGATCATGGTTTGAGTTGGCAATACTCCTGCCCCGTGGCGGGTGATGCGAAGGTGTCATTTAATGAAACCTCAGTTTATGAGACGCCGCGCGGTGACATCATCGCCTTTCTTCGCTCAGAAAAATATGAGGATCAGGCGTGCATGGCTCGCTCAATCGATGGCGGTAAAAGCTTTCAACCTTGGCAAGGCATGGGCTTCCAAGGGCATCCGCTGCATGCGCTGCGTTTGCCGGATAATCGGGTGCTCCTCACCTATGGGTACCGGCACAAGCCTATCGGAATTCGCGCGCGCATTCTTAATGCGGAATGTACCGACTTTGCGACGGCCCCCGAGATCGTATTGCGCGATGATGGTGGCACGACTGACCTTGGTTACCCATGGTCGGTGGTGTTGGACGCGCACCATGTTTTGGTGACTTACTATTTTAATGTGCCCGGTGGGCTGCAGCATGTGGCTGGGACCATTCTAGAAATACGCTAAACTGCTCTTGGGCTGGTTATGCTCTTACCGCGTCGCGATTTTATTCGATTGCTGTCCGTGGGGACAGCGGCGGTTTGGGCACCGGCGCGCCTGCGCGCCGCGCCTGGGTCAACAATGTCTGAATTACTGGCGCAGCTGGCGACGGCGGAGCAGCGCGGGGTTTATTATCTGCAGGATTCATTAAAAATTACGTCACAGGATCCTGCCGCATTAAAAGTTCATAGTTCACTGACTGATCCGGCGCGATACGGGCGTCGTCGTGAGGGTTGGACGGTCGATGCAGGCTTAGTGGGCAGCTCTACTTGGGCGACGTTGCGCGATCGACCCATGCTGGGGAATCGCTCGCAGTTGGCCCAATTTTCTTTTCGCAGTACCCAAACGGGGGTGACCCCCGGAGATCATGGGTTGATTGAGATGCGCTTGTGTCGTGGAACTACGCCCGAAGATATTCCGGTGCGCGTGCGCATTGAGAATGGGGCTTTTTATATTCTATCACTGAACGTCGATAAATTATTGGCGGGTGATCGGGCTAAGCCGGTGGTGATGATGACGCCCGGCACCGTCTACACGCTGACCGTGCTGTTATTTCAAAAAGCGGTTTATGCGCGTTTGACGGGCGCGGATGTTCCGGCGGGAGCGATTGAATTGGTCGTCACGGATCGTCGCCGATTCATACCGGGTTTCCCGGGATTTGGTTTGAGGACTAATCCCCAGGCCACCCGTGGCGGGCTGGAGGTTTTTGATTGGCGGGTCACGCCCGTGGGGCCGGCGACGAATTGTCGACTCGGGGTAATTGGTGATTCGATTACGGCTGGCATCGACGGCGAGCCGGAGGCGGAAAGTTACGTACACCTGGCGACCCAATCTTTGGGGCAAGAATTTGTGCTAAACACCGGCAGTGGCGGTTCGAGCACAACCCTCGATTTGGGTCGCTTCCCCTATGAGATCGCTCCGTTCCGTCCGGCGATCGTTTGGATCGAAGGTGGGACGAATGACATTGGTACGGGGGTTAAAGCGGCGATTGCTTTTGATAATATGCAAAGGCAGGCCGCGCTGATCACCTGGGGTGGCCGGGCAGTTTTCTCTACGGTGCCCCCGCGGGTTTTACCGACGCCGGCGCATTACGCGGAATTGACGGAGCTCAATCGCTTAATTCTAGCGAGCGGTCGCCCGATCGTCGATCGGCATGCGTTGGTGGTGGATCCGGCTGATCCGCGGCATATTCGACCAGACTTTTGTCACACTGATGGTATTCATATTACGCGGCCTGGGCAGTCGCTGATTGCGCATGAAGCGGCGCAGCTATTTAAATCACTATCTCTCAATTTATGAACACTACCCCTCGTTTCGCGCAACAAGTTGCTCTGATCACCGGAGGCACCTCGGGTATTGGCTTGGCGGTAGCGCGTCGTCTCAGCGCTGAAGGCGCGACGGTAGTCTTGCTTGATTTCAATGATGCCGCCTTCGCGGGCTTAGCCCAAGAATTCGCGCCACCCCATCTGTTATTAAAGGTCGACGTCACCCAAGAAGCTGCCGTGAGCACGGCGGTAAATACTACTTTAGCTCAGTTGGGCCGCATCGATATTTTAGTTAATTGCGCGGGGATAACGGGGAAAACGAATCTGAAGACACATGAAGTGGCCTTGAGTGATTTTGATCAGGTTTTAAAAACAAATCTGTACGGCACATTTTTAACTTCAAAGCACGTGCTGCCGGTCATGACCAAGCAAGGTTATGGTCGGATTCTGCACATCGCCTCGATTGCCGGCAAAGAAGGAAACGCGGGGATGGTGGCCTACTCGAGTTCGAAGGCGGCGGTCATTGGCCTCACTAAGGTCCAAGGTAAAGAATACGCGGAAACGGGGGTGACGATCAATGCGCTGGCGCCAGCGGTTATTCAGACGCCGATGGTTGATATTTTACCAGCCGCGACCGTCAAGTACATGACGGACAAAATCCCGATGAAGCGCTGTGGAACTTTAGAGGAAGTTGCCGCGATGGCGGCGTTTATTGTTTCACGCGAGGCGGCTTTTACCACGGGGTTCACCTTTGATCTTACCGGCGGCCGGGCTGTATATTGAGAACAGCATTACAACTATTTAACCTAATTAAAAAATGATTATCACTGATGTTCGCACGACGCTCCTCACGGGGCCCTGCACTAACGATCCCTTCATTCGCGAGCTGCGCAAATTGCGGAGCGCTGCTTTTATTGAAATTATTACGGATGGACCACTGATCGGGATTGGCGAGACCTACGCGGGCTATTTTTGTCCCGAGACGGTCCCTGCAATCGTCGATTTTTTCCGACCGATTCTCGTTGGGCAGACGGTCGATGATATTCCGGAGCTGTGGAAACGCATGTACCAGTGCGGCAATTTTTGGTGTCGCGTTGGTCTGGGCACCATTGTGCTGAATGGCATCGAAGCGGCGCTGTGGGATTTGAAAGGTAAGCAACTCGGCTTGCCCGTGCATACGCTCTTGGGCGGGGCGCAACATGCCCGTTTGCCGGCTTATGCGACCGGTGGTCCGAGTAACTATCCGAAGGAAAAGTTGGCCAAGAAAATTGATCATTATTTTTCGCGAGGATTCCGCGGCATCAAGGTGGCCACTGGAAGTTATTCGCCCGATACGGGATGGTATTCACCGATGGAACCAAAGGAGGCGGCCGAATTTGAGGCAGATAAAATAGCTTTCATGCGAACGCAGGTGGGCCCTGATGCCTGGCTCATGTTGGATGGTCATATGGGCAATAGTCCGGGAGCCACTTGGACGGTAGAGGTAGCCATCGCGGCGGCGAAAGCCGTCGAGCCCTATAATTTATTCTTCTTTGAAGAACCGCTCCACTATACGGATCCGTGGGGTTATGCTGAACTTTGCCGCGCTACGACCACGCCCATTGCGGGTGGTGAGTGTCTGACGGCGGCGTATGAGTGGCGGGTCTTTGCCGAACAGGATTCATTCGATATCGGGCAACCCGATGCGTCTTTTACGGGCGGCATGGGCGAATTCATGAAAGTCGCCAAAATGATGGCTGACCGCGGACGCAAGATCGCCACGCATGCCTGGGGAGCCGGTGGCTCGTTAATGCAAAATGTACATGCCGGTTTTGCGGCACCCAATACCTGTATTCTAGAAATCGCGCCGGATTATGCCGGGTTGCATACCGATATCATCGATGGCGGGTTGATTATGAAAGATGGTTATGTGTTGCCGCCTGATCGCCCCGGATTCGGGGTAGTGCTGACGGATGAAATTAAGCGCCGTTATCCCTTCCAGCCCGGGAGCGGTGAATTTAACAGCGTGCCCGGGAAAGTTCTTTCTACCTAAGCTCATGAAAATTCTCATTGATGTGGCGGTGGAGCCGGCGGCATTGGCGGCATTACAGCAATCGGGTCATCATGATATTGAAGTGATCACGCCAGCGGCCGAAATCGTTCGGCCCTTAGACGCGGCGCAGCTCAAAGGGGTGGAAGCACTTTTTTGCACTTTTCCGCCGACGAATGCGGCGGAATTGCGCGAGCTGAAATGGATCCAACTCGCCTCGACGGGTTATTCTCAATTGTTCGGTTTGGATTTGCCCGCGCGGGGTGTCCGCGCGACGAATGGACGCGGATGTTTTGATGTACCGATTGCCGAGTGGAATATCGCGATGATGGTCAACTTAGCGCGCGATGTTCGGCAGATGATCCGCAATCAGGATGCGGCGATCTGGGACCGCGGGGCGATCTTTCAGCGCGAGATCCGCGGACTAACCGTTGGGTTGTGGGGCTATGGCGGTATTGGCCGAGAGACGGCGCGGTTGGCTCGTCAACTCGGCTTGCGGGTGCACGTGCTCACGCGCCAAGGCGTGGCGCCGTTGCAGCATGTCTACTGTGTCCCGGGGACGGGTGATGCCGAGGGCGTTTTACCGGATAAAGTCTTTCGTCAAGGCGAAGAACTCGAGTTCCTCCGTGGACTCGATTTTTTGGTGGTGGCGATGCCTCTGACCAAAGCCACGGAAGGGTTAATCGGGGAGCGTGAGCTGCAAGCCTTGCCGCGCCATGCGTTTGTGTTGAATCCCGCGCGCGGGCCCATCATCCAGCAAGCGGCTTTGCTGCGTGCCCTTCGCGAAAAGTGGATCGCGGGCGCCGCCTTAGATACGCACTATCATTATCCGATGCCGCCCGATCATCCGCTGTGGCAATTTCCCAATGTGATTTTTACTCCGCATATCTCGGGATCGAGTTTGAGTCCAAGATTTGCGGTACGGCTGTGGGATATTTTTTCGCTTAACGTGGAGCGGCTCAGGACAGGGCAACCATTACTGAATGAGTTAACGGCGGCCCAATTAGCGGGAGCCTAGGACGAATCCTCCCCCGCGTGAAAACGGCCTCACCCCATCACTGCGCAACACAAAGCGCAGCTTGGGTGGTGGGGTGTTGTCTTTGGCTGATCGTTACCGTCTGCGCTGACGGGGCGATCACGGTTATTCGCGGAGGGGAGATGTTCGATACCGCAACGGGGCGCATGGTGCCAGTCGGAGCGATCGTGATTGAGGGAGAAAAGATTACGGCCGTAGTCCCAGCCGGGGAGAAGTTTGTGCCGCCCGCGGGCGCCCAAGTGCTAGCGGCAGAGGGGAAGTATCTTATTCCTGGTTTAATCGATGGCCATGTGCATCTCGTCCACGTTTTAAATAGCCTCCAGATTACGGCCGATGAACTCATGCCGCTTTTTTTGGCGAATGGGATTACCACGCTGCGTGATGTGGGGGATGAGATCGTGGCGCAGAAATTATTGGCAAAGTACGCCGAGGCTCATCCGGCGACGGCCCCGCGAGTCATCCTGGGTAGTTTATTGATCGATAGTAATCCACCGTATCATCAATTCATTAGCTGGCCGCTCACTGATCCGGCGAAGGTGCCTGCTTTCGTCGCGGATATGAGTACGTGGGGCGTGCAGACTTTTAAGATTTATGTCGGAACGGGCCGGCCGGTAGCCCAAGCGGTGATCCGGGAAGCGCATCAGCGCGGCAAATGGGTGACGGCTCATTTGGCTTGGAATTATCGTGCGCAAGATGCCGTTGAAGATGGCATCGATAGTCTGGAGCACATTGATTCGGTCTATTCGTTTATGTTGCCGCCGGAAACTCCCCGTTGGCCGCCACCCGCGGAGCGAGCTGGCATGAAGGAAAAAGAATTGGCTGATCTGCAGCGTCAGATTTTGGAGATCCGGGCACGGGTAGATTTTGATCAGCCTGCCCCGTTGGCTTTAATCAACGCTTTAGTCCGAAAGCAGGTGGCGGTTAATCCGACGCTCGTCGTATATCGAAACTGGATGCTGTTGCGCGATCTGCCCGCCGTCCAAGAGCACCCTGATTTGCAAAAAATTCCTGCGCGGCTGCGCGAGGGCTGGCGGCGAACGGCGGCAGCTAATCCGCTGGATCCGACGACGCAAGAATTGCGGCAGCAGCAATTCACGCATCTGCAGGCCCTCACCGCCCAGTTGTATCACGCGGGAGTCGAATTGTTTGTCGGCACCGATACGCCCGTGCAGTTTTGTCCGCCAGGCTTTGCGCTCCATCAGGAAATGGAGTTGCTGGTGGAATCTGGGTTGCCACCTGCGGCCGTCTTAATTGCGGCTACGCGCAATAATGCCCGGGCCATTAATCAAACGGCTGAGTTGGGGAGCATCGCAGTGGGGAAGCGCGCCGACCTCGTTTTGTTAGCAGCTGATCCACTCGCTGATATTCGCAATACGCGAAAAATCGATCGCGTGGTCCATGGCGGCCAGGTGTGTGATCCTGCCGTGTTGCT
>CAIVJE010000114.1 GCA_903906135.1 uncultured Verrucomicrobiota bacterium | reverse complement strand
TTCCCCGCACATGGAAAACTTGGCCAGCTATGGATTCGCCATCCTCGTTGGCTTTTCTCTGAGTGCAGCTTGCGGACTGCGCATCTTCGCTCCCCTTGCGCTGGTATCGATTGGGCTGCACTTTGGCTGGATTAATCCCGGCCGCGGGTTTGCCTGGCTCGGTTCGCTACCGGCCATGGTCTGTCTTTCGTGTGCCTGTGTAGTAGAAATTCTCGGGATGCTGATTCCTTGGCTTGATCATGCACTGGATGTGGCCGGGGCGCCGGTCGCAGCGCTCGCCGGCACCATTATCATGGCCGCGCAACTCGCCGCAGCCTCGGGCCTCGATACGAGTACCGTACCCCCCTGGTTGACGGGGACGCTAGCCATTGTGGTGGGCGGTGGCGCCGCGTTCAGCGTACATGCCGCGACCGGCATCCTGCGGGCAGGTTCCACGGCGGTGAGCGGCGGATTATTCAATCCCCTGTTCGCCCTCGCTGAAACCTTTTCGAGCATACTGCTAGCAGGACTAGCGATTATACTTCCTCTCCTCGCAGTCTTAGTTGCGATTATCTTCATAATCGCACTCAGCGCAATGGTCTACTGGGCACGCCAATGGCGTCAGCGGACAAATAGATAATCTCATCGGGACGCAAGTTGGCCAAAGTCTGGACTTCCCCTCAGCTCCGGTTCGTGTTGATTCCTTAGCCCTTTATGTCTCCCGCCCAGGAAATCGCCCGCCGTCGCACTTTTGCGATTATCTCGCACCCCGATGCAGGCAAAACAACGTTAACTGAGAAATTCTTGCTGTACGGGAACGCGCTCCACCTCGCCGGCTCCGTCACTGCCCGCAAAAATCAACGCGCCACCGCTTCCGACTGGATGGAACTGGAAAAGCAGCGCGGCATTTCAATTTCCTCCACGGTCCTGCAATTCGATTACGCGGGCTGCGCCGTCAACTTACTCGACACCCCCGGACACAAAGACTTTTCGGAAGATACTTATCGCGTCCTCACCGCCGTCGACGCGGCTCTCATGGTGATCGACGCCGGCAAAGGCGTGCAGGCACAAACCCGTAAACTTTTCGAAGTTTGCCGCCGCCGCGGCGTGCCCATTTTTACGTTCATGAATAAGTGCGATCGCCCGACGCTCAACGCGTTCGCCTTGCTCGATGAACTCGAAAGCGTGCTCGGCCTCCAATGTTCACCCGTCATCTGGCCCCTCGGCAATGGTCCGTCTTTCAAAGGAGTTTATGACCGCCGCTCGAAAGAGGTGCATTTGTTTGAACGGGTACCGGGCGGCAAATATCAAGCCCCCGTCAACGTTACCTCCCTCGATGATGAGGCCGTACGCGGAAAACTCGACGACTTCACCTACAACGAGGTTAAAGAACAACTCGAGATGCTCGATGGCGCCGGCCATGCCTTTGATCTCAAGGCCGTTCAAGCGGGCCAACAGACGCCAGTTTATTTCGGCAGCGCCGTTAATAATTTTGGAATCCAACTCCTCCTGGATGGTTTCCTCAAAGACTCCGTACCACCCGCATCGCGAAATTCGGTGAGCGTCACCGTGCCTGGCATGGCGGCGACCACCACCGCCCGCGAAGTGACCGTTACGAGCGAAAAATTCTCCGGCTTTGTCTTCAAGATCCAAGCCAATATGGATCCCAATCATCGGGACCGAATTGCTTTTTTACGGGTATGCTCCGGCAAATTCGAACGCGACATGGTTGTCACTCATCAGCGCACCGGCAAACAAGTGCGCCTTTCCTCCTCGCATAAATTATTTGGTCAAGAACGCGAAACGGTCGACGAAGCTTGGCCCGGTGATGTCATCGGTCTAGTCGGCCACGACTCCTTCGGCATTGGCGATACCCTGACTGAAGATCGCAGCATCGCCTTTGACGAAATCCCGCGTTTCCCGCCTGAGGTCTTTACCTATATCGCGAATCCCAATCCATCCGATTCCAAAAAATTTCGCGCCGGCCTTGAGCAACTGCTGCAAGAAGGCGTCGTGCAATCCTTCGCCGCCAAGAATGCTCCTTCAGGCGCAACGCTCCTCGCGGCCGTAGGTCCGTTACAATTTGAGGTCGTCGAATACCGCCTCAAAGCCGAATACAATGCGGAATCACGTCTCACCCCCACTCCCTGGACGCTGCTGCGCTGGATTTCTTTCTCGCCCAGCATCGCGCCACTGCCCGGAAAAAGCTTCGACTTCACGCGCCTGATCGTCGCTACCGGCGTCAGCTTTGGCACCGATAAATTCCAGCACCCGATTGCGCTATTTCCCAACGACTGGACGCTCCGTTATTTTAAAGAAAAAAATCCTGAGCTGCAGCTGCACGAGCTTCCGCTCGAGCAAATTTAACCACTAAGGCGACGGCACCAACACGGTCGCGACCATTCAGAAAACTAAGCTCGCGGGCTTAGTTTTGCTGCTGCCGCTTCTTACCGTCATTGTCGGAATCACGCACCGCGGGCGTGACCGGTTTAGAGCCAGAACGATCGCGGGACGGAAGAGAATAAGATGACCCACTCGATCTATCTATTGGCATAGGATGCACCTCAGATCTCCGCCGTTCTGGTTGGACCTCCTCCGATCTTCCAAGAGTCGGATTATATTTAGGGATAGGCGCACTGTCCCCTCGCGGTGCTGGCGGCCGAGTTATTTTGCGATTATCCGCCGGCGGATTAGCCGACCGCCCCGAGGGGCCATTAGGCCGAGTTCGCGTTGCTTCGGGGGATGAAGGATTAGGGGCCGGAGGCGAACGATCATGATCAGCATGACGCTTGGCTGGCGGTGAATTCCGATCATGAGGCTCGGGCCGTTCCTCAGGCTTTCTCCGGTGATCAGAAAAATGCCGCGGCTCTGGTTCTCTTTGAGGAAAGCGCGGCCTACCAGAATATCGCGGATAGGTGGGATAATAGCGACCAGCGCGATAATCAAATTGCTGATAGTGGGGGGAACTTGCGTAGGGCGAATTAAAATAAAGGGGATCATAGGGCTCATAGGCCAACGAACCGCCCGCCGAATATGAAGGTAAATAGGTGTAAGTCGTGGCGGTGGGGATCACGGTGAGTTGGACCACCATATACTCCCCCACGCCCCCCTCGCTCTCCGGCGGAAAATTCACGCGCACATAGTAGGCGCCGGGCTGAAGGGCGCCCCTCCCTTGCAAAAACTCCACGATCGACTGACGCAATTGCAGATTTTCTTCAGCGGTGAGCGGGTGCGGCCGAGAAGCCTCCACCACCTTAATTTCATAATTGGCCGCTTGCGACCACGCGGCCGTGGCGGGATTGGCAGCGACACAACCAGCCAAAAAATAAATCAGCCCCAAGCACAATCCGACTCTCACTACCGGGAAATTTATTTTCATAAATTGATTAATCGAAACGTATTCAGTTGGAGGAAAAAGGCGAATGAGCACCACGACCTCGCTGATTAAGACCCAGCCTGCGCGCGGCAGTTCCGCGATCTTTATTTTGTTCAGTGACTGTGCTGAAATCCCAGCAAAAGAATCCCTAAAACAGTGAATATCGCCCCCAGTAAGGCCGCTTCGTAGCGCTCAAACCGCTGCAGGCGGAACCGCTCAAAACCCAGTAAAGTCAGCCAAGTAAAGCCGAGCATACCCGCCAAAGTCCCCAGAGCCAAAATCGCACTCAGCACGAAAAACCCCCGCCAGCCGAACTGGACCCCGGACAAATATACGGGCAGAAAGCCTTCGCAGGGGGAAAGTGTCAGCATCATGAAAAGACCGCTGATGGCAGACCAATCACTCGCGCGATCCGAAACCATGGTGCTATCTTTGAGCTCATCTTCCCAATGACTATGGTTCACTTCATGGCCGCAGGTCGCACTTTCTTGATGCTGCCCGCCAACCAAATGATGATGCAAAACTCCGTGACCACGCCATTGCCGCCAAAAATAGAAGGCCCCAATCACCAGCAAGACACCTCCGGCCAGTAGCGGAAATAGCTGCTCCACTTGTTCATCAAGTTTAAAGCCGAACCAAGCCACCCCAAGCCCCAAGATACTCGTGAGCGCGACGTGCCCTAGCCCCGCAAAGATCGCGACCGCAAACGTCTTACCTCTACTCCAACGACGGGCGCGTGACACCAAGACAAAAGGCAGCCAGTGGGTCGGGATCGCCGCATGAAAAAATGCGACTGTAAAGCCGGTGGCGGCAATGGTGGTTAGGACGGCGGAATTCATGCTACAATAAATACAGGGGGCAACTTTACCTCAACGCGCATCGCGTGGACAGGTCAAGCGGAGTCACTCTAGCAGATGCGTCAAGCCGGAGGAAATCTTTATCAAACCCTGTGTGCGACCAAAGGACGATTAAACCAGAGCTTTTTCGTGTATTTTTGTAATCCTTTATGACTACCTAGTCATTGTAACCATGCCCACCGATCTCGACGCCGTCCGCACTTACCTGCTGCAACTGCAGGATAGCATCTGCGCGGCACTAGAACGAGAGGATGGCGATGGTCACTTTCAAGAAGATACTTGGACGCGGACCGATGGCGGCGGCGGCGGTCGCTCGCGCGTTATGAGCGCCGGAAATGTATTCGAAAAAGCCGGTGTCGGATTTTCCCATGTCACCGGCGCCAGCCTCCCCGCTTCGGCAACCGCGACGCGCCCGGAACTAGCGGGAAAGTCATTTCAAGCTCTTGGAGTGTCGCTCGTGTTACATCCCCTTAATCCGTACGTCCCGACTGTTCATCTCAACGTCCGTTTCTTCATCGCCGGCGAAGGCGCCGATGCGGTCTGGTGGTTTGGCGGCGGCTTTGATCTCACCCCCTATTATGGATTTACGGCTGACTGTATTCATTGGCACCGCACGGCTCGGGCCGCCTGTGAACCATTCGGGGCCGATCTTCATCCACGCTTCAAAAAATGGTGCGATGATTATTTTTTCCTGAAACACCGCCAAGAAGCGCGCGGCATTGGCGGATTGTTTTTTGATGACTTTAATGCGTTGGGCTTCGCCCGCAGTTTTGCCCTGATGCGCAGCGTCGGTGATGCCTTTTTACCCGCCTATCTGCCCATTGTTCAGCAGCGCAAAGCCACCCCCTACAGCCAACGGGAACGTGATTTTCAACTCTATCGCCGCGGCCGATATGTTGAATTCAATCTCGTCTGGGACCGCGGCACGCACTTCGGTTTACAAAGTGGTGGTCGCACTGAATCCATTTTGATGTCTCTCCCGCCTTTGGTGGCCTGGCACTACAATTGGCAACCCACTCTCGGCACGCCCGAGGCGCAGCTCATGGCTGAATTCCTTAAACCAAGAAACTGGGCCGATGTCTAATTTTCACCACGGCCCTCCATTTTAAAAAACATGAATTCCCGCGAACGTTTCCTTGCCGCCGCTTCCTGTCAGCCGCTCGACCGACCACCGGTCTGGATCATGCGCCAAGCGGGCCGCTATTTACCTGAGTACCGAGCGCTGAAGGCCAAGTCATCATTCTTGGAGATGGTCAAAACGCCGGAACTGGCCGCGGAAGTGACCTTGCAACCGCTCCGCCGATTCGCGCTCGATGCGGCCATTATTTTTTCCGACATCTTGGTCATTCCTGAGGCGATGGGCCAAGGCTACAAATTTCGCGACGCTGGGGGAATCGCGATGGATTTCCGACTCGATGATCGCACTCAACTCGCTCGCCTCGATAGCACGGGAGTGACCCAGCGCCTCGCTTACGTCGGCCAAGCCTTGGAGCGCGTCAAAGCGGAACTCAAAGGAGAAAAAGCCCTCTTGGGCTTTGGCGGTTCCCCTTGGACCCTTGCAACGTACATGCTCGAAGGCGGCAGTGCGGACAATTTCGAGCGCAGCAAAACCATTTTTTACTCAGACCGCGCATTTTTTGAGGCGCTGATGGAAAAATTAACGGCGGCGCTCATCGATTATTTTAAAATGCAAATCCGCGCGGGCGTTGATGCGATTCAGATTTTTGACTCTTGGGGCGGAATTCTCGCTGGCCAAGATTACGAAGCCGCCTCCCTCCGTTGGATTCGCACGATTATTGCAGCGCTGCCCAAGGGGTTTCCCGTGATTCTCTATGCCAAAGGCACTCCCGCCCAACTTACCGATCAGGCCTTTAGCGGCGCCAGCGTACTCGGCGTCGATTGGACCATTGATCTCGGGATCGCGCGCAAACTTTTGCCGAGC
Source organism: uncultured Verrucomicrobiota bacterium (assembly GCA_903906135.1). GTDB lineage: Bacteria > Verrucomicrobiota > Verrucomicrobiia > Opitutales > Opitutaceae > Lacunisphaera. The sequence goes on along the minus strand of CAIVJE010000114.1, from coordinate 59,919 downwards.
AATGTCGCCCTCCAAGGTAACCTCGACCCCGTGCTGCTCAACACCACGCCGGAGATCGTCCGCCGCGAAACCTCCCGTTTGTTAAACACCATGCGCGGCACGCGCGGCCATATCTTCAATCTCGGTCACGGGATCATGCCGCAAGCCAAGATTGAGTGCATGGAAGCGCTGGTTTCAACGGTGACCGATTGGCAATAGCTGGGCGCAGTAACGGGCAAGATATGCGCAGCCAGTCATCTGATCTCTGCGTATAATCCAATCCACCCACCATCACCATGTCACCAGCATCACCCACGATCGCGATTATCGGAGCCGGCATCACCGGACTAACTGCAGCTTACCGATTAAGCCAACGGGGTTATACCGTAAAAGTATTTGAACAATCGCCCCAAACGGGTGGCGCGATCCGAACGCTGCGCGAGAATGGCTATGTGATCGAGGGCGGCCCGAACTCTCTCCAATTGGGCTCCAATGAGGTCCGCCAATTAATCAAAGATGTCGGTCTTGAAGCCGATCTACAAATCGCCAATGCCGCTGCTAAAAAACGATTTATTGTGCGCGGCGGGAAATTTGTCCCCGTGCCGATGTCGCCACTTTCTTTTTTCCGCACACCCCTATTTTCCTTTCGAACGAAATGCGCAATTTTCTCCGAAATGCTCAAGCGCGCGCAGGTGCGTCCGACTGATGTGAGTTTGGCGGAATTAGTGCGTTCACATTTTACGCAAGAATTAGTCGACTACGCCCTCAACCCACTGATCGCCGGTATTTATGCGGGAGATCCGGAAAAACTCTCCGTTCGCCACGCCTTTCCCGCTTTGTGGGAGGCCGAACGCTCCCACGGTTCCCTGCTCCGCGGCATGCTGGCCAACGCTAAGGCTAAAAAGGCCCGCGGTGAATCAGGTGCCGCCCCCATCGTTTCTTTCAAAGGGGGACTACAAACCCTCACCGACACCCTCGCGGCAAAGTTACCGGCGGGGGCAATCCACCTTAACGCAACCCTCGAGTCCATCCAGCCTGGTCGGCCCCACCGGCTCAATTGGCAGCAATTGGGCGCAGCCCACACGGCGGAATTTGATCTCGTGCTCCTCGCCCTGCCCGCCACCAGCTTGGCGCAACTCTCTTTTGGACCGGCGGCGGCACGCCCCCTCGCCCTCCTCAACGAGATTACCCAACCCCCAGTTTCATCGCTTTTTCTCGGCTACCGACGCGAACAAGTGGGCCATGCGTTGGACGGCTTCGGCGGGCTCGTGCCGGCCGTGGAACATCGCTCCGTGCTCGGCATTTTATTTTCTTCGACCCTCTTCCCCGCACGTGCCCCCGCTGGCCACATCGGGCTAACCGTCTTTGCCGGAGGCTTGCGTCAACCAGACATCGCGCAACTCAACACCGACGAGCTCCTCGCTCGCATCGGCCTAGATTTACGAGAGCTCGTGGGGATTACCACTCCGCCTCAATTCGTAAAACATACCTACTGGCCTCGGGCTATCCCCCAATATAGTATCGGTTATGAACGCTATCTGACTGCCCTCGACCAAATCGAAGAGGCCCATGCCGGTCTTTTCATTGGCGGCAACGTTCGCGATGGGATTTCCCTCCAGGATTGTCTTAAATCGGGTGAAAAAATGGCCAAGAAAGCCAGCGATTTTCTGTCAAAATAAGCGCCCGTTAGAGTGCCCCGTCTAGCCACTTGACTACCCCCCTTGGTTGGGTAGCCTGCCGCGCCTTTATTCCTATGGCGCAAGATCTCAAAGACACTCTCCTGTTACCCAAAACTGATTTTCCCATGCGGGCAAATCTGGTGCAGCGTGAACCAGCACGAGTGGCCTACTGGGAAAAAAACGGCCTTTACCAAGCGATCCAGGCTAAGCGCGCGACGGCCCCTGCTTTTATTCTCCATGACGGCCCGCCGTTTACCAACGGGGACGTCCACATTGGCACCGCCCTCAATAAAACGCTCAAGGATATCGTTAATCGCTATAAATCCATGCGCGGCTTTCGCACGCCATACGTGCCGGGCTGGGATTGTCATGGCCTACCGATTGAGCAAAAAGTTGCCCGCGAATTGCAGGAAAAAAAACAGACCGTAACGACGGCTGAGTTGCGCGCGCAGTGCGATGCCTTTTCGGAAAGCTGGATCGCTAAACAGACCGCACAGTTCAAACGCATGGGGGTACTCGCTGATTGGCAAAACGAGTACAAGACCAAGGCCCCCGCTTTTGAAGCGGACATCATGCGTACGTTTGCGGCGTTCATTGAACAAGGGCTCGTCTACCGCAGCAAGAAACCAGTCTATTGGTCCATTCCCTTCGAAACGGCGTTAGCGGAAGCTGAGATTGAATATAAAGATCATACCTCGATTGCGATTTGGGTAAAATTTTCTGTCCCAACTGCCGAAGCGACAAAATTCGGCCTGCCAACTGACAAACCACTCTTCGTCGTTATCTGGACGACCACCCCATGGACGATCCCAGCAAACATGGCGATCGCCCTGCATCCGGACGTTGACTACGTCGTGGCAGATACCGGGACAGAACGCCTGATCGTCGCCGCCGCGCTCCTCGGCGCAGTCGCGGTGGCGGCTAAAATCGAGCCCATGCCCGCGGTCGTGCTGACTATACCTGGGGCCAAACTTGAGCACCTCCAACCGCGCCATCCCTTCATCGATCGCGCCTCACCCGTCGTCCTCGCCGACTACGTCACAACCGAAAGCGGCACAGGTGCAGTGCACACTGCCCCGGGCCATGGCGCGGATGACTATCTTACGGGACTAAAATACAAATTAGAAATTTACTGCCCCGTTGGTGATGACGGCAAATACCTCGACGACGGCAAGGTCCCCGCAGATTTGGTCGGCCTGACCACACTTGAGACGGTCGAGGATCTCGCCGCAAAACGTCCTGCCCCCGCTAATCTTGGCGTACTTAAAAAACTCGCGGCCGCCGGCGCGCTCTTGGCCAAAGTAAAATACGCGCACAGTTACCCGCATTGCTGGCGCTCCAAGACGCCCATTATTTTCCGCGCCGTGGATCAATGGTTTGTTTCGCTCGATAAAAATAACATGCGACAAACTGCGCTGGCTGAAATCACCAAGATTGCTGCCGCCCAAGGCTGGATTCCCGCTTGGGGTGAAGCCCGCATTCGCGGCGCCGTCGAGTCGCGACCTGACTGGTGCATCAGCCGACAACGCTCGTGGGGTGTGCCGATTCCCGCGTTTTACGATGCCCACAAAAAAGCCTTTCTCGATGCCGGCGTCGCGCGAGCCGTCGCCGACAAAGTCGCTCAACGGGGAACTAATTTTTGGTACGATGCCACCCCCGCGCAGATTCTCGAAGGGGTGACGCTCCCCGCAACGTGGCCGGCACCCAGTGAACTGAGCTGCGGGCGCGATACCTTAGATGTCTGGATTGACTCAGGTTCAACGCAATCCGCCGTACTTAAACGTGGCCAAGGTGGCACCCAGTGGCCGGCCGATCTTTACCTCGAAGGCAGCGACCAACACCGCGGTTGGTTTCAATCATCGCTCTGGTGCAGCGTGATTGCTTGGGGCAGCGCACCCTACAAGGCAGTCCTCACCCACGGCTTTATCGTCGACAAAGATCGGCAAAAAATCTCGAAGAGCAGCACCTATCAAAAACCTCAGACCGCAGATGCTTATATCGCGCAGCATGGTGCCGATGTCATTCGGCTCTGGATTGCCTCGCAGGATTTCCGTGATGACATTCCCGTTGATGACGAAATCCTAAAGAATGTCGGCGAAGCCTATCGGCTATTCCGGAATACTTTTCGTTTCCAGCTCTCTAACCTCTTCGACTTTGCCGCGGACCTGAATGCGGTTCCTCTCGCGCAAATGGATCTCCTTGATCGGTGGGCGCTCCACCAAACCGCTGGGCTGATTGCTGAATGCACGAAAGCTTACGATGCCTATGAATTTCACCGCGTCTACCAACTCTGTAATCAATTTTGTGCGGTAACTCTCTCGGCCACTTATCACGACGTACTGAAGGATCGGTTGTACACGCTCGGCACTAACCATCCCTTGCGGCGCTCAGCGCAAACCGCCCTCCACCATATTTTTCAAAGTCTCGTGAAGCTGCTGGCGCCCTTCCTCACCTTCACCGCTGATGAAGCCTGGAATTTCGGCACAACGGGTCAGGAATTCTCGCCTGATTCCATTCACTTGCAGGACTGGCCCGCGATTCCCGTCGGCTGGCGCGATGCCGGCATCGAGTCGGATATGAGCACTTTATTACAGCTCCGCACTAAGGTGAACGAGACGCTCGAACCCCTGCGCCAAGCCGGTACGATCGGTAAAGCCCTGGATGCGGTTCTCACCGTGACCAGCACCGCTGATGACCCGAACTTGGTCATCGCGGAAAAGCACCGCAATTTCCTCCCTGAATTATTTATCGTTTCTCACGTCACCCTGGTGGCCCACGCCACCAGCAGTCTAAACCTCGTAGCTCGACATGCGCGGGAAGAAGGTTTAGTTCGCTGCCCGCGCTGCTGGCGATGGGTTGCCACTCTTACGCCCTCCACGGGAGGAGAAATTTGCCCGCGGTGCGCTGAAGCGCTGCAACCTTAACTTATTATTTTTATGGCCACAAAGAAAAAGCTCCCGATTAAAAAACCAGCCCAAAAAGCGAAGCAGCCGCCGGCAAAGAAAGCCTCCCCGAGCTCGGCTAAACCCGTTGCAAAAGCAAAGCCGACTAAAGCGACGCTGACTAAAGCATTGCCGACTAAAACCGCGGCCAAGCCTGCGACCGGCCCAGGTAAAAAAGAGCTACCCAGCGTTAAGGGGAATAAGCCAAACGCGAACGCCACAGAATTAAAGCGCATGATCTTGGAGCGGAAGATCGCACCGAAGGCCATCGCGTTCAGCCTCGATGAGGTTCGCGAAATTGCGAAAAAGAATGAGAGCCAAATTGAGAGCACGGCCAAGGCAGGCAAGAGCACCAAAACGAGCGAAACGATCAAGCAGACGGCGAACACGGGAGCCTTAAATCATCCCGCGAAACCGCACAAACCAAACCATGTAAAGGCAGCGTCGCTCGCTGATATTTTAGGCTTCAATCCCAAAAAAGGTAAGCCTCGCGCGGCAATGATCGACGAGAAAGATGTGCCAGAAAAGTACCGGCGCTACTATCGCCTACTTTTAGCCCTGCGGCTTCATGTGCTCGTTCAACTCGGTGAACACACCGAGGAAACTCTACTCAAATCCTCCAAAGATGATTCAGGCGATTTGTCAGGTTACGGCCAACATATGGCGGATGCCGGAACCGATACCTTCGATCGCGACTTCGCGCTCAGCTTGGTCTCCAACGAACAAGAGGCCCTCGCTGAAATTGAGGCGGCCATCAAGCGAGTGCACGCGGGCACCTACGGCATTTGTGAAACCACTTTGAAGCCGATTGCAAAGGATCGTCTGCTCGCGGTCCCCTTCACCCGCTACTCAGCCGAAGCCAAGAAACAGGTCGAACGCCACTCCCACCGCTCCGTTGAACGCGGCGGTTTATTTGGTGACGGCACTGAAGAAGAAGGCGGCAAGATGCCGCGCGGCGATGACGACGGCGAGTAAGCAGCCCGTCGCTAGAATTTCACGCAATGTCGGCACAGCCTAGCCAGGATGATAACCGCGAGGAACCCGCCTCGCTCTTGCTGCGTGGAATCGGTTATCGCAGATTTTGGCTGTTGGGCGGACTCATCTTAGCCCTCGACCAATTAACAAAATATTGGATCAACGCGCGGCTTCCCTTGGGCAGTTACGGATCTGCCGGAATCCCCATCTTCCCCGGCTTCTTTAATTTAGTTCACGTCGGCAATACGGGGGCAGCTTGGAGTATGTTCGCGGGCCAAAGTACGTTTCTGGCGTTATTGGCAGCCGCTACGCTGATCGCTATTTTCATCTGGCGCCAGGCCCTCGGGTTAAGAGAGCCCACGGGCCAATTAACGTTCGGCCTTCTTTGCGGTGGGATTTGCGGGAATCTTATCGACCGGCTCGTTTATCAACACGTTATCGATTTCATCGATCTCCACTTTGGAACGTATATCTATCCGACATTCAACGTAGCCGACTCCGCGATCTGCGTGGGAGTTTTCTGGTATATTCTCTGGTCGATTCGCCAGCCAGCTCTCGGCCGAGCCGAGTAAGCAGTCCCGCGGCTGACCGAAGGAATGAGCCGTAAATCAGCGGCGCTTACTCGACGTTAGCCATTTGCTCACGGACGCGCTCAAGTTCATTTTTAAACTCAATCACCTGGCGCGAAACCGCTAGGTCATTAGCCTTACTGCCGATCGTGTGAATTTCTCGACCAATTTCCTGCAGAATGAATTCAGCTTTTCGGCCCACTTCACCCACCGCGCGGAGCAATTCGATGAACTGCGTGAAATGACTGCGCAGACGGGTGATTTCTTCCGTCACATCGCACCGATCAGCAAATAAAGCGACCTCCTTGAGTACGCGCTCATCGGTAATGTCGAGCGTCAGCTCAAGCTGACGCAATCGCTGTAACAAAAGATCGCGATAAGCTACCGGTACGAGCGGCGCCCGTTGCGCAATCGCCGCAACGGCCGACTGCAATTTCTCAAAACGCCCAATAAAATCAACAAAGAGCGCTTCGCCCTCGCGGGCGCGCATCGCCGCAAAGCCACGCAACGCCTCGCCCAGCGTCTTTTCGAGGAGCTTGGCAGTAGCTTCATCTGCTGGAAGCTTAGCGCTCGTGCGTTGAGCGTTGGCAATCTGCCATAGCAATTCACTCGTGGGAGAAAATTTAATCCCCCGCGCCTGAGCCAGGAGCGCGAGCTGCTCCAGCGTGGTAGCGACCGCCGCCTGGTCCCAATCCGCCGTAGCTGTAGATTTTCCCGTTACCTCGACCTCGACATGCACCTTACCGCGGAGGGCTACTTTGCGAACCGCTTCACCCACGCTGGACTCAAAAGCTTGCCATTCATCAGGTAGCTTCAGCGTCAAATCGAGCCCACGGCGATTCACCGAGTTAATCTGCACGGTCAAGGTGAGGTTACCCAGAGAAGCGGTCGCCCGCCCATAGCCAGTCATGGAATTCATGATCAAGAGTAACGGCCAACAGCGGCCCAGAGGCAAGACCAGGCCACCTCTTACACTAAATCAAGGTTCGCAGACTTTCCAAGGGAGCCACGCGATCAAAAGCCCACGGCAGAGAACACGAGCCGGATCAGTCAGGCCTAAAAATTTTAGCCTAACTATTTGGTCGCTGCGAGGAGCGCGGCAACTTGCTGGACATCTTTATCGCCGCGCCCGCTGAGATTAATCACTAAAATTTGGTCCGGCTTCATCTCCTTGGCGCGCTTTAGACCATAAACTAAAGCGTGGGTGGACTCGAGTGCGGGAATAATCCCCTCCAAGCGCGAGCAAAGCTGAAAAGCAGCCATAACCTCATCATCGGTGGCGTAAGCGTAACCAATCCGGCCTTGGTCACGATAATAAGCGTGCTCAGGCCCGATGGCTGCATAGTCCAGCCCAGCGCTAACTGAGTGCGTCAACTCGATCTGGCCGTCAGGGTTTTGTAAAATGTAAGTCTTGCTGCCCTGCAATACGCCGAGCCTACCCCCTTCAAATCGGGCGGCGTGTTCGCCGCGAACAATGCCGCGGCCGCCGGCTTCGACGCCGGTTAATTTGACTGCTTTATCTTCAAGAAAATCAAAAAAACAGCCAATCGCATTACTACCCCCGCCAACACAGGCCACTAATTCATCGGGGAGACGCCCTTCGCGTGCGAGAAGTTGCGCCCGCAATTCGCGACCAATCACGCGGTGAAAATCCCGCACCATCATCGGATACGGGTGCGATCCGAGAGCGGAGCCCAGAATGTAGTGAGTATCGCGAACATTGGTGACCCAATCGCGCATCGCCTCATTAACGGCGTCTTTAAGCGTTTTCTGGCCCGCTTCTACGGCGACGACCTGAGCGCCCATCAAGCGCATTCGAAAAACATTCAAGGCTTGGCGCTCCATGTCGACCGAGCCCATGTAAACCGTGCATTCTAAGCCGAATTTTGCGCATACCGCCGCGGTCGCTACGCCGTGCTGGCCTGCCCCGGTCTCGGCAATGATTCTTTTTTTACCCATCCGCTTGGCGAGCAAAGCCTGGCCGAGCGCATTATTAATTTTATGCGCTCCGGTGTGCAGGAGATCCTCTCGCTTAAAATATATTTTTGCGCCGCCACAATGCTGCGTCAGCCGCTCCGCTAGATAAAGCTCCGTGGGACGTCCCGCAAATTCTTTAAGGTGATGAGCCAACTCATTCTGAAAAACTGGATCTTCCCGCGCCTGCTCATAAACTGCCGTAAGTTCAGCCAGCGCCGTCATGAGAGTTTCAGGAACAAAGACGCCGCCGTAAGGACCGAAGTGTCCAGCTGCATCAGGCAAACGCGCGGGGCCCACCGGTGGAGGTAAAGCACCAAGTGGGGTCGGCGGGGTCGTTGGGCTAGACGAAGACATGTGGGCTAAAGTTTGGTGACTAAAAAGGTGAACGCAAACGGCATTTGCACAGGACTAGAGCGAGCCGAGGCGTTGCCGGTAGCAACAGCGGTGGACGCGGGAATAATCCGGCCACCCGACCCTATTTAATTTTTCGCTACAATCTGTCGCAGCACATACGGTAAAATTCCACCGTGTTGATAATATTCAATTTCGATTGGCGTATCGATGCGACACCGCACGGCAACATTTTCCACCGTACCATCTCGCCGAATAATTTTAAGATTCAGATCTTGCTGCGGTTTGATCGCCGCGGTCAGACCCACGACATCGTAACTTTCAGTGCCATCAAGCTTGAGGGTTTGCGCCGTGGTGCCCTCCTTGAATTGCAGAGGTAAGACCCCCATGCCGACTAAGTTCGAACGATGAATCCGCTCAAAGCTTTGCGCCACGACGACTTTCACCCCGAGCAAGTTGGTGCCCTTGGCCGCCCAATCCCGCGACGAACCGGTGCCGTATTCTTGTCCCGCGAGGATGATGAGAGGTGTGCCCGCTTGCTGGTAAGCCATCGAGGCATCGTAGATGGAGGTTTTGGCGCCATCCGGCCCAATGGTATTGCCCCCCTCTTCACCACCTAACATCAAATTTTTAATGCGGACGTTAGCAAACGTCCCCCGCGTCATCACGCGATCATTGCCGCGGCGTGAGCCGTAGCTATTGAAATTCTCGAAGGTGACGCCGTTCGCCAACAAATATTGGCCCGCCGGCGAATTCTTCTTAATCGCGCCCGCTGGTGAAATATGATCGGTCGTTACGCTATCACCAAAAATACCGAGAGCGCGGGCGCCTTTAATTTCGGCGATCCGCCCCGGTTGCATCGCAAAATGAGTGAAAAACGGCGGCTCCTGAATATAAGTGGAAGCAGCATCAAAAGCGTAGACATTGCCCGCGGTCGCGGGGATTTCATTCCATTTTGGATTTTGCGCCGCAAAATCAGTGTAGAGTCGACGGAAGACTTCTGGTTTGAGCGCCGCCGCCATCTGGTCGCGCACCTCCTGCAGCGTCGGCCATAAATCTTTAAGATAAACATTCGCCCCGGCCTGATCTTGCCCAATCGGCTCAAGGGCCATGTCGATATCAACTCGCCCGGCGAGAGCGAAAGCCACGACGAGGGGCGGCGACATCAAGAAATTAGCCTTAATATTTTGATGCACGCGGGCCTCAAAATTACGATTACCGGAAAGCACAGAAGCCGCCACGAGGTCGTGCTTAACCACCGCCTCCTCAATGGGGGCAGCGAGAGGTCCAGAATTGCCGATGCAAGTGGTGCAACCGTAGCCGACCGTCTGGAAGCCGAGTTGGTCGAGATAAGGGGTCAGGCCCGTCTTGTTAAGGTAATCGGTAACCACCCGTGAGCCAGGCGCCAGTGAAGACTTTACGGCCGGATTTACCTTGAGGCCCTTGGCGACCGCCTTTTTCGCCAGTAAACCAGCCGCGAGCATCACGCTCGGGTTGGACGTATTAGTGCAGCTCGTGATGGCCGCGATTAGGACCGAACCATGGCCAACCTTCTGACCGTTCACTTGAGCGCTGACCGTCGCGAAATCTTCGGCTTTTTTGCCAAAGCCAGCTTCGGTGACGGGCTTAGAGAAGGAGCTGATAAATTCCTGCTTAAGGTTTTTTAACTCAATGCGATCTTGCGGCCGCTTTGGACCAGCGACACTCGGCACCACGGCGCTGAGGTCGAGCTCGATGACCTGCGAGTAATCAATGGCTCCCCGCGCGGGAATACCCCAAAGGCCCTGCGCCTTATAATAGGCTTCATAGGTGGCTATCTGGGCCTCCGTTCGTCCCGTCGCCCGCAGGAAATTGCTGCACTCTTCATCAATGGGGAAAAAGCCCATCGTGGCGCCGTATTCTGGCGCCATATTGGCAATCATCGCGCGATCGACCACTGGTAGCGCCGCGGCGCCTGGGCCATAAAATTCGACGAACTTGCCGACGACCTTGGCCTTGCGCATCACCTGCGTAACGGTCAACGCGAGATCAGTTGCGGTCACCCCTTCCTTGAGTGTGCCCGTCAGATAGACGCCCACAACATCGGGCGTAAGAAAATAAACGGGCTGACCGAGCATGCCGGCTTCCGCTTCAATTCCGCCAACGCCCCAACCCACGATGCCAAGGCCATTAATCATGGTCGTATGCGAATCGGTACCGACGAGCGTATCAGGATAGTAGACGTCACCTTGGCTGAGCACGCCTTGCGCGAGATATTCAAGATTCACTTGATGCACGATCCCGATACCGGGCGGCACCACCTTGAAAGTTTCGAAGGCCTGCATGCCCCATTTCAAAAACTGATAGCGCTCACGATTGCGGGTAAATTCCAAATCAAGATTCTGGGCGAGGGCCGTGGCACTACCCGAGAAATCGACTTGCACCGAGTGGTCAACGACGAGGTCAACCGGCACGAGCGGTTCAATGATTTTAGGATTTTTTCCCAGCTTAGCGACCGCCGAGCGCATCGCAGCCAAATCAACGAGCAAGGGGACTCCGGTAAAGTCCTGAAGCACAATCCGCGCGACCACGAAGGGAATCTCGGCAGTCCGAGGCTCCGTGGGTTTCCACGCCGCGAGTTCGCGGATGTTTGACTCCAAAACGCGCTGCCCGTCGCAGTTCCGCAACACCGCCTCAAGGACTAGGCGAATGCTCACCGGTAAACGAGCAATCGGGAAACCCGCTTTCTCAAGTGCCGGCAACGAGTAGAAGCGCTTGCCGTTGGCAAAAGTTTGTAAGGTATTAAACGGATTAGGCTGATTGCTCATGGAAAATTACACTAGGCGGATGACGGAAACGGATAAGGGACGAGCTGCTGGCTAGCTAGAATCAATCAGCGCAAACCAGCAGGCTCGACCCTGAAAATTACTGGGCCAGGGCGGCTTTAACGGCAGCAAAATTTGGCAAATCCTTCGGCGTCGCGGTCTGCTCCGCATATTTGATCACCCCATCCTTGCCGATAACGAAGGCCGCGCGCGCGGAAGTATCACCCACGCCAGCGAGCATCGGGAAGACCACATCATAAGCCTTCGTAACTGTTTTATTGAGGTCGCTGACGATCGTGACCGTAATTTTATTAGCTTTCGCCCAGGCTTCTTGAGCAAAGGGACTGTCTACACTGATCGCAATCACGTCGGCCCCGAGACTGGCATAGGCCGATAAGCCGCTGGTGATATCGCACATTTCTTGGGTGCAGACCCCCGTGAAGGCCAAGGGGAAGAAAAGGAGAACGGTCTGCTTCTGGCCAAAATTAGCGCTGAGAGTGACGTCTTTTAGACCATCTGCGGCTTTGGACTTAAGGGTGAAATCTGGGGCTTTGGAACCGATAGCAATAGGCATAGAGAAGCGGATTAGTGAATTATGGTTGAACGACGGCGACCCGTCGCGTGGAAGAAAAATACTATTACCACCCGCCTCTGGCCGGCAACCCATTTTAGGTAGTTATGAAGGTAGTTAATAAAACAAGCAGGTCGCGTATAAGTTCTACTAGTATAACCGCGCGGTCTTGCGACCCAGCGACGTCCAGAAATCCCCCTTGCCACTCCGATCACCGCCGCTGATAACAGCGATCATTCCATGACGATTTTGGACGAACTAGAATGGCGAGGACTCTACGCCGACTGCACTGACCGCGAGGCGCTCACAAAGCGCCTAGCCGAAGGCCCCATCACGCTCTATTGCGGTTTTGATCCCACCGCCGATTCCTTGCATGTCGGCAACCTCGTCCCGCTCCTAGCGTTGCGTCGTTTTCAACTGCACGGGCACCATCCAATCGCCCTCGCCGGTGGTGCCACCGGCATGGTCGGCGATCCTTCGGGAAAATCAGATGAGCGCAACCTGCAGACCCCCGCCCAACTTGAGCATAATCTCGCGTGCATTAAACCTCAGCTAGCACGCTTTTTGGATTTCACCGGCGCGCATAACCCGGCCCGCCTCGTCAATAATTATGACTGGACCGGCCAAGTCACTTTTCTCGAATTTCTTCGCGACATCGGCAAGCACCTCACGGTTAATTCCATGATCGCCAAGGATTCTGTCCGATCGCGCATGGAAGATCGGAGCACCGGAATCAGCTTTACCGAATTCAGCTACATGCTGCTGCAGGGCTTTGATTTTCAACATCTCAAAAAAGTTTTTAACTGTGAGCTGCAAGTCGGCGCCACGGACCAGTGGGGCAATATTACCGTTGGGACGGAACTAACTCGCAAAAAACTTGGCGCGACCGTCTGGGGCCTCGTGTTCCCTCTGCTGACGAAAGCGGATGGCTCCAAATATGGGAAAACCGCCACTGGAACGGTCTGGCTGGATCCCCAAAAAACCAGTCCCTATCGTTTCTACCAATTTTTCGTCAACACGGATGACGCTGATGTAGTCAAGCTGCTCAAGACGCTGACTTTTCTCTCGCAAGCTGAGATCGCTACACTCGAGAGTGAACTTAAAGCCAACCCCGGCGGGCGCGTTGCCCAAAAAACTCTCGCGCAAGCCATGACCACGCTTGTGCACGGCGAGGAGGCCGTCGCCTCGGCCTTAAAGGCGACGGAAATTCTTTTCGGTGGATCGCTCGAGGGGATCAACGCCGCTCTATTTCAAGATATCGTCGGCGAAGTGCCGACGAAAGAGTTGGCTAAAGATACGCTCGCCGGCCCGGGGGCAGCTATGACTGAGCTGATTGTCCTATCTGGCTTGGCCCCTTCCAAAGGCGCCGCCCGGAAGGATCTCGAAGCGGGTGGCATTTATTTAAATAACATCCGGGTGGCTGACCACACGAAGCTCGTCACTGCGAGTGATTTGCTATTCGGAAAATATCTCCTCCTGCGTAAAGGCAAAAAAAGCTACGTGGTGCTGAAGGTAACCGATTAAAGTCGTACCGGGGCCCAGTCTGTTAGCGTAAGGTTACTAGCGGCATCGCGACCGCATGGCTTACCCCTTTTGGAGTAATCGGGATATTCAAGTTCCGCGCCACCTCGGACAAGGCATGCACAGCGTTTTGAAGGACGGGGCCGTATCTTAGTAAACAAGCATTCCACTGGATGCCTCGCGGTCCACCGCGAAGTTTCCGCCTATCGATGTCGCCGCGCCCCCGTCCATTCCTCGAGCCAGAATATTGTAAGAGCTGCCTGCGCTGCATTGAAGCTTGTCCGCGTGCCTGCATCACCCCGGGAACCGTCATCAATCCCGAAACCGGTTTGATACCAGTCGAACTTCACCTTGAAAATTGTAATGGCTGCGGTCTTTGCATGGCCGCTTGTCCTGAGCCGTTCGGCTTGCGCCCCACAACTGAATCATTTGCGAGTGTGCTAGACTTTGAACTGGAAGATCCCGCCGCTCTTTTTGGGCCTAAAATTGTCCCAAACTATTCTGAAGGTGATGAACCCGACGAAACGATTCCCCTCCCCCCGTGCGAACCACTCGTGCTTAAGGGTTCTTACGCTTCGGCGATCGGCGCGCTCTTGGCGGGGTGTCGTCATGTTTTCGGCTATCCCATAACCCCGAGCACAGAAGCTTCTGAGCTGATGGCAAAAATTCTCCCGAAAATTGGTGGGCATTTTATTCAAGCCGTTAGTGAAACCGCCGCGGTCAATATGATGTATGGCGCTGGGGGGGCCGGCGTCCCTTGCATCACTTTTACCAGCGGACCGGGCTTCAGCCTGATGCTCGAAGGCATTAGCTACATGATTGGAGCCGAAGTGCCGGGCGTATTTGTCAACCTCATGCGCGGGGGTCCCGGTCTCGGAAATCTCGGCCCCGAACAGGCCGATATCAAATTAGCCTGTCGGGGCCTGGGTCATGGCAACACGCATGCGCTCGTGCTCGCGCCGAGTACCCCCCAAGAAATGCTCGAGCTCACCCGTCAGGCTTTCGAGCTAAGTTTTCTTTACCGCAATCCCGTCGTGGTTCTCGGTGACGGTTATCTCGGTCAAATGACGGGGATCGTCAAACTCCCTGCCGAAATGAAACGAGTGGGTCTGCCTGCGTGGGCAGTTTCCGGCGATCGTGCTCACCGCCATAATCTCATTTGCTCCATCGAACTCTCAGAAGATGACCTCGAAGCCCACAATCGTAAGCTCAACGATAAATACGCTTACATTTCTGCGCATGAACAACGGGCGGATTGCTATCGTTGCGCGGATGCACGTCAGCTCGTGGTCGCTTGCAACACTCCGGCGCGGATGGCGAAAGGAGCGATTGAGGATGCCCGCGCTTTGGGCTATAAGGCCGGCCTCTTTCGCCCGATCACCTTGTGGCCCTTCCCAATTGCGGCGCTCACGACGCTGCTGCCACACATCGATCAGTTGATCATCGTTGAGGGTAGTCCTGGTCAATTAGAAGATGAACTCCGGCTTGCGCTCAGCCATGCGGGGATCAGTCCTCCGCCGATTACTCACGTGCGCCATTACGGCGGCGTCCTCCCCAGCCAAGAGGAAATCCTCGATTGCATCCGCGAAAACACCGGGGGGCCAGTATGAGTGTATTTTATAATAATTTTTCCCGCCACGCTCATGGCGAAGGACTCAAAGGTCACACTACACACTACTGTGCAGGTTGCGGTCACGGCGTGGCTCATCGCGATCTCGCCGCCGTGATCGATGAACTCGCTCTACAAGATCGGGTGATTTTGGTGAGCCCAGTGGGCTGCGCGGTGTTTGCGCATTATTATTTCAATGTCGGCAACACTCAGGCGGCTCATGGCCGGGCGCCCGCGGTCGCGCTCGGCCACAAACTAGCCCACCCAAACGCAGTCGTCATTTGCTACCAAGGCGACGGGGATCTCGCCTCGATCGGCTTGGCGGAAACGCTCTCGCTCGCTCAAATGGGACTACCGATCACCGTGATTTTCATCAATAACGCCATCTACGGTATGACCGGTGGCCAGCTCGCGCCAACCACACTGATGGGTCAGAAGACGACAACCAGTCCTGAAGGTCGCACCCTCGCGATGGGCCAACCGCTCAAAATGGCCGAGCTCATTGCCACGCTAGATGGACCCGTCTACGTGGAACGCGTCGCTCTCTACGATGCCCGCCAACGGCGGATTGCCCGCCAGGCCATTAAGCATGCGCTCACCTTACAACAGGAAGGCCGCGGCTATGCCTTCATCGAAATCCTGAGCGAATGTCCGACCCACCTGAAATTATCACCTACTGAATCAGAAAAATGGGTAAAAGAAAAAATGGAGCCCATCTACCCGCTCGGTGTTAAAAAAAACAAAACTGGCGAACCATGGTTCCACCCAGCTCCGCCGCGCTACATTCCGGAGGAAATTCTTGGTCTGTGCGGCGCGGAACGAACTCGGTCAGCGCCGCCCCCGTGCCCATGGCCAGCACAGCTCACCGCGCGCGACTTAAGTTTTAAATTTGCAGGAGCCGGTGGTGATGGCGCGCAAACCGCCGCACTCCTCTTAACTCGTGCGGCGATTGAACAGGGCTTCGATGCCACGAATATCCCCAGCTACGGACCGGAAAGCCGCGGCGGGACTTCCTATGCGGATGTCCACCTTGCCGCGGATGAAGTCTTAAATCCCGCCGCACCTGAACCAGATATACTCATCGCCTTCAACAGCCCGAGCCTCGCTAAATTTGCGCCCACGGTAGTCACCGGCGGAATTATTTTATACGATTGCACTGTTATACCCGCACCCCGGGATCTGCCAGCTAATCGCCGGATCTTCGCCGTGCCCTTCACCCAACTCGCGCGTGAACTCGGGAGCCCCTTAGTGAAAAATATGGTAGCGCTCGGAGCTCTGCAGGCCGTGACCGAATTGCTTCCACCCCTAGCGATTCTTGAGACCATGCGCCATCTCTTGAAAGATCGGCCAACGTGGCAGCCGGTGAATGCCGCCGCCTTTGCGGCTGGCCAGAAGGCGATCACCCTCATCGCACCGGACGGGCGGTAAGCACCGATTAGCAAAACATGGCTTCACTCAGTGCCAACTCGGGGGATAACAAGTGCGCGCCGACGATCTGGGTGGATCTACCTGTGCCAAGATCACTCGTGAATTCAGCCCAGTTTTTATCCAAATCAGCCGTCCAGCGGAACATTTTATCGGAAGTGGCATACCTAAACTCGAGGGAAAGACCACCGGCACTCGCTAACGGCTGCACGGTGAAAATAAGCTCAGCATTTTCACTCGCCCCAGAACGCCCGAGCCCTTTCTTAACCCAATTCAGCAAACAATTGGCCTCGGCGGAAAGCGACCCCCGATGCCGAATGGTGACTTGTCGCAATCCTGTGATTATCAGTTCTGGGGCGTATCGGCTAAGATATTGCCCGAGATTCTGGCGCAGCGCCAGCGTACGGGTGTAGGCGAGGTCACGGACGGCCGAAATATTTGGCCAGGCAAAGCTCAGCGCGTCGGGCGAAACGATGGCGCTGTCGAACATCACCCGCTGCGCCCGCGTGAGTAAATATTGGTAATCACTCATCCGTTTGCTGGAAGTAAATCGATGAGCCCAATAATAAAGGGGCAGGTCAGTCGAGAGACACACGGACACTTGATCCTGCAAATAAGCTTTGGCGGCAGGCGGGTAACTCAGGGCGACAAATTCGACGCAGCGCGTATCGTCTTTGGATTTTCCAAAAAAACATTCGCCGTAAATTTTAGCCCTAATCTTGAGCGGACTTTCGGCCGATTCAATCGGACATAACACGACAACCCGACACGGATAACGCTGCGCCAATCGTTGGGCGACGGCGAACTGCTCAACGGCATCAGTGGGCTTAGTGGCGATGCCCAAATGCAGCACCAGATTGAGCTGCAGCGCCTTTTGCGCACTGACATTAGGCTCAGCCCAGAGCTGATCAAACCCCCGCGCGATGGCCCCAACGGGAACCTCCATCCCCGGCAAGGCATTAAAGCAGGCAGGCATGGTCAGATATAAAATAAGGAGGAGCGAGGTTGAGGGAACAAAAAAAATCCGGTGGCCGTAGGGCCGCCTCGAGCAAAGCCGACTTACTTAGCGAAGAGGTTGCATGCTTCCCTGCGCTCACGGCTCTCTCCAGGTATGGCCGTTAGCCTTCAGCAAGGCGGCGGCGTTCGCTGGGCCCCATGATCCGGCCGGATAAGTCTCGAGTCCTGCGCGGCCCTGCTTCGCCCAATAATCGAGCAGCGGAGCAATCAATTGCCACGAGCGTTCAGTTTCATCACCCCGGATGAAGAGGGTCCCATCACCAATCATAGCATCGAGCACGAGGCGTTCATAAGCCTCCGGGGTGTTGGAGCCAAAAGTAGTGGCGTAGCGAAAATTCATCTTCACCGGCTGCGTCCGGGTCTCCAAACCCGGGACCTTAGCATTTAGGATGAGACTTAATCCCTCATCCGGTTGAATTTGAAAAGAGAGGGTGTTGGGCGCGAGGTGGAAGCGCTCCGACTCGGCGAAAATATTTCCTGGGGCGCGTTTGAAACGAATAGAGATTTCGCTAACTCGCCGAGCCAATCGCTTGCCTGAGCGTAAATAAAATGGCACGCCCTGCCAGCGAGCGTTATTAATACTTAACCGCAGGGCCGCGTAAGTTTCGGTGGCCGAGTTAGCCTGAACGGCTGGCTCGGCAAGATAGCCCGGCACGGCCTCGCCGGCAATCATGCCCGCCGCATATTGAGCGCGGGCTACGTCTGGGGCGTCGCCGCCGAGTTGCAGCGGCTGAATGGCCGCGAGCAATTTTACTTTTTCGTCGCGAATCGATTCGGGATCAAAAGAGACCGGAGGCTCCATCGCCATCAAAGCGAGGAGTTGCAGGGTGTGATTCTGGATCATATCGCGCAAACATCCGCTCTGCTCATAATAGCCAGCACGGGAACCGACCCCCACCTCTTCGGCGACGGTGATCTGCACTGATTCAATATAATGGTGATTCCAGAGCGGCTCAAAAATCGAATTCGCGAAGCGCTGCACGAGCAGATCCTGCACGGTTTCCTTTCCGAGGTAATGGTCGATCCGGAAGACCTGGGCCTCGGTGAATACCGTCGTCAGCTCCTGATTGAGCGCCTGCGCACTGGTGAGATCACGGCCAAAAGGTTTCTCAATGATCACCTTCGTCTGCTGCGCTCGCTGCGCGTAGCGCGCCGCCAACCCACTCGCTCCTAGGTTTTTTAAGATTGGCGAAAAAACTGATGGCGGCGTGGAGATATAGAACAAGGACTGCAGGGGCTGACCGACCTCATGTTCCAGCGCCACAATGCGCTGCGCCAGCCGATCATAGGCGGCTGGTTCATCATAGCCGCCGCTCAGATAGAACGTGCGTTGCGCGAGGCGGGCCCAAACTTCAGCGTTCAACTCACGGCGCGAAAACTCCTTAATCGCCTCAACCGCGATCTGCTGAAATTCCTCATCGGAAATCGGCTTTCGCCCAATCCCGATCAAATAAAAGTCCGCCGGCAACAGCCCATCATGGGCAAGATTGTAAATAGCCGGAATTAATTTTCGCGCAGTTAAATCCCCCGATGCCCCAAAAATAACTATAACGGTAGGCGGCGAGCCGCGGTGCTTACTGAGACCATGCAAAAAAGGATGCCGTGATTCTTCCGCCATGCGTCCGCAAGGTCATTCTGATGCGAGTTACCCGCAAGGTTTTTCCCGCGGCGCAACCCCAGTATGACAGCCTGCCTAAAGCGCGCCTTCGCCCAACGAACTGCTCTGCCGGGCAACATGATAACCAGCCGGAAAAAGAGGGGCATTAGCGTAGTGCATCACCTGCGGAGGTAAACGGCCACTAAGAGTGACCTCCACCACATCGAAGCGAAAAGTCCGTGGCGGCGTCGAGAGCGCCGCAAGATAAGCGTGCACCGAGCGCCGCAGCGCACGTTTCTTGCGCTCATCCACCGCATAATAACCCGTAACGAGCGCTCCGACCGCCCGGGCTTTTACCTCGACGAACACCAGCACCTCCCCGTCACGACAAACCAGATCAATTTCATCACGCAAATCACGCGGGTTCCGCCAATTTTGGACCAACACCGCAAAACCGTGCCGGCTTTTTAAAAAATCTGCCGCCGCGTGCTCGCCCCGGGCCCCCGCCACCGCCCGCGTGGTGAGCGTTTTGGGCCGCTTCAATTTTTCCCATTTTTCTTTGAGCCAGTGTAGCATCGGTAAATTCTCCCTCGACCACGCAAAAAAACGCTCATACAAGCAAGAGCGTTTTTAATGGGCAGCGAATATTTATCAGCCCTACTTTTTCCCAGTTCGCCCTCCACCACTCATGTCAACCGCTAGCATTCTCACCGGCACGCTCCGGCGGTCTCTTCTCATCAAGGTTATTTCCAAACCGGCCCCTAGCCGCGAGGACGTTAACACGGTCATCGAGCTCACCGCGAGCAAGGTAGTGGAGTCCCTCCAAGCGCAGTCCATGACGCTCTATCTCGTCGAGAATGGTGAAATCGCCTTCAAGCATGTGTACTATTCGCCCACCCTCTGGGGTAGTGATACGGGCCAGGAAGTGCAGTTCCGGGATACGGCTAAAAAGCTACTCACCCTTAAATTACCGGCGGGCACTGGCAACGTCGGCAAGGTTATCACGACGGGCAAACCGCTATTTTTTAATAGCAAGGGATCTGCTGACGTGAGTCTGAAAAACTTGAACGTCGACTTCGAGGTCAACTCGATGCTCACGGTCCCGCTCAAGACGAACATCATCATCGGCGCCATCCAAGTCCTCAATAAGGAGCCGGCCGCCGGCACTGATGGCCAATTCACAGACAAAGACCTCGCCGTGCTTAGCGAGGTGGCGGAATACTCCTCGACTCTCATCCAGCGTATGTTGGATCCGAAGTTCCAACTGACCCCCGAGGACATGGCAAAATTTATCGCCAAGTTCACGGAACTACCCTTGGTGACCAAACCAGACGAGGTCGAAATCGATGCGAAACTCGTCGAAATTACTGGTGATGCCATCATCCGGCGCGAGAGCATTTTCCCCTACAAGAAAACAGGAACCAACTCCTGTTCAGTCTTAATGACCAACCCGCTGGACTACGCCAAGCGGGAGGCGTTCTCGATGGCAACCGAGCTCAGTATCGATGAAGTCAGCGTCATACCGGCCAGCTTACTCGACGTCCTGCTCAAGAAATATTTTAAAGACTCCACGGCCTCAAAAAAATCTGATGCCACGGAAGTAGATATCGATGAGGTCAAGGATCTGATCGCCGGCGCTTACACCGAAGGCGGCACTGGTGAGATCAAGGCCGCGGACCTCGAAAGCGAGGATTCCGCCCCCATCATTCAACTCACTAACCGCATCATCGAGGATGCTTACGTCTCCGGCGCGTCAGATATTCACGTTGAACCAATGGAGAAGGATTTGTTGGTCCGGTACCGCATTGACGGCATGTGTATTGAGAAAATGCGCCTGCCGAAACAGGTCTCCTTTGCGATGGTCGCGCGCTTGAAGATCATGTGTAATTTGGATATTTCGGAGCGCCGCCTCCCCCAGGACGGCCGCATTATTTTCAAAAAATTTACGAAAAAAAATATCGATATCGATCTACGCGTCGCGACTGGCCCCATGAATCACGGCGAGAAAGTGGTCATGCGTATTCTGGATAAGCAAAAATCTACTTTGCCGCTCACCGCCCTCGGGTTTTCGGAGGAAAATCTGGCCAAGTATCGCGAGTGCGTCCGGCAGCCTTACGGCATGATTTTACACTGCGGCCCGACCGGTTCGGGTAAATCCATGACCCTTTATTCGGCGCTCGGCGAAGTAAATACGCCCGATGTAAACATCCAGACCGCCGAAGATCCCATCGAGTACACCCTCGCGGGCATCAATCAGATGCAGATGAACCGCCAGATCGGCTTAACCTTTGAGCGCGCGCTGCGTTGTTACCTTCGGATGGATCCTGACATCATCTTGGTCGGTGAAATTCGCGATAAAGAAACCGCGCAGATCGCCTGCGAAGCTGCGCTGACCGGTCACTTACTCGTCTCCACCCTGCACACCAATGATGCGCCTTCGACGGTTGCACGGATGGGCGAAATGGGCATCGAACCCTTTAACATCTCAGCTGCCCTGGTCGCCGTTTGCGCCCAGCGCCTGCTCCGCCGTGTCTGCAAAAATTGTAAAGTTAAGTATGTTCCAGAAGGTCGCGAACTCACCCTGCTCACCAAAGCACTCGACGAAGCGGGTCCCTTTGAGATTTATAAAGCGGCTCCGGGAGGCTGCCATATTTGTGGCGGTAACGGTTACAAGGGCCGCGTCGGCATTCACGAACTCATGGTTAACTGCGAGGCCATCGTCGAAGCCATTAACAAGGAAGTCGAGGTCGCCGATCTCAAACGTGTCTGCATGAAACATGGCATGAAGACGCTTCACCAAGATTCGATGCTGAAAGTCAAAATGGGGCTCACCACCATGGAAGATGCCCTCAGCAACGTGCCCCCCGATTTAATTACCTAACATGAGCTGGGGCACCCTATGGGTGCCCCGTCACAGCACTTAAGACTGCACCGGCGCACTGGGCGCGGCACTCCGCACGGCGTCAGCGATGGTCACCGGCAAGACCTCAGCGTCGCCCCTCGATTGGTCAAATTTCATTGAAAGCGTCCTCGATACGCCCCGCTCTTGCATTGTCACCCCGTAGATCGCATCGGCTGCCGCAATGGTGCTCTTGTTGTGGGTGATAATGATAAATTGCGACTCTTTCACGAACTGCTTCAGCAAATTCGTGAATCGGTGAATATTTGATTCGTCGAGCGGCGCATCTAACTCGTCGAGTAAACAGAAAGGTGAAGGCTTCACCATGTAGAGCGCGAACAGGAGAGCCACTGCCGTCAGCGTCTTTTGGCCGCCCGATAGCAGCGTGATGCCCTTGAGCTTAGTGCCGGGGGGCTGCGCGACAATTTCAATACCGCTTTCCAGCGGATCTTCCGCCGTCACCAATTCAATCTCCGCGCGCCCACCGCCGAACAAAATCTGAAAAGTATGTGCGAAATTTTTCCGGATTTGATCAAAGGTGACCTTAAATTGCTCCAGCGACGTCTGGTTAATGTCGTCAATGGCCTTCAACAGCTGAGCCTTAGCGCTCGCTAAGTCATCACTCTGAGTTTTGAGAAATTCATAACGCTGCTTGAGCTCAGCATATTCCTCAATCGCCACCAAATTAACTGCACCCATGCTCCCTATCCGTTGGCGTAGCGCGTCAACCTCCGCCTTGACCTCCTCCCAGTTGTGTTGATCAAACGCAGCTAAATCAGCTTCCGTGGCCTCGCCCTTATTCTCTTTCTTCTTACGGCGTTTAGGCGCCGTGGCCTGATCAGCGGTCACCTCTTCACTCGGGTGGGCCGACTCTTCTTCTTCATCGAGATCGAGTGCCTTGAGCCCTTCAGGCTCATCATCAGCGTGCCACAGGAGCTGCTTCCAGTCCTGACCAGCCACCTCCGTCTGGAACTCACGAGTAACTTCCTCCGTCAGGAATTGGACCCGCGCCCGGGTCTCGGCCACTTTTACTTCATGTTTAGATAATTCTGACTGGGAGGTCTCCGCTTCACTGCGAATTGAGGTCATGCCCTGTTCGACGGCCGCAATTTCTTGCTCAACCGTCGAAAGTTCCCCGCGGACTTGCTCCACATTTGTTTGAGCGACCGCGAGAGTTGTGACCACTTCGCCCGCGCGTCCTTGTTGGAGGGCAGTCTCTTGTTCCAACTGAGCTACCTGCTCAGTCCAGGTCTCCAGCTCAATTTGCCGTTGCACTAAGAGCTCATCCAATTGGGACCGGCGGCGGCCCATTTCACTCAAGCCACGATCAAGGACCTCCACCTTTTGCCGACGCTCGGCTAGTTCCAAGCGGGCGGCAGCTAAAATTTCTTTCTTCTCATCACGCGCGGTGCGCTTCTCGGTAATGCCGGATTCCGTCGCGGTAATTTTTTCTTTCTGCGCCGTGACGTTCGCCTCTGCTGCGGCCAGTAATACCTGGGCTTTGGCGAGACGGCTCAGCGCTTCGTCATGATCACGTTGGTGATTGGTTAGCTCGCTTTCCAAGCGAGCGAGCCGTTGGGCCGCGTCAGCTTGGGCCCGTTGGGCATTTTTCTCTTCCGTCGTGATCGAGGCGGCAATCTGCGAAGCAACGAGCACATCCTTGCGTTTCTGCTCGAGCAGAGCCTCTGCCTCAACCAACGCCGTATTGAGCTGCTCAATGAGAGCCCGCTGGGCATCATGGGCTTTGGATTCCGTGACGACTGCCTTGCCGGTTTCGCGGAGGTCAACCTCGCGCTGCACAATGCTATTAGCCGGCTTCTTATGATAGCCGCCAAAAATGAGCCCGCGACGATCCACCAGATCACCCTTAGCCGTCGCGACCATCAGAAAACTAAAGGAGGGATTAGCTTTCCAGAAATCAAGAAAGGCATTGAGGTCATCGGCCAAATAGCAGGCGGAAAGTACACCCGCGGCCGGATGGGTGGGCTCGAGATTAGCGATGGCGTCGGTGGCCGGCCGCAGACCGGCCGGTAAGCTCACGCCCGCAGCGCTACTACCCGCGCCTTGTGCGGCAATTTGCAAACAGACACTGCCAATTTGATCGCCCTCAAGCCGGGTAAGAATTTTTTGGGCGGTAGCCAGATCGGCCACCGCAATCGCCTCCACGGAAGAACCAAGGAGGGCTTCCAGCGCTTTGGCATATTCGCCCCGCACTTCGAGTCCCGAGGTGATGGGGGTAAATTTCTGTTCACCGAGTTCGGCCACAAAACGCCCTTGCAGCAACGCCTTGGCCCCTTCACCGAAACCTTCCCACTTTTCCTGCAGCTGTTGCAGCAATTTCAAGCGGGCAGTTTTCTGCGCTAAATTGCGGTCGATCTCCTGAAGTTTACGTTGGCCTTCGCGAAAGTCTTGGGTGGCGGCCTGAAGGCTGGCTTGGGCTGCTTGAGCCTCATTACTGCTCCGACTCTGTTCGGCGCGTGCTTCCTCTACCCGGGCCCGTACTTGCGCGAGGGTGTCGACCGCCAGCACCACGGCCGCCCGCAGCTGTTCGAGCTCAGTCGAGAGTTGATCAAATTTATTCTGACTCGTCCGCGCATCCACCTCGAGCCCGGAGCTTTCGGTGCGATGGCGAGCGACCGCGCTTTCGACCTGTAAAAGGTTAAATTTTTCGGCATTGAGCTGCTGCTCGGCCTTGGTCAACTCGCCTTCGAAGATGGCCAACTCACGATTGCGATCCTGAAACACGGCATCGGAACTACCGAGCATCGTGAGCTGCATTTGCTTATCTTGCGCCCCCGTATCGACCTGCGATGCGAGCTCCCGGAGTTGCATCTCGAGTTCCGCTAAATCATCCTGACTAGAAGCAATGCGTTCCGTCAGACCCGTGCGCTTTACCTGCGCTAAACCGGCGGCATTTTCCGCCTGTTCTTTCTGGGAGCGAAGATCGAACACCGCCTGTTGAGCATCTTGGACCCGCTGATTAAGTGAACTGCGCGCCAATTTTTTATCGTCGAGCGAGCGCGTGCGTTCTTCGAGTGATGTGCGGCGGGTATCGGCATCACCACGCATGGCGGCCACCCGACTCTCCAGCTCCGTGAGCGCTGTACTGAATTGATTAAATTGGTGACTGCTGTGAGCCAGCGCCAAGTGGCGCAAGCGGAAGCTGACGCGCTTAAAACGCATGGCCTTGGCCGCTTGCCGTTTTAGGGAGCCAATTTGGCGAGCGACCTCATTGATCACATCGGAGACCCGCGCCAAATTTTGCTCCGTCAGCGCGAGCTTGTTCATCGCCTCACGGCGTTGGCTCTTATATTTGGTAATCCCCGCCGCTTCCTCAAACACGACCCGCCGTTCCTCTGGTTTTGATGAGAGAATCTGATCGATCTGACCCTGCGCCATAATCGAATAACTGGTCCGGCCCACCCCGGTATCCATGAACAATTTATTGATATCCTTCAACCGACAGGGCTGGCCGTTAAAGAAATATTCCCCCGTACCATCGCGGGACACCCGGCGCATGATCTCGATTTCATGAAAATCAGAGCCGAGCTGCTTTTCGCAGTCCGTCATGACTAAGGCGACCTCGGAGAATTGGGCGGCTTTGCGCGTATCCGCACCCTCGAAAATAACATCCTGCATTTTGCCACCGCGGAGGGCCTTAGCGCTTTGCTCGCCTAAGACCCAGCGGATGGCATCAGCGATATTGCTTTTGCCGCAGCCATTGGGCCCAACGATCGCCGTCACGCCGGGCTCAAAACTGAGCGTCGTGTTGTCAGCAAAACTTTTAAAACCGTGGAGTTTTAGTGCCTTAAGATACATTGAATCGTGGAATATTTTCCCGCCCGTGAGGGCGAATTTTCAGGAGAAATAAGGATGACGTTTAGCCCACGAAGCACCAACCGGAATGGGCAAATTGCATGGGGCGCAGAGAACAATAGGCGGGAGAAATAGCTTTCAAAATTAAAGGGCAAACTAGAGGGAGCGGTCCTGCGCTCGGCAATGGTAAAACGCTAAAAAATTACCGCCGCCCCACATGAAGTGACAGTTGACTTAATGCCACGGACTTACTTTGGCGAATCGCCGGCAGCGGGATGCGCCCCCCCCCCCTCGATCATTTATGATCCCAAGGCAGCTGGATAGCCAATTTGGGAAATTTCCAGATGCGTACGACCTCGAACATTTTGCCGGGATTACAAATATTGCGTGGGTCGAGAGCCTTTTTCACGGCAAGCATCGCCTTTATCTGCGCCGGGTTGTGCTGCAAGCGCAGGAAGGGAGTCTTCGCGAGACCAATGCCATGCTCACCAGAAATTGCGCCGCCCATTGCCACGACCGTTTCCATCAATTTTTGCACCGCGGCCTCCGCCGCCTTGGTCTCTTGCGGATGGGCACGGTGATACATGATATTGACGTGGAGATTGCCATCCGCGACATGCCCAAAAGTAGGGATCGGTAATTGGGAATCACGTTTCAAGCGGGCGAGGAATTTTGCGAATTTCTCGTAGTTGCGCATGGGGATTACGATATCTTCGTTAAGTTTGGCGTCACCTAACTCGAACATCGCCCCAGAGCATTTACGGCGGACAGCCCAGAGCGCTTCCACTTCGGTGCGACTCCTCGCTGCTCGGTAAGCGAGCGCCTGCGTGCGCGCCCACGCCAACACCTCTCGCTGTAGATCTTTGACCTCACTCACGGTTCCCGCGAGCTCGAGGAGAATGACGGGGCGGCCCGCTTGCCCCGGAAAAACCGTTTGCCCGGTGGCTCGCTCGGCACACAAAACGCTTTCACGATCCAGGAACTCGCAAATTGCCGGCTGCACCCGCGCACGAAATAACACGCGAGCGGCTTTTAATGCGGCTACTTCATCCGTGAAAGCGGTCAATAGCGTCCAGCGCGCAGCCGGCTGTGGAATAAGCTTCAACACCGCTCCGGTTACGACCCCCAGCAAGCCTTCACTCCCGATCCAGAGGTCACGCAAATTAAATCCGGCGGCAAATTTTTTGGTCGCAGTGCCCCACTGCACAAATTCCCCCGTCGGCAGAAAACCACGGAGGGCGATAACAAAATCTCGAGTAACCCCATACTTGCCCCCATGCATTCCCCCCGCATTACAGGCAATATTCCCCCCGATGGTGCAATACTCCTTCGACGATGGATCCGGGGGATAAAACCAGCCGTGAGCGGCCGCGGCGCGCTGCACGTTAGCGGTAGTCGCGCCCGCCCCGACCTGGGCCATGCCAGCATCAGCGTCGATCACCACTTTATTTAATTTCAACATATCCAGCACCCAGCCGCCCCGCACGGGAGCAGCGGAGCCCATCAAGGTTGTCCCGCGACCGCGCACCGTAACGGGAACGTGATACTTGTTCGCCAAAACCAGCACGATGCCGATGTCCGCTTCTACCCGAGGGCTAATGACGGCAACGGGGAGAAATGATATTTTACTACTGTCAAACGAAGCGGCCCAACAGCCCGCAGCTGAAAGATCAACGCGGGCGCCCAGGCGACGCTTCAGTTGGCGGGTAGCGACGGAATGCGGAGCAGACATGGTTAATGATTTACCAGAGTTGGCAGCGAACGTGCAAGCATGGGGATAGCCGCGCCCTACCCGTAAAGAGCAGAAGCCGGCGCGCTTAATCGGCGGTCAGCTTAGATCCTACGAGCGCAAGCGCCCGACAACCCTTTAAATCGGTCTTACCCGTGCCGAGGATGGGGATTTTATCCACCCGACGAATTTGTCGCGGGATCCACAGGCTGGGCAGACCCGCGGACAATAATTTAGTCCGCAGCTGATCGATCGTAACCTCGCGAGTGGTGATTAAAACAATCGCCTCTCCTTTCGAAACATCAGGGACTCCGACCACGATGGCCGTCGGTCCATCGGTTTCTATCCAGCCAAAGGCCTCAATAATTTGTTGCTCCACCATTCCGTGTGGCACCATTTCGCCACCAATTTTTGAAAGCCGAGAAAGCCGACCCTCGATAAATAAAAAACCATCTTCGTCAAAGCGGCCGAGATCGCCCGTGATAAACCACCCGTCCTTAAAAGCGGCGGCAGTTTTTTCTCCATCCTTCAAATAGCCTGGAAAAATATTAGCGCCGCGCATCCAGACCATCCCCGTCTCGCCCAAGGGCAATTCCGCGCCGGTGTCGGGATCGACAATTCTCGCGGTCATGCCCGGCATCAAACGACCAACGGCACCCACCTTTTTTCCGATTTGGGGATGCGCATGCACCGTTGTGACGGGGGGATGATGCTGGTTGATATTAGAAGCGGGCGTAGTTTCGGTGAGACCATACCCTTGCAAAATCTCAATGCCGAAGGCCGCTAAAAATCCCTCGTAAAGGTCGAGCGGTAATTTTTCCGCGCCGGTGACCACTAAATCCAGGGACTGGAGTTCCTCCTTGGTCGCTTTTCTCAGCAACGGGCGAATAAAAGTTGGCGCCCCCAGCAAGACGGTCGCTTTTTCTTGTTGGATTGACTCCGCAATTTTACGCGTATCGAGCGGACTAGGCAGTGTAACCACGCGACACCCACGGAGCAGCGGATACCACAAAGTAACCGTGAAGCCCATCGAGTGAAAAATCGGTAAGCAACCCAGCAAAATTGCCGTATCGGGAAGAATCGAGAGCGAAGAAATCTGCGCGCAATTCGCTAGAATATTACGATGGGTTAAAATCACCCCTTTCGGTTCACCGGAACTACCACTGGTAAAAAGCAAGGCCGCCTCGGCCCGATCACCTTCGCGCGGGAGTCCCAGCAAATCGGCAAACCACTGATTGGGCAGCAGCCAAGCCGCGACCAGCCACGGGAAAATCGCGCGTCTCCCGCCCATGGCACCCAATTCAGTTTTGAGATCCAGCGTATGCGCGGGGAAAGGAAAATCGGGGATGCGCACCCGCAGGGCATCGGCGGTGATCACCGTTTTAATTTCTCCAATACGCAGACTGGACTCGATCGCGGATCGACCCGCCGTAAAATTCAAATTAACGGGCGTTTTATTGGCGCACGCCACGGCGAGATTAGCGATATGCGCGCCCAGCCCAGGTGGCAGCACAATGCCCACCCGCTGCTCGGGTATATGGCGGGCGATATGACGCGACAGCGCCGCGGCCACCGCGAGCAATTGACCAGCCGTCATCGTGCGGCGTTCAGCGGTTCGATCAATCACCTCTAAGTGGCGCGGGCGCTTGGCCAGTGAACGCACCACCTCTCGGGCCAAATGACGCCGAAGCACCGGGCGTTCCTGGAACGCGGCTTCGGCTAAATCAAGGAGTGCTTTGCGCGCATGTGCGCGATCAATCTGGGCGGGCAAAAGCGGCTGACCAAAAATAACGCAAACCGAAGTGGGTAATAGCCGGGGTGATTTCCACAGGTAGCGATTGCCCGCGAAAGAATAAATCGAACCCCACAGCCCATCAATGACCGCGGGCACCACTGTAACCTGCGCCAATTCCGCGATGCGTTCAAAGCCTCGGGTGATTTTCATCAGCTGGCCAGTGCGGGAAATAGCCCCCTCCGGAAAGACACAGACTAATTCGCCGCGCCTGGCCGCCTCCGCCGCGAGTCGAATCCCCTTCATGGGCTTATTCGCGTTAACGGGAATAACCCCCGACGCCCTAAAAAGAAAACGCAAAGCTGGGTTTTTAGAAAAACCGGCAAAGGCGACAAAACGGAGTGGGCGCGGCGACGCGATTTGCAGCACCACCGCGTCGACATAGGAAAGATGATTGCAGATCACCAGAGCACCACCGACCGGCACATGCCCGCGGCCCTTCGTTTTAACTGTATAGAATAGTGGGCCAATCAATCGCATCACCGTGCACACCGTTTCGTGCGGCAAATGCCACAGTCCGTAAGCCACCATCAACAACGTGCACCCCGTCAGTGCAAAAAATTGGGCGGTCGCGCCCCACCCGAGCATCGCATCGCTCGCCACTAGCCAGTAAAGTCCACTCGCCCCTAGACCTGCCACGCTATCGAGCAAACTAACCCCCGCTAAAATCCGCCCGCGACGATGCTGCCCCGCGTGATTTTGAATAAACGCATAAAGTGGCACCAAAAAGAGCCCAGTCGAAAAACCAGCCAGGATGAGCAATGCGCTAAATTGCCCGGTGCCAGGCGTCGTCAAGCCTAAGCCAAGCAAAGCCCCCGCGAGCAAACTACCGCCGAGCGGAGCAAGGCCGAGCTCAATGCCGCGCCGGGAAAAAAGTCCGGCAAATAAATTTCCGGCCAACGTGCCCACCCCTAACATCAGCAGCATCCCACTTGATATGGCCCCCGTGCGCGCCCCGCCGGCCGTCATTTCAAAAGCCACCTGCGGCAGCAGCACTGAAATAAATCCGCCGATACCATAGAAGAAACAAATACCCATCGTCGCCCGCCATAACGGCCGATCACCCCGCACCTCGGCTGCCAGTTGAAAATGTTGAATAAACAAGTTCCAAGCAAAAGGGGTCTTCGTTTGCGCAGGTGTCGGTTGAGCGAATTGAAAAATCGCCCACGCGACCCCAGCGAGGAACCAGAGCACCACACTCACCAACAGCGCCGCTCGCCACGGGTCGCCTCCAAGATTCAACCAGTAGGAAAATAGCCAGCCCCCCGCAAAGGAGCCCACCAAGACCGCCGTCACGGCGCTCATCTCCATGTAGCCGACATAGCGGGACAGCTTCTCAGGCCCGACGTATTCGAGTAAAATGCCGCGCTTGGCGGGCGCCAGAATCGCCGTTTGTACCGACAAGAGGAAATAAGCCGCCAGCACGATCCAGAATAATTTAAGCCAGAGCGCACCGACGACTAGACCCATGGCGACGACTTGCAGCACAAGTGCTCCATTAATGACAGTGCGCTTAGAGAAACGATCAGCCAACCAGCCGCAGAACGGGCCCAAAAGAATGTAGGGAGAAATCAGCAAAGCCGCGATCAACGCGATCAGCGACTTGGGATCAGTGCCCGCCTGCCGCGCCAATTGCTGGGCGAGGGCAATGAGCATAAATTTGGCCGCACAGTCATTGAAAGTGACTTGCGCTTGCGCCCCGATCAGCGCAGCCAAAGAAATGCGGGGAGATTTCATGCAGAGTGTACGAACTAAAACTCTGCAAGCGAGGCCGTCGTGGGCAAGCCCATCCTTTGGCGCGAGCCCTTCAGCGCCCTGACTCCGCACGCCACCTCCGCAGGTCGCGAGCGAGCGAACCGAAGCCTTGAGGAAAATCATGCTCCAGTCGGCGAACATCCCCCTGATGCCGGGTAACTTCCTGGACCGCGCGTTTGATCTCATGAGGTAAAGTAGGGCGCTCGGTGCCATAGACCCGCCATTTTAATTCGCTGCGGGTGTACGGCACGCGACCAGCCGCTTGGCCCTCCGTCCACGCCGCCTCCGTGATCGACGTGTCGCGTCCACACAAATACCAAGCTTCCATGGCCGGAACCGCTAAGCCCACGGCGCGCAATACCCGCTCGCGCCGGACGTGCGGATGAGCGGTATTGGCGGGAGTCGGGTGAGCTGGATTGAGGGGAAGATTTTTTAAAGTCCGCCGAAAAACCGTACGCAAGCGGCAGATGCGACAGCCGGGGTGATGATAAGCGGGCGCCTCGTGCTGGGGCGTATGCACCACCGAATCATCGGAATCGACGACGACAATCAAGCCATCGGCCTCCGTATTAAAATGCAGATGACGCAAAATTGCGGGGAGCACCTGTTCCACCGACGGCCAGCCGCGGGCCCGCAAGGTGGGTTGCACTCGAGTGAATGGGGCGCCGAGGACATAACCCACTAAAACGCTGAGGGCAGCCTCATCGGCCAGCGATTCACTGAGGAGCGCGAGCTTCATAGCTTCGGGAGCTCGCATACCTTAATCGCCTGGGATGCCGCCCAAAATCCCGCTGTACCATAAGTCACCCAAATTAGTCTCGCGCATTAATTCAAGAATGTCGGGGCGTTCGGTTAAGCGCTCAAAGGTCGCGGCGTTCCCTTGTTTGTGAGCCAAGACGATTTCGGAGGGATGATCCCGGAATAGATCCAGTAAATAAGGTGAATGCGTGGTGGCGATCACCTGCACCACCGGCCGAGTCGTCTCCGTTGCCACCGGATAGCTCAGTCGATACAGGGCGTCCCGAACTTCGCGCAGCAGGCGAGGATGCACGCCGCGATCCGCTTCTTCGAGACACAACAAAGTCGGCGGCTGGGGATCGTGCGCGAGGGTCAAGATGGCGAGCAGGTAAAGAGTCCCTTGGGATAAATTTTCACAAGTGAGGTGCTCGGGACTATCGCGCAGCGCTGCCCTCAGCTCAACGTGCCCCTCACCCACCCCACGAAAACTGAGTCCAGAAAACTCCGGCATGATCCGGCAAAAATCCGCCACCAAATGAGCGAAAGCGACGGGAGCTTGCTGGGCTCGCTGCGCCAAAACGGCCGCGAGATTGCTGGCGTTAGCGGCCAATTCGCCCCCCCCCGCCGAGCGCAGCACCGGCGCGCCCATCGCCTGATGATCTAGCAAGTAAGCCCGAATCCCTTGCAGTTGGGTACGCAACTCGGCCCACTGCCCTGCCCCCACGAGTCCCGGGAGATGATCCACACGCAGCTGATGGCAGCTAAGTTCATCGGCCTGACAGCCGAGGGTTACGCGCACATTTTGAAACGGGGGGTGAAAATGAAACTCAATCTGCGGACCGTTTAAAAATGTTAATGTACTCGCCGGGCCGTGGGCCGCCGCTTGACCCGCGAGCTGCCGGAGTCGCAGCAGCGCCTCAATCAAGCTCGTCTTGCCGCTGCCACTGGGGCCGATCAAAAGATTGAAGGGCTCCAAGCGAACCGCCGTCGAGCGCAGCGCTTTAAAATTTTTAAAATGCACCGCCGAAATCATTAGCAGCAGGCTGCCACAAGCGCCGGCCAACCACAAGCAGTCTCGCAACTCAATGCGGGGGTACGCCGATTGGCTAATTACCAAATCATCGAGATGGAAGCTGCCGTAAACTCGTTCGCCTCATGATAGGCTTCGTTCATCGCGCTTTCATTGGCCACCAGCGCAGGGAGCCGAGCGCCCTGATTGGTAATCAACCAAAGTTGCTCGGTCGCCCCTTGGAGAATTTCTTCCTGAACACGGATCTGGGAAATATTTTCAACATCAACCGGGCGTTTTGAGATATGGATTTTTTGTGGCCGGATAGAAACCAAGGCCGACTGGATCGCGGCGGGGAGCTCAGCTGAACTGGCCGTTAATTCCAGTCCGTCAGCAAGGCGCACCGCGCCGTCGTCCCATGGCGACCGATCACGGTAACGCTGCGTAAATTGGCCTGACCGATAAAATCTGCGAAAAGGGTGTCCGCGGTTTATGCTAAACCTCGCTCGTGCTTCCCGCTACTTGATGCGGCCTTGATTAATAATCGCGATCCGGTCGCTTACCTGACTCTTCGCACCGGCCAGCAGCCTCAATGCTCATGATGATGACCAGCCGTGCCGGCGGCACGAGCAGCTTGGTACTCAGCGACTAATTTTTTACTTTGGTCGGCGGCAAGTTCTTCGTAGTGACTGAATTTTTCATTATGAATCCCGCGACCACCAGTCAACGAACGCAAAACAGTGCCATAATGATAGAGGGACGCGGCTGGCACCTGGGCGCGAATCAGTTGCAAGCGACCAGCGATATCCATGCCGAGGATTTTGCCATGACGACTGGAAAGATCCCCCACGACCCGACCAACAAATTCCTCCGGTACCCTAATCTCTAATTCGTGAATGGGCTCAAGCAAACAAGGCCGTGCCTTTTGAAAAGCCTCTCTAAACGCGAAATATCCCGCAATTTGAAAGGCAATATCCTTCGAATCAACCGAGTGCATCTTGCCACCAAAGAAATTAATTTTCAGATCAGTGACGGGAAAGCCAGCGTGAATCCCCTCCTGCGCTAGGGTACGCACCCCTTTTTCTACGGAGGGGACAAAAACCCGATCAACATCCTGCCCCGCTAAGGACTGCGTGAAAACAATGCCACTATCGCGCGGACCTGGTTCGATCCGTAGCCAGACCTCCGCAAATTGGCCGGCGCCCCCTGATTGCTTCTTATGCCGGTAACGCGCCTCGGCATCCCCCCGAATGGTCTCGCGATACCGAATTTTGGGTGAGGCTAAGGTTACATCGACCTTATACCGACGCTTTAATCGCTCAAACAGGACCTCCAGATGCAGCTCACCCTGTGCCGCGATGATAAATTGATGGATCTCCGCATCGGTGTGATAGCTAAACGCGGGATCCTCTTCGTGTAAGGCACTCAAGCCCGCGGCCAACTTCTCCTCATCGCCTGGGGCATTAAGCTGAAGCGCAGCCCGCGTGTAGGGGGTAGGATAATTTACCGTAGGCAAGGCGATCGCGTGCCGCGCTAGACAAAGCGTATTGCCCGTATGGGTATCTTTTAATTTCACCGTCGCGCCCATATCGCCGGCGCGGAGTGCTTCCACTGGCGTGCGTAGCTTGCCGTTCAAACGATACAGTTGCCCAATACGTTCCGTCATGCGCCGCTCGCTGTTATACAGTTCCATGCCCGCATGAATTTCACCCGAATAAACGCGGAAGAATGATAAATCACCACTGAGTGGATCGGTGAGCGTTTTGAAAACATAAGCCACTGGCTCCAGGCCGTCGAGGGGCACCAGACACGGCGCATTCGTCTCACAGAGGGTCGCGCCTATCGTCTGCCGGTCAGCCGGTGAAGAACCATATTTAGCAATGAAATCCATCAAGCGCGCGACCCCAATATTAGCTTCACCGGCCGTGCACAGCAGGGGGACGAACAACTGATTCTGCACCGCGGGGTGAATACCGGTTCGCAACAAAGCCTCCGACAAGCCGCCATCAGAGAAAAATTGTTCGAGTAATTTATCATCACTTTCAGCTACGTGCTCAATAAGTTCCTGATGCAACTCGCGCACGCGTTCCTGCCAAAGACCCGTCGCGGGTTGCTCCGTATATTTACCTGAACGATCGAGCGCGTAACTCACCACCTCACTCCGCAAGACATCCAAAACTTGATGAAAGCCAATGCCGGCATCGAGCGGTACTTGTAGCGGAAATATTGCTGAGCCAAAGTGCGTGCGAATATCTGTCACGAGCCGATCAAAATTTACCGTCTCTTTATCAAGTCCGTTGATGACTATAATTTTAGGAAGACCATACGCCGAAGCATAATTCCACATCAATTCGGTCCCGACGCCGATACCCTGAGTCGCATTGATCACGATCAGGGCGCAATCCGCTACTTTGAGGGCGTTAATGGCTTCACTGCTAAAATCCAAGTAACCCGGCGTATCGATAAAATTAAAGCGCCGCCCCTGCCATTCACAATTAAGGGGCGTACCGTGAATCGAGATGTGCCTTTGCTGCTCACCTACATGATAATCAGATAGCGTAGAACCAGCTGCAATGCTCCCGAAACGATGAATCGTCCCACTACACATCAGCATCGCCTCAGCTAACATAGTTTTGCCGCAAGTCGCCTGCCCCACGATGGCAAAAT
Source organism: uncultured Verrucomicrobiota bacterium (assembly GCA_903906135.1). Classification (GTDB taxonomy): domain Bacteria; phylum Verrucomicrobiota; class Verrucomicrobiia; order Opitutales; family Opitutaceae; genus Lacunisphaera. The sequence goes on along the minus strand of CAIVJE010000114.1, from coordinate 24,498 downwards.
TACGGATATCGCCCGGATTATGAGTATTCATAAAAGGAAATTCCTCGCGGAAGCCGGCCCAGCGGTAGCGCCAAGTCAGCCCCTGCTATTCAGAAAAAATAGCCGGTCCCGCGGTAACGTAAAGTTTCAACCCACCGCGTTTATTGGCCGATCATGCGCGTGAATTTATCTCAAAAAGTCTGGGATACACGACTATCGTGAACCATCAGCCAGCTCGGCTTTCTCCGTTTTAAGGATCCGGGGTAAATAAATCCGTGAATTTGCTCGCCGCGAGGCGGGTAAAAAATGCCGCGGAATCGGGCTTCGCCAAGGAACCCGTAATGGTCAGTGGGTCGCGCAGCGTCGCATAATCGAGTTCGTCGCGACGGCCATCGAGCAATTTAAGTTTGCCCAAAGCTTGTTCAATTTTCCCCCGCCCAGCCATCGTTAGCGTGAGGCTGAGCGGCTGTTCTAGCCATGATTGCCCGTCCTTATAACTAACCGTGCCCTGACCCGAGAAATGGAAATCGGGAGTGCGCAACGTAAAATTCTTAAGCTCCAAATTCAAATTCTCAGCCCGCACCAGTTGCACCTGGAGTTGCTCGAAATTTAATTCACCTAAACTCTGCGCGAGCTGATCAATAAAATAGGCCGTACCGACAACCTTTTCTGCTGCTTGGGTTATTTTCTGTGATCCAAAAATTGACCCGAAGACCGAAGAGCCTAATTCAACCGCTTTGGAGCTCAGCGAGAGTTTATTACTCGCCCGCTGGAGGCCACGAAAAACGCCCCGCGGGCTTGATAGCTCAAAGGTGCCGCGGGTGCGCGCCATCAGTTCCAGCATCGTCAGGCCATCCCCCAAAAAATGGCCCTGCACCGTGAACAAACCTTCGACCATTGGTGCTTTTGCCGGGGTCAGTGCCTGAAAAAATTTACCCGCATCAAAAGCCGCCAACGAAAAAGTGGCCTGGAGCGCATAGGGCTTGGGGCCTCCGATAAATTTAATCTCTCCCTGCGCCGCGAAGTTACTTTTCTCGACCATGGTCGCACTCAATTTTCTGAGTACTAAACGCGCAGGCTCTAGGCTAACCTCGCCCGTCAAGCCGGTCATCGCCCAGTCGGCTCCACCCGTCACGGCCTTCACATCCAAGATAACCCGTCCATCGTAGCGTGCCCAAGCTGGCATGATGTCAGCAAGGTTTGGCTCCACCGCCACCGCAGGAGCACCCGTGGCCAGAAGCGGTGCGGTGGCAACCCTGGCAATGGCCCACACCGCGCGGGCATCGGCATAATCTAATTGAGCGCCATTCACGCGGCCCGCGACCGTGTACCCGCCAAGTCGCGGCTGGAGCTCGAGATTTAAATTCAAATCTGAACGCCGGCCGGCGCGGTCTAATAACAACGGAGCCTGCACCGAGATTTGGCCGCTCGGTTGCACGATCATCCGGAAACTTAAATTAGCGACCGGCAGTGCGTCGCTCCCGGTCGCGGCTACGAGTCCATTACTGGTCAAACGTGCCTCAACTTGTTTGAGCCCGCTGCCCGCGACCCGGATTTCACCACTGACCCGACCAGCCGTCAGCAACGGTGCCGCCCCCCAGAAGGGTTGCGCCAATAAAGCCGGTAGATCCACCGCTAGCGTCAACGATCCCCGCAGGTCAGTGTCAGTGCTCTGCGACAACTGACCTTGACCAGAAAAAATATTTTCCCCGGCTGAATTCTGAATGAGGACATCACCGGTCCGCAGTTTAAAATTTTTAGCTCCGGTGAATTCAACCGACGGTTGGGCGGTGAGCTGTAAGCCATCGACCAGCCGGCGGCCACTTTGCGCCCATACGAGCTGGCGCAAATTTAACGGAACTGCTGCGCGGAGGGTCAGCTGCTCGCCTTCGTTCACCAGTAAAAATTCCCCCGCCGCCACTACTCCGCTGGGCTTTCCGCCGCCAAAGTTAATTGGCAAATTATCCAAAGGGATGGCACCCCAGGTTAGCCGCATTAAATCTCCCTGACCGCGGTTGCTCGCGACCATAGGTGGAGTTTGGTCAATCCACGCCCGACTGGCCGCAAGATCCACGGTAAATGGCTGCAAAACAATCGCCCGACCGAGCAGCGCACCCGTCTCACGCGTTAAAGCAAAGTCGAGTTGGCGGATCGATAATTTCTCACCAATTTTTGTGGCCTCAATCTGTCCGGTTGAGCGGATGCGGCCCACCGGTAACCAAGGGGCCAGCAACTGCGGCCATTCACCGGTGTAGTTGGCTTTAACTGTAATGGAGGGATCCGGCGTGACAGGGAGCGTCACCGTGGCCTGAGCCTTCAGGTGATCACCCGCGGCGGTATGCACCATTAATTCGCTGATCTGCACGGCTAATTCTTGGGCGGTGAGCTTCGCTTCGGCCTGCAAGCTAACCTCGGCTCGCTCTAGCCATGGCTGACCGCTGTGCGTGATCGACAGCGCCGCGAAACGCAACGGCTCCACCACGCGCAAGTGCAAGCGCTGCTGCTCCACGACGGCGGTGAGTCGACCCGTCATGAGCCCCCCGGTGAGTTTGAGCTGAGGGACCAAGGGACTGAGCCACACAATCGGCAGACCAATAATATTTAAATCAAGCGTGTCACCAGAATCGGCGGGCCCAACCTGCAGACGCTGCTCTTTAAGATTTAATTGAGCGGCCCGCTTCGCCTGCAACTCGAGGATGGGCTGCGCGCCATTGAGCCGAACATCAAGCTGGTTCAAACGGATCATGCTCCCCGCCCCCGTGATATCAAATTGCGTCACGAGCGACACTGCCCCCAAGTCACGCCAGCTCGAATTGAGCACTTCGAGTCGATTAACATCTACTTGCAATTTCCCCTGGAGGCTCAGCGCCGCACGGACCGGGTTAAAAACAAACCGCCCATCGCCGTTAGCCTTAAAATCGGGCAATAAACCGCCAAAGTAGAAGGGCTCGACTTGAGCGGTCCGACCCTTGAGCGACCATTGCCCAGCGTATTCTTGCGCCCCTAGAGGCAAGCTAGCGGCTAGGGTTAAAATATTTTCCGAAACACCGCCCACCAAAGTATCGGCGTGCAAGGAATATTTCTCCCCGGCAGGAGATTGGTCTAAATCGACCGAAAGCTTGAGTTGGCTTTGTTCAGTAATGTTTTTCCCCAACGCATTGACTAACGCCGTTACGCTAATCTGCGTAAAATAATTCCCCGGACCCTGGGTCGCTTGCAGATCAATTTGCGCGTGCAAAATGCTGACCTGAGCGTTGGGCGCCGCATTTTTTAAGATAGCCTTCAACTGCAACGCTCCTGCTCGACCTGGCGCAAATTGGCCGCCCGTGAGCTTAAGGTCAGCAACCACGGCGGCGCCCGGCAATAAGACCCGCCCCTCAAGCAGGACATCATCTAAGGTAAATTCTACGGGAAGACGCCATTGGGCCAGCAAACCAGCCGCCCCCAGCGGTGCGGCCACCGCCGCAACTGAGGCCAAGCGCGCCGCAGGCTGGCGCCCATCAACCAACAAACCCGCCACCGTCAGCTGATGAACTTCGAGGCGACGAGACCACAGAAGCTGGCGCAGCGACTAAGCGGCCATGAGTTTATCAAACTTTATATTCAGCCCAGCGTGCTGTAGCGCCACGCCGCGAATGCTAATCTTCTGCCAACCGATAGACACGTCCGCCACTTCGAGTTGCCAACTCGGCTGCCGCGCCGCGGCACGCAGGAGAGCCCACCGCTGCACCCCCGGCAGGAAAGCCAGCGTTGCGAGTAGCGCGCCAACCAACGCGACCATTCCCATTGCAACTAAGAGGGGACGGGGAAATTTCATACAAGACAACCTACTCAGCTGGGCTGAAATGAATTTGGGGGCAGGTATGAAAATTGCCCAGCAATTGGCATGAAGTCTGAGCTGATAAAATAATGCCGCAAAGCGCGGCGCGGTTATTTAGCCGGATCGCTCAATTCGCCGGTGGGGCGCATCTCGTCAGCCAGTCCCATCGCTTTGCGGGTCGTCGCAACAGCCACATTATAGCTATAATAAGCCTGCACCTGATTGAGTCGAGCGGTGGTCAGATCAACCTGTGAAGTGAGCACATCAAGTTGCGTGGCGGTGCCAGCATTGTAGCGAGCATTGGCGAGGCGCAGCGCCTCCGTGGCTTGCTCAACAACTTTTTTGGAGGCTTCCGCGAGTTCGTTAGCCTGCTGGAAAGTCGAAATAGCCCGACGAACATCGACATCGACGGATAATTGAGCCTCCTCGACAAAAAGATTAGCCTGAGCGAGCAGCGAGCGGGCTTGGGCAACGCGCCCAGCAGTCGCCCGGCCATCAAAAACATTCCACGCCGAGGAAAGTCCCACGGTCCATCCATCACGATCGCCGGGAAGATTATTCGAGCCGGCCGCCTTCCGCCAGTCGTAGGCGCCAAAAAGCGCCAGATTGGGCAGATAGCCAGCTCGGCGAGCAATAATCCCCTCCTCGGCTGCTTGGGCTAATTTCTTCAAACGGAGGAGATCGGGCCGTTGCTCCCGCGCGGCCGCCAGCGCCGTGCGCAAGTCGAAGCTCGTGGGGGCAAAATCTAAAGTGCCGACAAATTCGGGTATTCTGGTCAGATTGTTATCTGCAATCGTGGTGAAGCCTAAGGTGCGACGTAGTTCCTCAATCGCCAACCGGTAGTCGTTGCGCGCCGTGATCAGCGGAGTTAGTGCATTCGCGAGGGCCACCTCAGAACGCAATACTTCAAAATTTGAAACAGTGCCGGCTTCATAACGATTTTTTACGTCCTGCAACTGCCGCTTCAGCAACTCGGTATTTTGCTCCTGCACTTTGATCCGCTCCCGATTAACCAGAACAGTGTAGAAGCGGGTGCGAACCTCGAGCAGAGCATCGTTGATCACCGCCTGCAAGGTAAGCACCGCCGCATCTAGATTCAGCTGCTGACCGCGCACGAGGGCGGTATTATTGCCCCCAGAGTATAAAGTCTGTTTCGCGATGATGTTAAATGACCAGTAGCGATCTTCACCCGTGGGTCCCATAATCTCCGCATTGCGCTGATAGCCCGCACCCGCGGCCAGCGTCGGTATCTGGGTGCTGCGAACTTCTAAAACAACGCCGTCTTGTTGCCGGATACGTTCTTTGGCCTGTCGGATCGAAAAATTATTATCGAGCGCAAAAGCCAGCGCGTACGGCAAGTCAAGCGCAGCGGGCACAGAAAATCCCGGATCAGACTTACCGTCATTAAGCTGGGCGACCAGCGGAACGCTCGTGAGCGTCAATGTGAGGAAAAGCGAGAGGGATGAGAATGAAGCCAATTTCATAAAGCGAGGAGGGATAAAAGATGCTTGTCGGTCACTTGGCGAGCACGGGTTGCCCTGACGAAGGCGCCGCGCCAGTCGTGGGCGTAGAATTCTGTTCACGCGCGATCAGCATGTAGAAAGCTGGCACGACATAGAGAGTAAAGATGGTCCCGACGGCCATGCCGACGACCAGCACCCAGCCAATGCTATTGCGGGCGGCTGCCCCTGGGCCCGTGACAAAGATCAGCATGAGATGGCCAAACACCGTGGCCGCCGAGGTCATGAGCACGGGACGCAGTCGGGTGGCCGCCGCCCGTCGAATAGCCACACGCTTGGTGATCCCCTGCGCTTGCAGTGTATTAGCAAATTCTACGATGAGGATACCATTTTTAGCAATCAAGCCGACGAGGGTAATCAGCCCAATCTGCGAATAAATATTGAGTGATGTCTTCAAGAGAAAGATCGGCACCATGGCCCCAACCAGCGCGAGCGGCACGGAGCCGAGCAGAATGATAAACGGATCGCGAAAGCTGTTAAATTGCGCCGCCAAGACGAGAAAGATGAGCACCAACGACAACACGGCGGCCTTCCAGAGTGCCCCACCCTCGACGCGTAGCTGGCGCGACTGCCCACCGTAATCGATCGAGTAACCTGGGGGCAAAATCTCCGCCGCCTTGGCTTCTAATTTTTTTAAGGCATTATCGATACTTGGCCCCACGCCAGTAATCTTCACGGAGTTAAGCTGTTGGAAACGATTCAAGGTTCGCGGCTGCACCGTGTGTTTTAAGGTCGCAATCGTGGACAAAGGAATCAGCTGGCCCGCCGGTCCCCGCACATTGTAATTCAAGAGTTGATCCGCGTTGAGGCGCTGACTCCGCTCGACTTGGGGAATCACGCGGTAGCTGCGCCCATCATTGACGAAGCGGTTGACGTAGCCGCCCCCAAGCAATGAGCCCAAATCCCGAGCGACGTCGCTGAGGTTGAGGCTCATGGAAGCAACTTTGTCTTTATCGATATCAATCTCGACTTGGGGCAAATCGAATTTCAAATCGCTGTCCGCAAAATAGAAAGTAGGCGCCCCACCGGCCGCATTTGCCTCGGTGTTGGCGTACAGGACGAGTTGCTGCGCGTACTCGAGCATTTCCCGATGTCCGTCCGTGGAGCGAATCACCAATTCAATGGGGAATTGCCCACCCGCGGGTAGCGGTTCGGGGGTCGTAACGATAAGTTGGACCCCAGCGATGGTGGCGGCCGGCGCTTGCAACGACTCTTGAATTTGCACGGCCGTACGCTGGCGCTGGGACCACGGTTTCAAAATGAGACCAGCGAAGCCAAAATTGGCTCCGGTCACTTGAAACGAGTTTTCGTATTCAGGCACCGCCGCATACATCTTCTGCACCTCTGCCGCGAAGAGGGAATTTTGATCTATCGTCGCCGTTGGCGCCGGCTGTAAAATACTAAAGACGACCCCTTGGTCTTCTTTGGGCGCGAGTTCGCGCTGCGCGAACATAAAGAAAGGGACCATCAGGAGCGTCAGCAGCGCCGCCCCCGTAATCGTTACCGGCACCCAGCCGAGGCTGGCTCCGATAATTTTTTCATAACGATCCCGGACGCGATCGAAACCACGATTAATGCGCCCGCTGAGTCCTTGATCCTCGTGATCATGATCCTTAAGTAAATAAGCACTCATCATGGGCGAAAGCGTGAGTGCCACAAAGCCGGAAACCGCCACCGCCCCAGCCAGCGTCATCGCAAACTCACGGAACAACGCGCCCGTTAGCCCACCCTGAAAAGCAATCGGGGCATAAACGGCGGCCAAGGTAATCGTCATTGAAATAACCGGCCCCACCAATTCCCGTGCGCCCAAAATGGCCGCCTCCACGGGTGTTTGGCCCTCCCGGATATGGCGCTCAATATTTTCCACCACCACGATCGCATCATCCACCACGATCCCGACGGCCAAGACCACCGCGAGGAGGGTAAGCAAGTTGATCGTAAAACCAAAAGCCATCATGAGCGCGAGCGCACCCACCAGCGAAAGCGGCATCGCGACGATCGGAATGAGCACCGAACGCAACGAACCCATAAACAGGAAAATCACCACCATCACAATGAGCAGCGTTTCAATTAACGTGCGGAGAATCTCGGTGAGCGCGTCGCTGATGTATTTCGTCCCATCATACGCGAGTTTGAAGTGTAACCCTGCCGGCAGGGCTCGCTCGATCTCCGGCATAATAGCCCGCGCGCGCGCGATCACCTCTACGGTGCTGTCCGTCGGCAAAACCCAGAGGCCCATAAAAGTAGCCGTTTGGCCGCCGAATTTTACCTCGGTGTTGTAATCTTCCGCGCCCAAGACGATCTCCGCGATATCCCTCAGCCGGATAATCGAGCCGTTGCGCTGGGCGACGACCAACTGCTTAAATTCTTCCACATTCTTCAAATCAGTATTGGCGACCAAGCTGACGCTAATCATCGAACCCTTGGTCGCCCCGACGGCCGCCAGGGCGTTGTTCGCTTGCAGGGCGGCGCGGATATCAGAGGGACTGAGACCACGCGCCGCGAGTTCCTCGGGCTTCAACCAAATCCGCATCGCGAATACGCGCCCCCCTAAGACATCCGCTCGTTGAATACCTTTAACCGCGGAGAGCCTTGGCTGCACCATGCGGTTCAAATAGTCGGTGATTTGATTCTGATCGAGTGTGTCGGAGTAGAAACTCAGGTAAGCAGAAGCAAATTGGCTATCCGCCGTCTCCACGTTGATCGTCGGCGTCTCCGAACCGGGCGGCAACTCGTTGCGCACCTGATCAATTTTTGAGCTAATCTGCGCCAGCGCGGCGTTGGTGTCGTAGTTCAGCCGGAGATAAACCTTAATCGTGCTAATGCCGGCTGTGCTAGTCGACTCGATGTAATCGATCCCATCGGCACTCGAAATGCTGCGCTCCAGTTGAGTGGTAATGTAGCCGCGAACCGTGTCCGCGCTGGCCCCGAAATAAATCGTGGTCACATTAACGACCGCGCTGTCGCTGCGAGGATACTGGCGGGTATTGAGCTTAGTGTAGGAGACCAAACCGACGATCAGAATGACCAAGTTAACCACCAGCGCGATGACGGGTTTGCGAATGAACAGGTCGGTAAAGGAAAATTTCATAGGACGAACAAAAATGTAAACTCGCTGGTACTGAAGCGACGCGTGATCGAGCGATCACGTTGCCTCAGCCCTGCATTCAGGTATTTGATGGTTTGGGCGTAGCGCTATCGGAGGGACGGACCGTATTATTAATTTGGACGGCGGCTCCGTTGCGCAGTTTGAAAACTCCGGTGGTGACGACCACTTCACCCGCCTTAACCCCTTCCTCAATGGCGATAAGATCGCCCCGCGTGACGCCAAGTTTGACGATTTGCTGGCGTACGCCGAGGTACTCAGCCCCCTCTTTGTTTTTCATTTTTTCGACAATAAAGACCGAATTGCCGTAGGAGGCGTAGGCGATGGCGGTGGCCGGTAAGACAATTTTGGCGGAGGGCACGGGTAATTCAATAAACACCTGAGCAAACATACCGGCGCGGAGCACCTCAGCGGGATTGGCCAGCGTTGCTTGCACCCCTAAATTGCGCGTCGCGGCATCAACCTCGGAATTGATCGCAGAAATTGCTCCAGGAAAATTGACCCCGGGGAAAGCGTCGACGCTGACCACCGTTTTTTGTCCGATGATCAAATTGGGTAACTCCCGCTGCGGCACACTGAAATTAACAAAAATCGGATTAAGTTTTTGGAGCGGCATCAAGGCGCGGCCCTTGGCGACGTATTGGCCAACATTGACTAAGCGAATGCCGACCCGACCGGCAAAAGGGGCGCGGACATGCTTCTTATCGATGAGCGCCTGCAGTGCTGCCACATCGGCAAGCGATTGTTTATAAGCCGCCGCAATGGCATCATATTCAGACTGCGCCATCGCCTTGCTCCCGAGGAGATCCTGGGCCCGCGCCATATTAATCCGCGCCAGTTCACCCCGTGCCTGTATGGCATTCAACTGCGCCGACTCGACGCTCGTATCAAGCTCCACCAACAAAGCCCCTGCGGCGACGAGCGTGCCACTCTCGGCGCCAATTTTAACAATCGTCCCATCTGCATCGGCACTGACCGTGACGCCTTCCACTGGCGCCAAGGAGCCAATGGCCTGAAGCAGTGGGTACCATGTAACTGCAACGGCGGTGCTCGTCGTGACCGCGCTGACCGGCGCGAGCCGCGGGGTCGACGATAATTTTTTAATCTGAGCAACTTTGACGGCACCAAGCGTCGCCACCACTAAGATGAAACCGCCGAAGGCGATGAGGAATTTTTTAAACATAAATAAAAATATCAGAATTAATTTTAGAAATTGAATTAGCCCACGGGCACCAGCGCCGACACCGGCTTGGCTAAGCCCAAGACCGCCGCCTGCTGCTGGATTTTACCGAGCAAGCCAACCAGCGTTTTACGCTCACTCTCACTCAGCGGACTCATCAGCGCCGTGATAGTTTTGAAATGTCCGGGTAAAAAATCTTGCAAAAATCGCTCCCCACCGCTCGTCAGGCGCACTGAAATCATCCGACGATCATTAGGGTCGGGTTCCCGCTTAACAAAACCATCTCGCTCCAGCGTATCCACGAGACCGGTCATCGTCGCACGAGTTACCCCCGCCGCGTCGGCTAATTCTGCGGGCGTCCGCAAGCTCGCATCAACCCCGCCCAACAAATCCAAGGGGCGTGATTGTGCGCTGCGCCACAACAACATTAATACCCCAAAACGACCTTGGGAAATATGGTGCTCAACCATGCTGCGATCTGTGACTGAAAAGACCTCATCGCCCGTTCGAAGAAGATGCAGAAATGCCTCAGCGGCAGAAGGATCAAGATCAGGAAACTCTTTGGCTGCCTTTAACAGACAGTCGTAGCGCGGAAGATCTTTGATGAGCAAATAAGGCATAAGTACGGCAACAGACAGTTAGCCTCCTAATGATTTTCGCAAGGAGTCTTTTGCAAAATCTGGGCGCCAAGTTGTCGGCATCGCAGATTAAATTTAAACTGAGTTGGCGAAGGAAAAACCCAATAAACACTCAATCAAGCGTTCTCATAGTAGACCTACTTTGATTACGAGTAATTGAGCGATCTCGCTCGGAAGACGCTTACAAAGCCCGCGCAGCTGCTACGACCGCCTCAGTCGTGATCCCGAGCTCTTTCATGGCAATATTGCCCGGGGCGCTGAGACCGAAGCGATCGATGCCAATGACGTGGCCGTCCAGTCCGACGTATTTATGCCACAGCGCCGTGACGCCGGCCTCGATCGCGACGCGTTTACGACAAGCTGCGGGCAAGATTGCTTCGCGATAAGCAGCGGGTTGCTGATCAAAGCGCATAAATGACGGCATCGAGACCACGCGAGTGCCGGCACCCAGAGTCTTGGCTGCGGCAACGGCCCATTGAACCTCACTACCGCTCGCGAGCAAAATATGCGTTAACGGAGCGGTTTCCTGAATCAAAATATAGCCGCCTTTTAACACGCCGGATCGCCGTTCGTGCGGGGAACAATCATTCAGCATCGGCACGGCCTGACGCGTGAGCGACAAAAGGGTCGGGCCGGATGTGCGTTCCAACGCGGCAGCGAAGGCTCCGGCCGTTTCCTCGGGATCAGCTGGGCGAATGACATCGAGATTGGGGATAACCCGTAAACCCGAAACGGTCTCCACCGGTTGATGAGTAGGACCATCTTCACCCACACCAATGGAATCGTGCGTGTAGATATAAATCACCGGCAATTTGGCGAGTGCCGCAATCCGCATCGCCGGACGGGAGTAATCAGCAAAAACCAAGAACGTCGCACAGGAGGGCCGGAAAATCCCATCATAAGCTACCCCGTTGCAAATCGCCGCCATGCCGTGTTCACGAATACCATAACGCAAATTGCGCCCAAGGCGATTGGTGCGATCAAAGTCTTTATCAGCCGAGATATAATTCAACGTCGAGCCGTGGAGATCCGCGCTGCCGGAAATCAGGAGGGGTAACTCAGCGGCCAGTGGCTGCAATACATTGCTGCCCGCGGCGCGAGTGGCGAGTTTAGCGTCGACGGGAAACAGCGGCATCTTGGTCAGCAAGTGCGCTGCGCTCGGCGTCGCGCCGGCCTGCTCGAGCAGAGCTGATTTAGCTGGCTCTGCCGTGCGCCAAGCTGCGTAAAGTTTTTTCCACTTATTATAACCGCGCTTGAGCCGTTTTTTATGCTCAGCAAAATAAACCTGCACGGCGTCACTCACATAAAAATGCTGATCTGCTGGCAAGCCGAGTCCCTGCCGCGCCGCCGCCGCAAATTTCGCCCCACCCTCGCCGTGACCCTTTGAGGTCCCCGCTACTTCCGGAATACCCTGCCCAATCACGGTCTTCGCAATAATCAACTGCGGTTGGCCGCTCTTAGCTTTTTTGGCTTTAGTAATTGCTTTGAGAATCGCGCTGAGATCGTGGCCATTGGGCAGCGTCTGCACATCCCAGCCAATCGCCTTAAACCGGGCGGCAGTGTTTTCGCTCTGCGACTTATCCGCCATCGCGTCGAGGGTGACGTCATTAGAATCGTAAATCAGAATCAAATTATCGAGCCCTTGGTGACCAGCGAAAGCGCACGCCTCCATCGCGACCCCTTCCTGCATGCAGCCGTCCCCCGCCAAACACAGAATGTGATGATCAAAAATCTTCTGGGTGGGTGTATTAAAATGCGCGGCGGCCATCTGGCCAGACAGCGCGAGGCCAACGGCATTGCCGATGCCTTGACCCAGCGGGCCGGTAGTCGCCTCGACGCCAGGCGTCTCGTGAAATTCCGGATGACCCGGCGTTTTGCTATGGAGAACGCGGAAGTTTTTTAATTCCTCGAGGGATAGATCGTAGCCGCTCAGGTGCAGCCACGTGTAGAGAAACATCGAACCGTGCCCAGCCGAGAGCACAAAGCGATCGCGGTTCAGCCAACGGGGTTCATCAGGATTATGCACCAAAGCATGGCCGTAGAGCACGGCACCGATTTCAGCACACCCCAGTGGTAGACCAAGGTGTCCCGAGGAACACTTATGAATGGCATCGATAGCGAGGCCACGAGCTTGAGCAGAGGCTTGGGAAAGAATCTCAGTCGAAAGTTTCATGATTTTAAAAGACGCAGGGGTGAACTTGAATTACGGTGGGATACCCCAGCCTGCAAAGCTCAATTATTGGCATAAATAGGACCCGGCGCGAACAACCGATGCCGAGAACGGCAACGGCAACGGCGATTGACGCTCAAGCGAGCGCTTCAAATGAACCAAAGAAAAAGGCGGGATCAATGATCCCGCCCGACGCTAACAATAAACTAAGGACGTTAGCTTAGGCTTTGGCGGCGGCTTTAGCCGCGGCTTTGGCCGTTGGGTCATAGCGCTTTTCCTTAACGGCCATAGCCGCCTTACCGGTGCGATCACGCAGGTAATAAAGCCGGGCCTTGCCGGGCTTGGAGTCTTTCTCTACCTCGATCTTCTCGAGGTTTGGTGAGTTAACAGGGAACACGCGCTCGACGCCCTCGCCGTAGCTGATGCGGCGGACCGTGAAGGTCTCGTGGATACCGCTGCCTTTGTGGGCAATGACCACACCGGTGAAAATCTGTACGCGCTCCTTATCTCCCTCGCGGACTTTGGTGTGCACGCGGACACCGTCGCCGACTTTAAACGGCGCAACTTTATGTTTCACCTGAGCGGCGGTGATTTCTTGGATAATAGGATTCATAGCTGGTTATGTGAGTAAATCGGGACGAACTTGCTGGGTTTTCTTCAATTGCTGCGCGTGCCGCCACTTCTCTATTTCGCCATGATTCCCCGAGAGGAGAACTTCTGGCACGGACATGTCGCGATAAACGGCAGGACGCGTGAATTGAGGAAAGTCGAGCAACTTGCTGGTGAAACTTTCGGTCGTCAACGACTTTTCTTCGCCGAGTACACCAGGGATAAAACGGGCCAAAGCATCAATCACCACCGCCGCCGCAAGTGTGCCGTTGGTAAGTACATAATCCCCGATACTAATCTCCTGATCGATGACTTTTTCCCGAATCCGCTGATCAATCCCTTCATAATGGCCGCTCAGCATGATCAAATGCTGCTGCTGGGATAGCTCCAGAGCGAGGGCTGGGGAGAGTGGCGTGCCATCCGGGGTCAAATAAATGCGCCGGCAACCTGGGGTCTGTAATTGCTCGATGGCAGCGAAGACCGGTTCGCACCTTAAAACCATGCCCGCACCTCCGCCAAATGGGCGGTCATCAGTCGTGTGATGCTTATCGGTAGACCAGTCCCGCAGATTATGCACTTTAACCTCCAAAAGCTTAGCCTCCTGCGCGCGGCCAAGCATACTCTCGGACAAAAATCCGTCGAGCATGGGTGGAAATAGCGTCAGTACGTCGATGCGCATGGGGCGATTATCCAATAAAAAAGGTTCGGCGCGAGCCGAACCTTAAAGGTTACGAACGATAAAATCGCTGACTTAGGCAGCCGGCACGGCGCGGCGGGCGCGCTTGATCATCGCGTGCATCGTCGACGTGGGCTTAGCGCCCTTCGAAACCCAGTAATCAACGCGGTCGAGCTTGATAATCATTGGGTTGCCCTTGGCGCGTGGATTGTACGAGCCGATCTGTTCGACAGCGTCGCCATCGCGACGGGAACGCTCTTCAGCTACGACCACGCGATAATGCGGTTCGTTTTTGGTGCCGACGCGAGAAAGACGAATTTTGAGTGCCATTTGATGTGTCTGGTTGCTTAAAAGAGTACAGGTGTCGTTAGGAAAAGGGTGAGAATGCACGGCACAAGTTTGCTCTTGTCAAGCCCCCAGTGCCCCCGCTGATTCGACCCTTACACCCACCTATTTTATGCTAAAAGCAGGCATCGTCGGACTCCCCAATGTGGGTAAATCCACTCTCTTCAACGCTCTCACCCGTTCCCGTAAGGCGGAGGCAGCAAACTATCCGTTTTGCACGATCGATCCCAACGTGGGCGTCGTGATCGTACCCGATGAGCGCGCTTACGTGCTCAAGAGCATTGCCAAAACGAATATCGTGGTGCCCGCCGCCATCGAATTCGTGGACATCGCCGGCCTCGTCGCCGGGGCCAGCAAGGGCGAAGGGCTCGGCAATCAATTTCTCGCCACCATCCGCGAGGTCGATGCCATTCTCCAAGTCGTCCGCTGCTTTGAGGATCCGGATATCATCCACACGATGGGCAGTGTTGATCCGGTGCGTGATATTGAGGTCATTACAACTGAACTCGTTCTCTCTGATCTCGAGGCCGTCGCGAAGCGCATTACCAAAACTCAAAAAAATGCGAAGTCAGGTGACAAGGAAGCGATTATTGAGCTAGCCCTCCTCGAAAAACTTACGCCTCACCTCAATTCCGGCAAGACGGCCAACACGCTCGTGGCCACGCCCGAAGAAGTGGCGTTGATGAAATTGTTTCAACTGCTCACCGCTAAGCCCGTGCTCTTCGCCTGCAATGTCGCCGAGTCGGATCTGGCGACCGCCGAACAAAACCCATTCGTCCAGAAAGTGGCCGAATATGTGCGGACCCACCACGACGCCGCTTACGTGCCGATCAGTGCGCGCATCGAAGCCGAGCTCATTGATTTGGCCCCCGAAGAAGCTAAAGCCTTTCTGAAGGATCTCGGCGTTGATGATTCTGGCGTCTCGGCGCTCATCAAAGGCACTTATGGCCTGCTTGGATTAATGACCTACTTCACCGCCGGCGAAAAAGAAGTGCGCTGCTGGACGATCAAGCAGGGCTGGAAGGCACCCCAAGCTGCCGGCGTCATTCACACGGATTTTGAGAAAGGTTTCATCAAAGCAGAAATCGTCAGCTACGAAGACCTCACGCGCCTGGGCAGCGTGGCCGCCGCCCGCGAAGCCGGTAAATATCGCCTCGAGGGCAAGGAATACGTCTTCAAAGACGGCGACGTCGCCCTCTTCCGCTTTAATAATTAAGGACCGCTCGGGCTGGGAGGCAACCTCCCCAACTGCTCACGCGACCCAGCTGAGCAGACCTAATGCGTCGCCCCGCCCGGCAGCCGCACATCGCGGCGAACTTTGACCGCGGTCTCCAGAGCCACCGCGATGGCGGAGGTTAGCACCGCCAACGTTAGGCTCGGCTGACCGGCGGGCGCTTGTTCCGGCAACCACGGCACATGGATAAAGCCACCACGGATTTTTTTCTGCCCACGAAGTTCGTGCATCAAGCTGTAGAAAATATGATTACAGACAAAGGTTCCCGCGGTTTGAGACACACTGGCCGGCAAGCCGCGTTGTAGCAACGCTTGCACGATAGCCTTAATTGGCAGCGTAGACCAATAAGCGATTGGGCCCGAGCGATTGATCAACGCATCAACCGGCTGCTGCCCCGCGTTATCCGGAATCCGCGCGTCGTCGAGATTGAGCGCCACGCGCTCGGGCGTGATGTCGGCGCGCCCACCCGCTTGGCCGAGGCAAATAATTAATGCGGGGCAAGTCGTCCGAATTTGTTTTTTAAGTTCCGTCCGCGCCGCGCCAAATACGCACGGGAGGAGCGCACTTACAACAACATGCCCCGCAATCATCGTGCCATGGAGTTGGCGGGCAATTTCCGCCGACGGATTAAGAGTTTCGCCACCGAAGGGTTCAAAGCCGGTGAGTAAAATAGTTTTCATGCTGAGAGCAGGTTACGCGGCACGAGGCAGGTAAAAAAAGGAGGTTGGAAAAAATCAGAAACGGTAAACACAAAAATACATAATGATCATGTTCGCCGCCAATATTCCGAGCGCGAGGGGGACTTGCGCTTTAATCACGGCATTTTTGTCTTTCAGCTCGAGCAGCATGGCCGGCACGAGATTAAAATTAGCCGCCATGGGTGTGAGGAGCGTGCCACAATAACCCGACAACATCCCAATCGCTGCCATAATCGCGGGATTGCCGTGATGCAGCTGCACAATAAACGGCAGGCCGATGCCCAGCGTGATCACCGGAAACGCCGCAAAGGCATTGCCCATGCAGATGGTGAACAGCGCCATGCCGCCGCAATAAGCCACCACCGCGCCCAGCGGATACTGGGTCGGCAGCGCCCGCGCTGCCAATTCTGCCACCACGGGACCAACGCCGGCTTGCGCAAATACGCCGCCGAGCGCGGCCAATAACTGCGGCAAGATAATCGCCCAGCCCACCGCTTGAACTAAGCGACTCCCCTCCACCACCGGCGTAAGCAACGGAGCTCGCGTCAAACGCAACCCCACCCCGACCGCCACGACCGCCCCCAAGCACACGGAGGTCACCGTAAGATTTGCGGAGTCCAATAACCACCAAGCACCCACATGCAGCTTGCTCAAAAATAACGTGCCGACCACCGCTGTGGCCGGAATCAATAACGCCGGCAAGAAAATCCAATTCTGTAATTTCGCCGCTGCGGCCCCGCGCATCTCTGCCGTCACCTCCCAGCGTCGCGCTCCCGTGAGTTGTTTGGTCGCAGCTAAAATCACCATCAGTAAAACCATATAACCAACCACCACTGGCGGCAGTGCTTTCCCCGCCAGAAAAATTACCGCCAACAAACCCCAGAACAAGGCTGAGCCCACGCGTTTCCCTGCCGTCGGTTCAAAGGCAATGCGCCCCGCCACCAGCAGCAAGAATCCCCCGGCGATGATGTAAAATAACTCGAGGTTTAACAATTTCATCGCTCCGCCTCCGTGGTTGAGGGCGGCTTACTTTCCCGAGCAATCCGCTGATCGAGCACGCGCGTGCGCCAAATCATTAACCCGAAGGCGACCAGCGCGGTCGGAATTCCCCAAAATGAAAGTACCCAGACACTCACGGGGTACCCTTGCGCCTCGAGAACCCCTTTAATCAAATAAACTGCGCCCACGGCAAAGACGGTATCTTCCCCAAAAAAATTACCGGTATTTTCTGCCGCCGCCGCGTGCGCCCGAATCGCTTCCGTGGTTTTTTCCGATAAAATGCCGTGCCGCGCCTGCGCCGCGCCTTCCGCCATCGGGGCCACTAAAGGACGGACCATCGCGGCGTGTCCGCCAATATTAACCCCCAAGGCGACTGAGATTTGCCGCACCGCCGTATAAAATAATAATACGCGGCCTGCTGTAGCCGCTTTCGCCCGCTGGATCAGCGTCTCCGCGCGTTCGCGCAAACCATAACGTTCCAGCAACCCGACCACCGGCAGCATGAGCAAAACGGTTAGCGTCACGTAACGATTTTCGACAAAGTATTTCCCAAACCAGGTCATGATCTCGTTAAAGGACATGCCGGCGGCCAAACCGGTGCTGATGCCGGCGGCCAGCACCACCAACAGCGTGTTACCGCGCAAGGCGAAACCGACTGCGACAACCAAAATCCCAATTAATTTAATCATGCGAGAGCGCTGCCAGCTCAATCGGGATCTCGTGCAGAGCGGCGCGGAGCTGCAACGCAAATTCCACGGCATGCGGTCCATCGCCGTGCAGACAAATGGTATCAGCGGTGATCGGCACCATGGTTCCGTCGACGGCCGTGACAGTCCCCACGCTCACCATCTGCTTCACCTGCGCCACCGCGTCACGAGTGACTTCGTGCAAAGCGCCCGGCGCATTCCGCGGGGTGAGCTTCCCATCAACTTGATAAGTTCGATCGGCAAAAACTTCCTGGGCAACCCGCAAACCCGCGGCTTGCCCAGCCGTAATCAGGTGACTCCGCGCCAGCCCCACTAAAATCAGGCGAGGATCCGCCGCCCAGACTGCGGCCGCCACCGCCTGCGCGACGGCGCCATCTCGCGCCGCTAAATTATAGAGAGCGCCATGTGGTTTTACGTGCCGGACCGTGCCGCCACTTTGCGCCGCTAGCGTTTGGAGCAACTGCGTCTGCGTCAGTACCAAAGAGTGAATTTCATTTAAGCTCAGCGTTATTTCACGTCGGCCAAAATTAACCCGATCGGCAAAACCCGGGTGTGCCCCGATGGCGACGCCCTGTTTTTGAGCCAGCGCGATGGTGGCGCGCATCGTCGCTTCGTCACCGGCGTGAGCCCCGCATGCAATATTTGCCGAAGTAATCAGCGGCATCAGGACGACATCCTGACCCGCACCTTCCCCGAGATCACAATTTAAATCAATACGTCGCACGTTGAATTAAGCCAGCAGTCGACTGAGGCCCAGGCGGACGCGCGTGAGGTCGCGGGCTTGCGTCAGGAGTAAATCTTGCGCGCCCACGACGGAAATTTCTTCAAAGCGAATGGTATCACCCGGGCGAAGTTGTGTAAAATGACGCAGATCTACGGCGGCAACGGCCGCTAAGCGCGGATAACCGCCAACGGATTGCCGACTCGGCAGCAAGACAATGGGTTGGCCCGCTGGTGGTACCTGCACGACCCCCGCATTGACCGCGGAAGAAATCATTTCGCGCGGTTGTGCGAGGGCCAAGCCGGGGCCTTTGAGCCGCACGCCCATCCGATCCGCTTCTTTGGTGGCCACCCAGGTTGCTTGAAAGAACGCCTGCTGCGCTGGTTCCGTAAACCAATCCCACTCGGGCCCACGCATTGCGCGGACCACGCCAACTCGGGCGGGGCGGCCGATGGTATCAGGCCTGACGCTCCACGCCGTTGCCCGTTGGTTGCTGGCGAGCAATTTTCCTAAAACCTGCTGGGACCACTCGGAGGGATGTCCACCGGACAATTGGTCAGCGCCGAGTAAAGCTCGTCCCGCCAAGCCGCCCAGGCCGGCCCGCCGATAAGTGCTGCGACTGCCCATTACCAACGGCACATCGATCCCGCCAGCGATTGCCAGCCAAGCCCTGAGGCCATGGCGCGCCAAGCCGAAGCGGAGAATGTCACCCGCAGCCACCCGCACGGGACGATCACGCGGACAAGATTCGCCATTAATTTGCGCATCAAAATCAGCCCCGCACCACGCAACCAATGTGCTTCGCGAAAAACTCAACGTGGGGCCAGTCTGCGCCATCTCTAAGACCGCCGCATTTTCCTCATTGCCAACGAGCAAATTGGCCGTGCGCGCGGCCAAGGCATCTAAGGCGCCACCGACAACCACCCCATATTGCTGATAGCCGGGCCGGCCCAAATCTTGCACCGTCGTCAATAAGCCCGGTTTTAGCACCGTGATCATGCGCCGGCCTCCAGACGAAAAAATTCTTCGCGCGTGATGGCGCGAAACTTCACCCGATCGCCAGCACTAAGCAACGTCGGCGGATGAAATGCAGGACGAAATAAAGCCAGCGGAGTGCGCCCGATTAAATTCCAACCACCCGGCGTCGCGCAGGGATATATTCCCGTTTGCTGACCGCCAATCCCCACCGAACCGGCCGGCACCACCATCCGCGGCTTAGCATGACGCGGGGTCGCCAATATTTTTGGCAACCCACCGAGATACGGAAAACCGGGTGCGAAGCCGACCAAGTAAACCAAGTACTCCGTCTTGGTGTGCAGTTTGATAACCTCCGCAGGAGTAAGTTTAGCCTGTTTAGCCACGATCCCAAGATCTGGCGCAAACTCGCCTTCATAACAGACCGGAATTTCAACGGTACAACCTTTGGTTTTCGCGGTCTTCGGTGGATGCTTCAGTCGCTCCCGTAATCGATCGCTCAGCCAATCCACGATTTGGTCTGCTGGCGCGCCCGCTTGCACTGCTTGGACCGGATCATAGTAAGCGGTAACCGTAGTGTAAGCGGGCACCAACTCCGTCACCCCAGGCAGCGGCTCAGCGGCCAGCGATCGCCAAGCGGACTGCACTTTTCGGTGTGTCGATTCGTCAATGGTCTGACCTAATTCGACCAGCAAGGCCTGATCGCCGAGCGGGGTAATTTGCATACCCGTTAAGTAATCCAACGTCATCATTTGGCACGAAAAAAACCCGACTACGCATATTTTGTCATTTGCTAGCTTGGCCTTGGTGGATTATCGAGTTCGAGTTGCACTTACCCGTTCAGCGCATTCAACCGTATCTAATAACATGAAGCTTCACCTCATTTCCCTTTCGCTGGGCCTTGCGGCTCTTCCTTTCACTGGTTGTCGGGATCAAAAAATCATGGCCTATCGGGCACCGAAAGACCCTGCGCCAGTCATGGCCGCGGCGGCCCCCGCCCAGATGGCCCCCGGCGCCACCCTCCCTGATGGGCATCCTGCCATCGGGGGCGAAGCAGCTCCAGCCAGCGCACCGGGCGCGATGACGGGCAACGTGCCAACCGCTGAAGGGATGGCTTTGCTTTGGACTGCCCCGGCTCATTGGACCGCTAAAAGTCTCGGTTCAATGCGTAAGGGGAGCTACGCTGTTGCCGGTGAGGCCGGAGCGGTCGGCGATTTAGCCATCACGGCCTTCCCCGGCGACACCGGAGGACTTTTCGCCAACGTCAACCGCTGGCGTGGCCAAGTAGGGCTGGGGCCAATTGAGGCCGCCCAACTTGAAGCTTCCCTCAAAAACATTGAGGCGAATGGCCTGAAGATAACGATCGTCGAAGCCACCGGCCAAGCCAATGGAGTTCCCACCACTTTGCTGGGAGCAATTGTGCCGCATGATGGCCAAACTTGGTTTTTCAAACTCATCGGTCCCGCTGCCTTAGTCACCCGCGAACAAACAGCCTTTCGCGATTTCCTCTCCACCATCAAGCCCCGCTAAGCCATGTCCGACTTCGTTCGCCAGATTCGCGATTTCTTTGTTTCTATCCGCCTGACGGTGGTGCTGCTAATCATGTCCATCATCTTGGTCTTCGCCGCGACGCTGGCCCAAGTTGAACTAGGTCTTTGGGGCGTGCAGCAAAAATACTTTCACTCGTTTTTCGTGATGCAGGAAATTCCGCATACTGGAATTACGGTCCCCGCCTTTCCGGGTGGTTACCTGATCGGTGGTCTGCTCCTAATCAATCTACTCGCGGCCCATATTTATCGCTTCAAGCTTGAGTGGCGAAAATCAGGAATCCAGCTCACCCATACCGGTTTGATTTTGTTGCTCGTGGGCGAGCTGCTAACGGGGTTACTGGCCGAGGAAAGCCTCATGCGCATCGATGAAGGTCAGACGAAACATTACTCAGAAAGCTATCGGCAATATGAATTGGCCCTGCTCGATCTGACTAATCCATCGTACAATGAAGTCGTCGCAATCCCAGAGACGGTGCTGGCCGAAACTGGCACGATCCAACACCCCCAGTTGCCGTTTAAAGTAACCATCAAAGATTACTTCCCAAACGCCTCCTTGCAACGGCGCGCACAGGCCCCCGGCACGCCGGCGGCGCGGGCGACCGCAGGAATCGGGCCGAGCATTGCCGTGCTTCCCCTCCCCTTAAACGCCAAAGAAAGTGAAGGCAACCTGCCCGCAACTTTTGTGGAGCTCGCCGGCACGGAAGGCTCGCTGGGCACTTGGTTGGCGTCACCCGCGCTCAGCCAACCGCAGACGGTAGTCTATCAAGGCCATACCTGGGAGATAACGCTACGCCTCCGTCGCTATTATCAAACTCACACCGTCAAGCTGCTCAATTTCACGCATGAGAAATATGCCGGTACCGATATTCCCAAAAACTTTGCGAGCCGCATCCAGCTCACCACAGACAATCAGAGCGAGGATCGAGAAGTGCTCATCTACATGAACAATCCTCTGCGCTACGCGGGTCTCACTTACTATCAGGCTGGCTTCGAAAACAATGATCGCACTTCGATTCTGCAAGTCGTGCGCAACCCCAACTGGATTCTGCCCTACATTGCCTGCCTCATGATGGGCCTCGGTCTCCTCCTTCAATTCGGCATCCACCTCGTCAATTTTTCCCGCAAACGCGCCGCCACCTGAATTAAATCCAGCGAACACCCCCGGTGTTCATGACGGTTCAATTACGAATTCACCTCTTCCCACCTTCCTTTCATTAGCGGCCTCCGTGCAATTATCATGAAAAAATATCTCCCCTTTATCGTTCTGTTTCTGGGCGCGGCTTTTGTCTTTAAAACCCTGCGCGTACCCGAGCCACCTGCGGGGTCCTTTAACCTCACCGGTTTCGGCCGCCTCCCTGTGCTCGTCAATGGGCGCATCAAGCCGCTCGATACGGTTGCCCGCACTTCACTCTTGGCCATGCAGGGGCGCCAACGCGTCGGCACACCGGAGATCAGCCAAGCTTTTGTGCAATCACCCATCGAGTGGTTAACGGATGTTTTATTCGCTCCGAATAAAGCCGACACTTATCCCGTTTTCAAAATCGAATCAAACGAAGTCCTCGATGTTGTAGGCCTCAGCGCCGCTGACACGAAAATTCAGTACGACAGTAGTGCCAAACGATTCATGGCCGTCCTCGGCTTTCTTCCATCGAGCAAGTCGCGCTTTTCCTTCAATCAGCTCCAGCCCAAGCTCGCGGAAATCGAACGCCAGGCGCAGCTCGCGGAATCAGTTGAGCCAGCGATCCGCACCCCTTTTCAAAAACAGATCGCGCATCTGCGCGAGGTGGTTGTGTTGTATCAACGCCTCAAGCACAGCCTACAATTACCGGATAGTCCTAGCTTCCTCACGGAAGTAACCACCTTTCAAAACGCTCTCCCCGCTGGGGTCGCGGCTGTGCGCGCTCGACAGAAAGGGGAAGCGCATGATGAACCGGCCTTCAAGGCCATGCTCGAAATGGCGCGCCGCTACGAGATCATGGAAAATTTCGCCTACCTTCTCGCCATTCCTCCGGCAGATAATGAGCCGAGCCTCACCGCGTGGTCCAACGCCGGCCAAGCTTTGCTCGAAACTTTTGCCACCGGCAGCGTCAACCCCACGGTTATGGCGTACGCCACACTCGGTCATACCTGGCGGTCCGGCCAGCCCGCACAGTTCAATGAAATCGTGCAGCTCTACCGCACTCAATTAACCAAGCGCTTCACGACTCCCTTAGAAAAAAGCGACCTCGAGACGCGCTTCAATGCGGCCGAACCTTTCTATAGCTCGATGACGCTTTACGCCTACGCCTTCCTCCTCGCCATTTTCTCTTGGCTCAAATGGCCCGAGGCTTTGGGCCGCAGCGCATATTATCTCGTACTCATTGCCTTCACTTTGACTACCGCGGGCATCCTGACCCGGATGTGGCTCGAGGGCCGACCGCCCGTGACCAATCTTTACTCTTCGGCCCTCTTTGTGGGCTGGGGTTCAGTCGGCCTGTGCCTAATTTTAGAAAAAATCTACCGCAATGCCATCGGCTCCGTGGCTGCGGGCATGATCGGTTTCGCCACCCTGCTGATTGCTCACCATCTCTCCCTCACTGGGGATACCCTCGAAATGATGCGCGCCGTGCTCGATTCTAACTTCTGGCTCGCGACGCACGTTGTGGTCGTGACCGCTGGCTACGCCGCCACTTTTCTCGCTGGTTTCCTCGCGATTATTTATGTCGTGCGCGGCTTGTTTACTAAGTCCCTAGATACCGTAACCGCTGAGGCCCTCACCCGTATGGTCTATGGTATCGTCTGCTTCGCCACGCTTTTCAGCCTCATCGGCACGGTGCTCGGTGGCATCTGGGCCGACCAATCATGGGGCCGCTTCTGGGGCTGGGATCCCAAAGAAAATGGCGCCCTCATCATTGTACTTTGGAATGCCGTAATTCTGCACTGTCGCTGGGGCGGTCTCGTGAAACAGCGCGGACTGATGTCCCTCGCCATTTTTGGCAACATCGTCACGAGCTGGAGCTGGTTCGGCGTCAACATGCTCGGCGTCGGTCTCCATTCCTACGGCTTCATGGACTCCGCCTTTGTCTGGCTCGTTGCCTTCGTCAGCAGTCAACTCGTCATCATTGGCCTCGCCTCCCTGCCGCTCAATCTTTGGCGCAGCTTCCGTAGTCAAACCACCGCGAGCTAACCAGCTCGGCAATTTAGCAGGGCTGATGGCCCCAGTCATTTTCTTGGAGCTCCTTGGCGAAGCGCGCCATTTGCTCCTCGGGCGTGAGCTCACTCGCGGGTGGGCCTACCCCAATTTCGGGCAACGCTTTATCTGCGACCGCGGGGTAAGCCACTAACGCCGCCTGAACCGGCGTCACCGCTAGGGCGCGCACGTGGGCGGATGGTTTATTAAGCGGCTCACTCATAACTTCTCTGTAAATTTCAAAAATCAGCTCGGAGGGCAAGCTCGCCGAATGACCTCACCCTGACGAATGCCGCCATGGACCAAGTCGTAAATAATCACAATGGGGCCACGCCACGATTTGAACAAGGCCCGCCAGATCGCAGAGCGCGGGGAGAAAAAATCAGAAAAAACCTAATTTTT
>CAIVJE010000113.1 GCA_903906135.1 uncultured Verrucomicrobiota bacterium | reverse complement strand
TTTTTTATCTGCATGCATAAAGGGCGCCTGATTTTTCGGCTGGTTCAATCCAGTGGGTTTTTGGTGGCGATGGTGGGGGTCGGGCTCGCTCAAATTCAGGAGGAGGGGAGCCCTTTGACGATTACACCATTTCAGACGGCCACCTTTGTTACTGACCCTGAATCAGCGCGCTTACTCAATGGTTTAGCTGAATTCTCAGCAGCCTTACTCCGCTGGACCGATACACCGCGAGAACCGGTTCAAATTGTGGGGGCGCTCATCAAGTCAGCGTATTTGCCTTATTATGCTCAATGGTCCCGAGCCCAGGCCGGCGGGGCTAAGCCCTCGAGTGCTTTCGTTCTCGATCGAGTCAGCGATGGTTATCGCTCCCTGGTCAGTCCGCGGATCATCCGTCTTACGATCGGCGATAGGTTATCGCTGGGCCCGCTTCCCTCGGTCGAGATTTCCGGTGAACGAGCCGCGCAGGTCCCTTTTATTATTAACAATACCCGAGCAAGTGCGGTGCGCGTTATTTTTAGAAATATTGCGGGCTCTGGGTCTGACCTCCCTTTGCGTACGCTGGATCTGCAGCCAGGTCAGGCTGAAGGCTTTTTTCTCAATTTCAAATGTGCTGATGGCACCGCCGTCCAGCAGCTTGCAGTGCAAGTTGACGGGCAAGATTTAAAATTTGCTTTACCCTTAACGCATCACGCCGTCGGTACTCTCCAAGTAAAAATTTTTGATGAGTCGGGGGTGCTAACACCGGCTCGGGTCTATTTGACCGGGGCCGATCAGCAATCTTATGCACCCAAGAATCACGTTCAGCGCATGGTCCTCGGTGATTATGGCCAGCCTTTTCCTGGTGATTGCTACTTTCATGCCGTGGGCAGTTTTGATCTCACGCTCCCGTCGGGTGCCACTACGGTTGAGGTCGTCAAGGGAATGGAGTACCTGCCGGTTCGCATGGTGGTGCCAATTCTGGCGGGTAATCCGGCGATGGTGGAGGTGAGGCTGCAGCGTAAGACCAACCTTGCGCGGGCGGGCTGGTACTCAGGCGATGTGCATGTCCACGCTAACCTCTTCGCTGAGACGAGAACTACGCCGCGCGATGTTTTGTTGGTCGCTCAAGCGGAGGATCTCAATGTCATCAATCTTTTACCCTGCAATGATCCCCGCACCACGATCATTACTGATCGGCAGTATTTCACGGGGGGATTAGACCAGGTGTCTGATTCAGATCATTTGATTTATTTTAACCAAGAGATGCGCAATGATCTCTACGGTCATGTGGGTTTCCTAAATCTGAAATCATTTGTTGAGCCTGCGTATACGGGATTTCCTCATTCGCCGTATCCTTTTGATTATCCGGCCAACTACTCACAGGCCGCACAAGCCAAGGCCCAGGGTGCCGTGGTTACGTATGTGCATCCCGGGTTGCCGAGTGAATTTCCCGTAGATATCGCACTCGGCGTGGCGGACACCATCGATGCCATGTCTCAAGGCGATGAGGAAATCAGTACAGACCATTGGTATCGGCTGCTCAACTGCGGTTTTCGTTGTCCTATCTCCGCGGGGACCGATTCATTTTTGAATATTCCTCATCACTTAATTCCGGGGGCTGGGCGACTCTACGTTAAGAGTGGGCAACCGTTAACTTACGCGGGCTGGATGGCTGGGTACAAAAGCGGCCGAAGTTTTGCGACGAATGGGCCGCTCCTCCAATTTACGGTTAATGGCTGCGAAGCAGGCGAAGAGATTCGAACTGATAGCTCGACCATCACCCTCACGGTTACGGGCGCGGCTACCTCGTTCGTGCCGATGTCATCCCTCGAGATTATCGTCAATGGTCACACCCTGAAGCGTATTGAAGCAACGGGTCCAGATAGTTGCTCGCTGCAACTCTCCGAGCAGTTGCAAATTAAGGCCAGTTCCTGGGTAGCGTTGCGAGTTCGCGGTCCCGGTCACCGCCTGATTCCAAATGATCGCGAGGTCTATGCGCATACTTCTCCCGTCTATGTTACCCTTCGCAATCAGCCCATAGCTTCACCGTCTGACGCAGTTTTTTTCATTAAGCAGATAGATGCCCTGATCGCTAAAATGAACGACCGCGGAGTTTACGCGAACCTTGGACAAAAAGATGAAATCGTTAATCGTTTCCGCCGGGCGCAAGAAATTTACAGAAAAATCGCAGGACAGGGGCCGGTCGATTGACACGGTTAGCTAATTCTTACGGCTGGGGAATATTGCTTTAACTAAATTAAATCACTTAAATCCATGACCGTTATAGTATTGCAATACCATTAGTTGATTTATCAATGCTGCCGTGCAATGCGGATTGACCCGCATTTATTTTCATAACACTGTATACAGTATTGCTTTGGCGCTTTATGGACAAAAATAAAATACTGGGCCGGCGTAGCCTATCCAGATCGAAATTATGATGCGCGAAGCTGAGCTTTTTGCGATTCGGGTAGCATGCCGCATTTTTGTCGGAGCAGAATCAACGGTGACCTTGTAGATGAAATTAGCCCAAAATTATTTGCCTAAATGTCAGGCTGCTGCGGCGCAACATGCGCGGGCCATTCGGTGGGCTTTTTTTATTGGATGCTGCGTAATGATGAGCACCTTCCGAGCGACGGCTACGGAAACACGCGTGGCGGAACCGGTTATTTCTCTGAGAATTCTTGAGACCAAGACGGGGGTGCGCTTTGGCCTTTGGGGCAAGCCGTTAAGCCGGCCGGCCCCAACGCTTATTATTTTAGCCAGCACAGTAGAGGCCACCCTGGAGGATGCTTATTTTCGCCAATCAGGTACCGTTCTC
>CAIVJE010000112.1 GCA_903906135.1 uncultured Verrucomicrobiota bacterium | reverse complement strand
TCCGGCTTGAACAAAGCCAATGTACAAAGCGGGCGCCCCTAAGTACGTCATGGAGACTTGCGCCGCATAGATCAATGCGTTGCGATTTTGCAGCCGCGGCTCCAATGGAAAAGGCGTTGGGGTTTCTTCAGGCATGGAATCGCACGGGGTTGGGGATGATGATTAGGGCCGCGCGTCGCGTTAAAGCAGCGCGTCGAGGCCCAGGATAAAAATAATTGCGACCGTGCCGATGCCCGTCTCTACCACCGTCCAAGTGCGGAGGGTTTGCGGAACGGTCATGCCGAAATATTCTTTTACAAACCAGAATCCCCCATCGTTTACGTGGGAGAGCAGCAATGACCCCGCGCCCATTGCGAGCACGAGTAACTCGCGATTAGTTTCGGGCCGAATGACTAAAATTGGCCCCATTAAACTTGCCGCCATCATCACCGCCACCGTGGCGGATCCTACCGCAATCCGCAGCAGACCGGCAATGACCCAGCCAAGCAGCAAGGGCGACACGGGAATATTTGATCCCATTTCGGCAATGGCCCGCCCGACACCAGAAGCAGTGAGCACCATACTAAAGCCACCGCCAGCACCGACCACCAAGATGATACTGGCGGCTGGACCAACGCATTGTTCCGAGAACCGTAAAATCTGGGCGCTACTTAATCCGCAGTTCCAACCAAACGTCCACAAGGAGACAAGCACAGCGATGAGCATGGCGACCGAGGGTGAGCCGAGGAAACCTGCCCATTGCCTAGCCGCATGATCGCGGGGCAGACCTGAGACATCAAAGGCCGTCGCCATGAGCATGAGCAGAACGGGCAGAAGCAGGGTGAATATACTAAGAGTAAAACTCGGGGGCTGGGGTGCTGCGGCTCGAGTGATTGCTTCCGCGCCCTGTCCGCCGATTTCCAGTTCGACATGCTGCGCGAGCCAGCGGGTCAAGAGCGGTCCCGTGATCAGCGCGGTCGGTAATCCGATCAGGATGGAGTAGAGAATCGTCTTCCCGATATCAGCTTGGAGTGTGGCGATGGCCGCCATCGGGCCGGGATGGGGTGGAATGAGCCCATGGGCAGTCGATAGACCCGCCGCTAGCGGCAGGGCTAAACGCAAAATCGGTGTGCCCGTGCGCCGCGCGAGCATAAAGGCAATGGGTCCAAGCAAAACAATCCCGACTCCAAAAAACACTGAAATGCCCACCACAAAGGCGATCAGCATGACCGCGTAATCAAGACGCTTCTCCCCCAGCCAACGCACGAGTTGATTAGCGATCACTTCGGCGGCTCCAGACTCGGCCAGTAATTTACCGAGAATCGTCCCCAATCCGATAATCATGGCGAGTCCGCCCAACGTTTTGGCGACCCCTGATTCTAGGCTCTCGACTACACCCAGCTGCGATCCTGCACTGACTAACGGCATGCCTGAACCCAGCCCGACGGCCAGCGCAGCGAGCAGCAAGGCTACGAAGGCATTGTATTTGAATTTCGCGATTAAGATGACGACTCCGACGATAACTCCCAGCGTGAGTAACAATAAACCCGACGATGAAAGAACTGCGAGCGGGGTATTCATCAGATTATCTTTTCCAGCAATTTATGCTCCCTCGAGCCGACCTGGATGATTTCGTGAGGCATGGTACTGGGGGAGGCGTGATTAGGTAGTCCTAGGATTTTCGTAAATGAAGCCGCGATCGAGTCTGCTTGGGTGGGCAACCTGATCGAAGGAGTCGATGGGGTATGATCTTAGATGAAGAAAAGTACGGCCGGTCTAGCGGCTCATTATGCGCGAGATGATTGGGCTAAATAAGCTAGGCCTTGGCTCGCATTTTTAGCTACTCCGCTGGCGGGCTTGGTCGCGTCGGCAATTTAAATATCACCATAACAGTGGTGCAAAAAAGCAGTACGAGCGCCGCCCAAAAACTCACCCGCAGGCTCCACGTGTCGGAGATCCAGCCATAAAATATCGGCGCTAAGCCGACTAAGGAAGAGAGCAGGACTAAAAATGAAAGATTCCGGCGGACGCGGGTTTTGGGCGAACAGAGCATGGGGTAGTTCATATAATATACCCCGAAAAGTTCGCCGGCCCCGTTGATGCCAAAGGCCAGGAGGAACCAGTAGCCCGGGACAAAGAGCACCCAGAGGATACCGGCCATCTGCAGGCCGATGGTGACCAGCAGAGGGACTTTAGGATTGGTGCGCACCAGCAACCAACCCAGGAAAAATCCGCAGAGCATCTTAAAGGAAAAACGCAGGCCGAGCTGATAGCCGGCCAATTCCTCCGATAATCGTCCGACCGCCTCTTGCGTAAACAGGCTCATGTTAATTTGTACCATGTTGCCGCAGTACACGAGGAGGTAGGCGAGGCTGGCGATAAGCAGGACGCGATGACCGAGAAAAGCTTTAAACCCTCCCACCAATCCTGCTCTGAAGCTTTCTCGTTTAACCTCAATTTCCGGCAGAGGAATTTGATAGAGATTAACTAGAAATGCCGCGAGCGTCATGCCGATCGCACCTACGGTAAATAGCAGGGCATAATTATAAGGATAGGCTATTGCGAGCCAAGCAGGCGCTACCCAATTGAACAGGGAGCCATTAAATAGCAGCTGGGCGCCGAGCGAGCCCAAGACAGCGAAGGCGGGACCCACGCCAAAGGCGAGGCTCAGGGCCTTCCCGCGATAGCGGGGGGAAAACCCACGACTCAATACTTCCCAATTCATCACTGCGAGTACGCCATTGGCTGAGCCCACGAGCGTGGCGTGCAAAATAAGTGACCCAATAATGAAGGTGCTCGATAAATTAAAAAAGAGCACGAGGGCCACTCCAGCGCTAGCCGCTGCCATCACGCTATAGGCCGAGGCCAGAATGCGCTTAAGCAAGCGAGCTTCCGGAAATAACCAGGCCACGACCACCGAGACCCAAACCATCGCGAGCCACATCGTCGCGGGGAGATTAGCGAGGGTATCGGAAGTATGCAGGCGCTTGCAGAGACCGGCTTGGACAAACCCAATATAGAGGGCGGGCGCGGCTAAGTAAGTGAGCGACCAAGCGGTCGCAAAGATAAAGGCATTACGGTTTTGTAACCGGGGTTCTAGCGCACACGAATCGGTGGTCTCATCGCTCATTTTTTCGGGAGGCTAGGGCGCTAAGCTTTAGGATTAACGACCACTTTTAATGATCAATTTTCTCAGTGCGCTCCCTTCGGGGCCGGTGCGCTCGGCTTGGGTGGCGTGTGATTCGGCCAGATCGCTCTTGAGAATCCAGATATCACCCGTATCCGCCGTGTAAATCGCGCCGGTGGCGTCGACGGCGATACCGTGGGGATAACAAAACATGCCCGGCTCAGCCCACACATCGAGGGGCTTGCCGTGGCGATCGAACCGAATCACCGCGTTGTCCATGCCGGCTGATCCATAAATTAAGCCATCGGGTGCAGCGTACAAACCATCCACGGAGTGCAGCCCGGGCCACGTCGCGCGGAGCTTCCCTTGCTGGTCGAATACTTGCACGCGATCGTTCTCCCGATCCGTCATGTAGAGCAGGCCATCTTGGCCTAGGGTGATCACGTGGGGGGTATGAAATTCCCCGGGCGCCGTGCCGCGAATTCCCCATTCGAGCAGGTATTTTCCGTCCGCGCTTAATTTAACAATGCGCGAATTGCCGTAGCCGTCGGTCACAAAAATCTCTCCCGTCGGCACAACACAAATATGGGTGGGCTGGCCGAAATGCTGCTGATCGCAGCCGGATTTACCATCAACACCTAAGGTCATAACTAATTTTCCCTTAGGATCGAATTTGAACACCAAATGCCGTCCCACATCGGTCACCCAAACATTATCCCACGGATCGATATGGAGACCGTGCACCCAGTAACGCGTGGCGATCGGTATTGGCACGGGGCCGCGCAGATCATAGGCGGTGGTTTTTTTTAAAACTTCGGCGCCAATTTCACGACACAACGTTCCATCGGGATGCAGGCAGAGCAGCGGGTGTTCCCCGCGGTGGGCGACATAGATCAAGCCGCGGGAATCGACGGCGACACCGACAACACGATCGAAGATGATCCCCGGCAGACGGGGCCAGTTAGCTACGGGTACGAGCCGAGAGTGACTAGCGGTGGTGAAGGACTTTGCGCGAATGGGATTCATGACAATCTGAGTGGAGATTACGCGAGACGGGTGAAGCCCCGCAGGCCGCGGGCGACGCCTGATTCTTCGGCTAAGCGGCCGGCGAGAACAATGGTCGCAATCTCGCCCATGGTTTCATCCGCAGCCGTGAGCAGCAGCTGAATCTTCGCTTCATCATGCGCGAGCATCACATAATAATACGATGAGACGAGGAAGCCGCGCTCGCGCATCTTGCGCACATACAGTGTCTGGGCCAGCGGCGCATCTGCGCCGAGGTCGAAGCTCATCGTCGGCGTGGCGGGCATGCCTCCTACGATCAGTTTACAGGCGGGATGCCGCGCCGCCATGGTCTTGAGGCCGGTCTGGAGAATGCCCCCGCGTTGCCAGACTAGTTCAGAGACACCGAGGCTCTTTACTTTTTTCAACACCGCGAGTGCAGCGGCGGGACCCACGCCATCGGTCCAGTAGCTGGATGAAATAAAACTACCGTCCGCCGCCTGCATGATGGCATCGCGGCCCACAACTGCGCCGAACGGAAAACCATTACTCATCGCCTTAGCATAGACGGCTAAGTCGGGCTCAATGCCCAAGCGGCTCAAGGCACCGGGGAACCCATAACGAAGCCCGCTCGTTACTTCATCGACCACAAAGATACCGCCGGCGGCGCGGCAGCGGGCGGCGACCTTCGCGAGAAAATCATCTTTGGGTAATTGGGAACGCATGGGTTCCATCACCACGGCGGCAAGATTATCGCCGAGCTTGGCAATCGCGGCCTCCAGTGAAGCCAGATCATTGTACCGGAAGGGGACCGAGGTCCCTTTCAATTCACGCGGTACGCCCTTGGGTTCTAGACCGGGCAGCAAGTGACCATTGAGTGCATCGGTCTCACCGAGGTTGGCCGCGAGATACCAATCATGCCAGCCGTGGTAACCACAGAAGGCCACGCCACTCCGCCCGGTGGCGGCCCGAGCGATCCGCACGCTCATGGTCATCGCATCGCCGCCGCCGCGAGCATAGCGCACTTTGCCGGCCCACGGATGCAGCGCGACTAAAGTTTCGGCAAGTTCGACTTCCTGCGGATTAACCAGCGTGCAATAAGAGCCGAGCGTAAGCCGGCGGCTAACTGCTGCGGTTACATCAGGGTCAGCGTAGCCCAATAAAATGGCGCCGACGCCTCCGGCGAAATCGATGTAACGGCGATCTTGCAGGTCCCACACTTCACTGCCCGAGCAACGAGAGAAATAAGTGGGCCACGATTTGGCGTCGAACATTTCAGCTCGTTTAGAGAGCAAGCCCGTGCCGCCGGAAATAACCGTGCGGGCGCGTTGCCAGAGCTCGAGGCCCGTATCTGCCGCAGGTACCGATTCAGCGGGTAAGTGTGGCGCCAGCGTCCGCAAAGCATTGCCCATGAAAATATCATTAATATCGCCCTGCGTCAGGCCGGTGTCTTCACAGGCTTCGCGCAAACTTTGGAGCGACTCGATCCCGACCAGCGTGAGGTCGGTACCGCTCGGAGCTTTATAATCTGCGCGAATTAATTCGGGGTGCAGCCAGAAAAAGAGGCCGCCGGTCGTGACGCAGCGTCCCCGTAATTCACTGACCGCAAAGTCGGAGCCCCACAGCACTCGGCGGGGTCCTAAAATCTTGAGAGCCGCGCGAAAGGCCTCGGATTCACAGATGGCGGAGGTGTCGATGACGGCATTGTCGAGATCCGCGATGGCGTGAAGACCTTTGCGGGCGTTGCGGTAGCTGAAGCTGCGCGCCACGTGGGCTAAAATTAACTTAGCTTGAGGGTAAGCGCGACAGAGGCGGCGCAGGGAAGCTTGATTGCTGGCGTCTTCCATTGCGCCATCCCGCACGATGTGCAGCAGGAGGACGCCGCGGGTCTCATGGAGCAACTCCCACATCCACTC
>CAIVJE010000111.1 GCA_903906135.1 uncultured Verrucomicrobiota bacterium | reverse complement strand
GCTGACCGAGATCGATTTTACCGGCGAGGAGGGACTCGGCGTCGAAATCTCCGCCGAGTTGGCCGCGATCAGCAATGCGTCGCCCGCCGCCGCGGCGGCCGGGGAAACCCGGCTGAACCTCCGCGGTTTTCCTGCCCCAATTTTGCGCAACGGCTTCGCGCAGCTGGGTATTCTGGAAACGTTGAACATTAATGAAATCATCGTGATTCAAGGCCCGCTCGTTCCGGTGCTGGGCCGCGCCGCCCCCGGCGGCATCCAGAATTTCTTGACCACCCGACCGTCCGCCAAGGAGCGCAATAAATTGGAGGCGGGGACGAGTACGGAGAATCGCCAGCGGGCGAGCTGGGAATCAACCGGCACCCTCGTGCCTAAAAAAATCTGGCAGCGCTGGGCGGTTGATTGGTCCCGCAAGATTGGGCCCGAGGAATTTGTGCGCGAAAATGATCTCACGGTGAGTGGCGCCCTGACCCTCAAGCATACGCGCGCGGCGAGTAGCCTGATCAGTGTTGATTACCGGCGCTACGACGGCAACCCAACCGCGGGCATTCCGGAATATAAATTAGCGGCGGGGCAGTTGGTGCTCGGGCCGTACTTACCCTTGGCTTATTTTAATAATAACGGACCCGATGCGGGCATCCGGCGGCAAAGCCTCGTCGTTGGCGCGCAATTTGAAGGGCAAATCAATCGAACTTGGGCACTGCGGGCGGCGGTTGAAGGCTGGTGGCGGGCGATCGATCAAGATCGGTTCACCGCGACGCAGTTGGTGCTCGCGACCGGTTTGTTTGAAGGCACCCGCGAGCCGCGGCATATCGAGCAGCGCCAGCAGGCCTTGGCCACCCATGTTGAATTTACCGGCCGTTTTCGCACCGCAGGGATCGAGCATAAATTACTGAGCTACGCCGGAGCGACCTGGGGTGAATATGATCGGGTCGATCGCGCGTTGAGTCTTGCCGATCGGGCGGCACTGCCACTCGCAGTCCGCGCCTTTAACCCCTTGGCCCCTGATTATTATTTCCCCGCTTATACTCCCGATCTTTACGCGCGTCTCTTGACCGATCGGCAGGAGGCCGCCCGTTATACTTCGTGGGAACTCACCGATCGCGCGGCCTTTGATCGTGGCCGGACCGTAGTCACGGCCGGGCTCCGGTTCGATCAAGTAAACTTAGCCGTGCAGGATCATAAACCCAATGCACTCTGGCCTCAGCTCAGCGATCATACGGGGCAATTGAGTTATCATACGGGCGTCAATTATCAGTGGATCCCTCGGCGCGTCTTGCTCTTCGCCAGCGCCAGTACGGCCTTTGACCCCTCTACGCCGGTGGATGCCCGCACGGGGAGAATTCAGCAGAACGAAACAACCTTCGGGTATGAGAGTGGGCTCAAGGGACGGGCGCTCGCGGGCAAGTTTGATTACTCCGCTTCATTATTTGTGCTCTATAATCAGCATATCGCTCGCCGTAATCCACTTTATGATGATCCCATTTTAGACGCGGCCCAAACGCAGCCCCAGTTGGTGGCGGCCGGCGAGGAGCGTTTTACTGGAGCGCGGGTTGATCTCCGTTATAAACTTACGCCCCGGCTGACCGCGGCGCTGCGCGCGGTGCATCTGGCGGCTATTACCACGAAGTCGCCGTCGTTAGATCCTGAGGTGGGGCAACAACTGACGCGCCTACCGGTCGACACCGCGACGGTGCAATTGCGTTATCTTCCACTGCTGGGCATGGCAGGATTTAGCAGCAGTGTCAGTTTTAGTTATATCGGTTCCTACGTGGCTAATTATGGGGATGCGAAGCATGCCTATCTCGCTTGGCCAAGTTATGGGCTGTTTACCCTCACCGGCGGCTACACGTGGAAGGTGGGCCCGCGGCGCTGCACCTTGGGGCTCAGTTTGCGCAATGCGCTGGCGCGGGATCTCATTTCAAGCAACGCGCGGGTCGGATCACCGCGCGAATTGGGTGGTTCCGTGCGCATCCTGTTTTAGCGCGGGCCGGTTAGTCGGCGTCGATACTCTGAAGGGGAGGTGTGGTAGCGCCGCCGGAAAGCGGAGGCGAAGACGGAGGGGCTTTCAAAGCCCGAAGCATCGGCGATTTCACTCAAGGTTAACGTCGACTCCGGCATGAGCTCGAGGGCCCGTTCAAAATGCAATCGCTGGGCTTCCGCGTAAACCGAGGTGCCGAGTGCCGCGCGGAAGCGCAGCTCGAGTACGCGGCGCGTGACGCCAGCCGCCCGGGCAACCTCTTCAACGTAAACAGTGTTGCCGACATGCTCGCGGAGATAGTCCAGCGCGAGAGTGACAATTTCATCGTCAACCGCCCAGCGATCAGTGGAAAGCCGCGTTACTATTTTCTGGGGACTGACGAGGATTTCTTGGGGCATCACGCGCGCTCCGGTCATCAGGGCGAAAAGTTTTTCTGCGGCGAGCCAGCCAATTTGCTGGGTGTTAAGCTGGATACTGGAGAGGGCGACGTGGGCAAATTCGATGCGGGCTAAATCATTACCGACGCCGAGAATTGCCACATCCTCGGGTACGCGGAGCCCGCGGCGAGCGCAGGCTTCATCAAGTTCAAGAGCTACGCGATCGGTGAAGCCGAGAATTCCCACCGGCCGCGGAAGGGTTTTTAGCCAAGCGGCGAGCCGCGCACGCGTCGCATCGGGATAGGGCGAGTTTTGATCACCTTGCGGCAAAATGTGTCGTGGAATAGCGGTGACCACTCCGCGGCTGCGCGCCTCCGTGCGGAAGCCACGGTAACGCAGGATCGAGCCGAGGTGGGTATTATTACCGCAATAGGCAAAGTGCCGATAGCCGCGGCCGTGCAAGTGACCTAAGGCCAACTGCCCGACCCGAAGGTCATCGGTATTAATCAGGGACAGGTGAGGCGTCGCAATTTGGCCAGAAACATTAACGACAGGGCGGCGGAGCTCTGCTAATTCACGTTCATGGCGCCGAGTGGCCACTCGGGCGATGATGCCATCTAACCGTAACCGGCGCAGGGCCGTGCGGTCGTACGAGTGGGGATCCGTGAATTTTAATACGGTGACATCGGCTCTTTGGTGGAAAAATTTTGCGATTCCGCGCAAAATACCCCGACCATGCTCCGTCTCGAGCGAGAGGTAGACAGCGATCCGGCGGGGTGGGGTCATAGCGAGCAAGGCCATTTAAAGTATCTATTCGCAAAATATAAACTCTTTTTCGCAATATCATATATACGGTCGGCGGTGTTCCCGTTATGCTACGGGCTTAGCCTTCAGATTCTTAATTACCTATGAGCACTTACCTTAACGAATTGTTTGGTCTCACCGGCAAAGTTGCCGTCGTCATCGGCGGCACCGGTGAACTGTGTGGCGCGATGGCGGCCGGCTTGGCTGGGGCGGGCGCCGAAGTGGTGATTGTGGGCCGGAATGCAGAAAAGGCGGCGGCGCGGATCGCTCAGATTAGCGCCGCGGGTGGCCGCGCGTGGTTTCACGCAGCGGAAGCCACGAGCAAGGCGGAGGTCGAGGGCTTGCTGGCGGCGGTGTTGGCGCGGAGCGGGCGGGTCGACATTGTGGTCAACGGAGCGGGCATCAATTCAGCGACGCCGTTTTTTGATATTACTGAAGAAGAGTTTGATCGGATCGTGCGGGTCAATCTCAAGGGCGTCTTTCTTGGTTGTCAGGTTTTTGGTAAATATCTCGTCGGCCGAGGGCAGGGGGGCTCGATCATCAATCTTGGTTCGATGTCGGGCGTCGTGCCGTTGTCCCGGGTTTTCACCTACTCGGCCACCAAAGGCGCCGTGCATAATCTTTCGCTCAACCTTGCCCGCGAATGGGCGCCGCACAAGGTGCGGGTGAATGTCTTGGTCCCGGGTTTTTTCCCCGCGGAGCAGAATAAGAAGGTGCTCACGCCCGAGCGCGTTACTCACATCATGGGCCACACTCCGATGAAACGTTTCGGCGAGGCCCGCGAGCTCATCGGCGCTACGCTGCTCCTCGCCAGCGATGCCGCTGGCTCCTTCATCACCGGTGACGAGCTCATCGTCGATGGCGGGTATCACGCGATGACGATCTGAGCGCCGCTTCGCTGTGCCGTTTAAGTCTCCAGTTTAAGTTGAAGAGCCTTTATCTGCGCCTGCTGTCTGTTGCTTCCATTTTAATTTCCGACTTCAACTCGTTATTTCATGTCCGCTATCAATGCCTTTCTCCTGCAGCACAATCTGCGGATCGCGCAGAATCCGTGCATCAGCCCTGATTTCTGCCTCGATTGGCCCACGCTGCGCGCTGACCTTCAGGCGGGGCGCACTTCTGAATATCCCAAGAGCCGCTTTGCGACTCGGGCGGGCGAGATGACCCTCGTGGAGAATGCCGCTGGCGATTGCGCTTGGAAGCTACATGCGGTCGGCGCTCCTTTGGTCGAGGGAGTTGCTCACGGTGGCGCGACTTATTTTCCGGCGACCTGGGCCAACTTACTCACCCTGAAAAATCTCATTCAGGAGCATGATCCGGCGGCCACGATCTTCCCGACGACCGCTGGTCAGCTCGGTCAGCGCACTCTGGGAGTGGGGGCACGTTTCACCACCTTGCACTGGCCGGCGGTGGAGTGGGCGATGAGCGCTCTCGAGCTTGGGGTCACGGCCAACCAGAATTCAATCCCTCGTGAGTTGGTCTACGACGTGGATGCCATGCTTTCGGGCCGGCTCGATTCCGTGCCGTTTCCCTTCATCGGCACCGAGGTCCCCGAGGGCCATCAAGGCCAGAGCGTCGAGGGTATGAGTCACGGCTGCGTGCTCTCTAAGCTTAAGACGGGCTTTCATCATCGCCGGATCGCGTGGTCATTCAACGCCGATCACCAACCCATCGGCGGCAAATTCGATTCGCGGGAGGCCGCCCTCGTGAGCGGCTGCTTGCTCGCCAGCTACATCACCTTCGACCTGTCGCCGGAGCTCGCCCTCAACCAGCCAGCCAAGCTCGCTGATATTCCAGTCGATGTCGTCACGAAGACGCGTGCGCGCGTCGCGGCCGCTGGTTTGAAACTGGACGAGGCCGCTTTCAACCAGCTCCTCGCGACGGTCTGGACGCCAATGCAGAAGATGCAGCGCCGCGATGAGCGCTACGCCGCCGCCCGCGCTGCTGCTTTTACGAGTGATGTCGGCCGTCGCTATTTGCGCGAGCTGTCGATTGATGAGTTGCCCGGTCTGACGACCCCTGAGACGACCGCCATCATGCTCGCGCTCTGCGAAGTCCTCGGGATGCCCGTTAACTACGTCGCCCCCGCCTTCGGCTTTCAAAAGAACATGCCTTATCCCGACAACGCGGCGCTCCGTGCCCTCATTCAGAAACAGTGGGATGTCTGTGTAAAATTCGGAGTGAGCATCGGCTTCCATTCTGGTTCTGGGAAGTCCGCTGAAAATTACCGCGTCATGGGTGAGGTGACCGGCCGCCGGCTCGAGATCAAGACCAGTGGTCGCTACACCTACGAGATGGGGATCGCGGTGTTCAACTCGCAGGATACCGCTGATCAGGCTCTCTGGCGCGACTGGTACCGCTTCACCTTGGAGCTGGCTCTCCTCGGCGCCTTTAGCGCCGATGACACTGAGCAGAAGATGGCGCGGACTTTTATCACTACCCCCTTGGCCGCCGCCGGCCGTCCAGTCGAGGTCTTCGCCTCGTCCGCCGTCACGCGGGCCGCGCTCGAGGCGTTGCCACCCTCGCCAGAGTACATGTTCTTTTTCGAATATAATTTCCTCTTTGTTCTCGCTGCGGGCGGCCAGCCAAAGAAGGCGGCGCTCGGTGATCATTCCCCGGCTGGTTATGCGCAGCGCGCCCGCTTCTACGCCCTCAGTTCCGAAGCTCGGCTCAACTATTCGAAGGGCGTCGCAAGCTACCTCATCTTTCTCGCCGAGACGACTGGCCTCGTCGACCCCACGCGCTGTGCCGCGACCGCTAAGCTGCTCGCAAGTTACCCCTCGCTCAGTGCAATGATGAACGACATTTCAAGATAGCGCAGCGGATCCCTGCCCCGCGGCCACGGTGCGGGGTTTGGGGGCTGTCGATTGCTTGAATTAAAAATCGCGAATTTAAATTTAATATGACCAAGCCCTTCATTCACGACGACTTTCTCCTGCAGTCTGACGCAGCGCGCGAATTGTATCACACCTACGCCGCCGCTGAACCGATTTACGATTACCACTGTCACCTGCCGCCGTCGCAGATTGCCGACAACCATCAGTTTGCTGATCTCAGCGAAATCTGGCTCGGGGGGGATCACTATAAATGGCGGGCGCTGCGGGCGAATGGCGTCGCCGAGCGATTTTGTACGGGTGACGCCACGCCGCGGGAAAAGCATGAAGCTTGGTGTGCGACCGTGCCATACACCCTGCGCAATCCGCTGTATCATTGGTCGCATCTTGAGCTGAAGCGTTACTTCGGTCTCGAGGCTACGATCAATCCGAGTTCTGCGCAGGAAATTTGGCAGCAGGCTAATGCGAAGCTCCCGACGATGCGCGTCCATGATATTCTCGCGGCGAATCGCGTCGCGGTCATCTGCACGACGGATGACCCCGCAGATTCCCTGGAGACGCATAGGCGGATCAGGAAATCTGGGCTGACGACGCGGGTTTATCCGACCTTCCGGCCGGACAAAGCTTTCTTGGTGCATCAGCCGGCGATCTTTAATCCCTATCTCGAGAAATTAGCCGGCGCGGCGGGAGCGGGGACGATTAAATCTTTCGATGATTTTCTCGCGACGTTAAAGCAACGTCACGACGACTTTCATGCGATCGGCGGGCGGTTGTCTGATCACGGTTTGGAGAATGCTTGGGCCGAGCCCTGTACCGCGGCGGAGGCCGGGACAATTTTTGCGGCGGCCCGTCAGGGGCGCGCGGCCACCCGGGAGGAGGGGGCGCGGTTTAGCTCCTATTTGATGCTCGTACTGGGGCGGTGGGATGCGGCCCGCGGTTGGACGAAGCAGTTGCACCTCGGTGCGTTGCGGGGAAATAATACGCGACAGTTCCAAAAGCTCGGGCCTGATACGGGCTTCGATTCCATCGGTGACTTTGGGCAAGCGCGTGGGCTGAGTCGGTATCTCGACACCCTTGATGCTACCGATGAGCTTCCGCGGACCGTACTCTATAATCTTAATCCGGCGGATAATTATGTTTTCGCGGCCATGATCGGTAATTTCCAGGACGGCTCCATTGCGGGGAAGCTGCAATTTGGTAGCGGCTGGTGGTTTCTTGATCAAAAGGAAGCGATGGAGTGGCAGCTCAATGCGCTATCCAATAATGGCCTCTTGCGGCGCTTCGTGGGCATGCTGACCGATTCGCGCAGTTTCCTTTCCTATACGCGTCATGAATATTTCCGGCGCGTATTGTGTAATTTGCTCGGCGCCGAAATGGAGCGGGGTGAATTGCCGGCTGAGCCGGCGCTCGTGGGCGCGCTGGTGCGAGAGGTTTGTTTCAGCAACGCGCGCAATTATTTCCGCCTCGACCTAGCGGCGCCCTACGCGGGTTAAGCTAGGCGGCCGCAAGCGCGAGGGCGCGGGGGAAAAGCACATTGTTCTCTTTGTGGACATGACGGTGCAGGTCAGTTTCAAATTCAGCGAGGCCGGCCAGGAGTGCGCGGTGGGTGTTGCAGGCTTCGGCGTTGGGAACGAAATTATCGGTGAGCTCGCGTAGCTGGGCGGTCAGTTGTCCCGCCGATTGGTGTTCGGCTTCCATTTGCCGAATGGGTCCCGCGAGGGCGTCGGTTGGTTGGCGGGACTTCTCGATGTGACGCACCAAGGGGAAAAGGATTTTTTCTTCTTTTTCCATGTGACTGATCATCTCATCCGTCAGCGCATGGACGGCGGCAGCCACTGCAGTTAGACGAGCGTCACGCCAGCCATGTTTCGTGGCAACACGCTGCGCCATTTCGCTGAGGCGGGGGAGTTCGCTTTTGAGATAAGCATGATGGGTGTTCTCAATATGGTCAGCGAGTTCGGCGAGGCTCATCGCGGCGGCATCAACTTCGGTTGGGCCCGCAAGCAAAAGAGCGCCCGCTGACTCGAGGAGAGTGATCGTAGTGGCCACCTCTAATCCGCGACGACTGCAAGCCACCGCGAGCGTTTGTTTCCCTCCGCAGCAATAGTCGATGCCGAGTTTCTCGAAGAGTCGCGCGAGCGCTGGGCGAGCAGCAACGAGTTCGCCAATCATGGTGGCGGGAGTGAGAAAAAGCGGAGCAACAGATACGGCAAAGGAGGTCATGCCCCACTATGGCAGAGCGGCGGACCGGTAGCCTTGAGCTAGATCAAGCCTAGCGCGGATCGGGCCTGTTTTTAACTTTCACCTAAATTGCGGCGTAGCTGGGCTACGAGCGCTTCGGCATTATGCACGGTAATGGTTTTAGCGGCGACGCTGATCAGCTTTTGCGCGCGCAATCGAGCCAAAGTCCGAGACAGGGTTTCACTGCTGGTACCCAGTTCTGCCGCCAAGACCCGTTTGGTGCTGGGCAGCTTAATCACTCCGTGGGGTGCGGTGCTGCCGTGTTTGTTGAGCCAGTTGAGTAAGCGTGACTCGACGTCTTTCAGCGTGAGATCATCAAGCATGCCAACGAGCACGCGAAGGTGCGTGCTCATCGACCCGAGCATGCGCAGGGCGAGATCGGGGCGTCTCCCGATGAGTTCGAGCACCGGAATTTTAGGAATCAATAAAACAGTACTCGGTTCAACGGCGCGGGCATGGGCGGGATAGCCGGTCGTGGAGGCCAAGGCGGTTTCAGCGAAAGATTCGCCTGCCCGAAAAATATGAATCACCTGCTCTTTGCCGGCGGCACTGACTCGATGCACATTAAAAGCACCGCTTTGCACCAGATAGAAACCACGGGCTGCTTCGCCCTCATGAAAAAGGTAATCATCTTTCGGGATCGTCAGTGCGGTGGTGAACGCCGCAATGGCGGCCAGATCTTCCGCGGGCACTCCCGAGAATAAATGGCAGCAGCGCAATGTGCCGATGAGACCGGTCAGCTTAAAGTCGGCGGAGCGGGGCGTCGTCGGCATGGCTTAGCCTGATAAGGAGGCTCGCG
Organism: uncultured Verrucomicrobiota bacterium; assembly: GCA_903906135.1. Classification (GTDB taxonomy): domain Bacteria; phylum Verrucomicrobiota; class Verrucomicrobiia; order Opitutales; family Opitutaceae; genus Lacunisphaera. The sequence goes on along the minus strand of CAIVJE010000111.1, from coordinate 26,347 downwards.
AATAAAGTCGCGCTCAAAGCGCGATCAACGCAGCGGCTCGAGCCAGAAATTTACGGCCCAAGCACCATCTTGGCGGCGTTCAATGGTTGATTTAAACCCTTCTCCTTTGAGTAGCTCGATGAGCGGCGCAGGCATAAAAGGAGCGATGATGGTCACGCCATCACCTGGCGCTAGGGCATCAACTCGCGCCCGAATGAGCGATAAGGGTTCTTCACCGCGCGCAAGGAGGGGCCGAACATCAAATTTCTTAAAGATAATGGGCTTCATGATGAGCAGCGAGGAGCAGGTGGCTAAGGTAGTTGACAGTGGCCGGATCCGCTTTGATGCAGATCAAGAGAATCGATGAGAACCTATGCTGGGATAAATTAGGGCGCAAATTCAAACCCGCGATTGGCCTCCAAGGTGAGGACGGTGAGATGTCTAGATCGTGCATTAATCAAGGCGGACCAGATTTTCCCCGCAGTCTCTCGCTTGGGCTGGGTCAGCAGCTGCACGGTGACTTGATGCGGTCCCGGCGTAAGCAGAATTCGCAATTCGCCTACGGAGGCGCCATCTGACTTTAATCCTTTTGGCGGGAAAATTTTTTCCTGCCTCTGCCCATCGATGGTCAGTTGGACGATGACCGGCCAGCGGGTGCGTTGCGTGGGTTGTGCCGTGCGCATGTGCACCGGTCGTTGATCGAGGGCGGGATTGGGTAAGGCCAGGGCTGCGCCTGACACCCATTCGCCATAAGCCCGAAAGGAGAAAATGAATTCTGCCGCCGCGGGTGCTGGGTTTTTAAAGGGAGCATCACTCACCACGAGCAGCGCGGTTAAAAGCAGTCCGCTCAGGCCGAGAGCCATGAGGCCGACTCGGCCATGCGAGGGCCGTGGTATTTTGTGCCGGGTCGTTTGCTCCCGCAGAGCGATCGCTGCGGCGGTGAGTAAATGCGGTTGCCCGGGATCAAAATTAATCTGCGCCATTTTGCGCGGGTCGGCCCGTTGCGGACGAAAAGCGGGCTCGCGCGTGCCATTTAATCGCGCCGGCAGCCATTGATTGCCTTCGCGGCAAAAAGGCTCACTCGAACCGCAACCAACCATCAAGATGGCGGTAGCTCCTTTGCTGATGAGCCGCTCGATCAGTTTGGGTTCGATCCAACCAACGCAAGGAATGGGGCGCACGAGATAGCCGGGTAAGCGCTGCTGCCACGTCGCGGCCGCAAATAATTCCCAGCCCCCATCCGCTTGGGCGCAAACCAAGGCGAGGGCGGTCGGTGTACCGCGCGCAACTGCCGTCACGATCAAGTTTTCGAGCTCACGGGTGACTTGTTGCGCATCGAACCAGGCAAGTCCGATGCCCTGAGTATCGCACGCTCCTGCGCAGACGCCGCAGCCGATACAACGGTCGGCATCGATCTGGGCCTGAGAGGGGAAAGGTTTACCGTCAGTGCGGGGCACCATCGTAATCGCGCCAAACGGGCAGTCGTGCGAACACAAGGTGCAGGCGAAGCAGCGCGAAATATTTACCGTCGCTTGATAGATCGCGCGCGGCCGTGCGCGGGCGAGCCACCAAGGCACGGTCATCAAACCAGCGGTGGCGAGCAGAGTAGCGAGCCAGATACCCCCACCAGACAGTCGCGCGGTGATGGTTAATGGCCAGAGATACCACCAATCCATTCTTAAATTATCCGGCTTAACCGTTAGGTGTGCAGGCTCGGCATTGACTGCCGGATAAATCAGGGCGGCCACGATAATCGTGCCAATCAACCAAACGGCGAGGCGCCAGTTGGGCAGTAATGGCGAGCGACTCAAGCGAGCGAGGTGGAGGCAGAGTCCTCCGGCGATGCCCAAGGGGAGGACCATATGTAAAAAAAATACGACAAAGAAAAGCAGAGAGGGTACCGTGTGATCCGCCGTGAACAGGCGGAGCATCGGTTCGCCAAAAAGGGGCAGCACATCCACCAGGCGGATGGTATCAAGGGCGAGGAGTTGCGCGCGCACATCCCACACTAACCAGTAGCCGGTCCATCCAATAAACCAGATCAGGCCTACCAGCGCGATGCCACTGACCCAGGCGAGCCAGCGAGCATCGGAAAATTTACGCGCGAGCAAAGTGCGCAGCGCATGGGCCAGCACGAGTAACATTAGCAAATCAGAAGCGTAGCGGTGGATGCTGCGCATAAGTCCGCCCAGCGAGTGCGGGCCGAGATCGGCGAGCGAAGACCAAGCTGATTGCGTGCTCGGTGAATACCAAATTAGGAGGAACACTCCGGAAAAAGTCGCGAGCAAAAGCATGACATTCGCCGCAGGGCCGAGCTGTGCGAGCGGGTTGAGTTCGCGTGGAAACCAACGTTCCAGCCAAGTATCGAGCCGAGTGGCCACGGCATTGCCGGCCGCCAGTAAGCGAGCCGCCCGGACTGGTTCTGGTGGGGCGGCTGAACCCAGCCCCGGGTTCGTCGGTCCCATGGCTTCCGCGAGGATCGCGCAGTCTACTTCAGGATGCAGTGGGGATGACATGACGCTCGCGAAGCAGGTCTCGTAGCGCGGAGCGCAGCCACGCGCGGTGGCGGGGGTCGAGCGTGAAGCGATACGCGATTTGATTATCGCGATCAACTAAGAGAAAAAGATTCGCGTGATCGATCGCGCCGGTCTGTGGATTGCGCGTCGCTGAAAATTGGAGACTGGTCAGTGCTTCGTGCATCGCCGCAGGCGACGAGCTCGTAGCATAGCGAAACTCGGGATGGGTAAAGCCGTGGCCCTGTGCGATGAGATTCATCAGCGCAGTGGTTTCATATTCCGGATTAAGCGACAGCGCGACCACGCTCAGCTCTGCCCGTTCTGCTGAAGGTAATTCCGCCATGATTTTTTTTAACTCGAGCAATATTTCTGGGCAGGCAGTCGTGCAGGCGGCATAGATGCCGGTGATTAGCACCACGCCGCCGCGCAAATCCGCCAAGCGAAAGGGGGTGCCGGTTTGATCGAGCAGGGTTAGCGCGGGGAGTGCGAGGTGCACGCGAATGCGCTCGCCGGGGAAAGGCGGCAAAATTTGCGCGCGGATCGCATCATTCCGAGCGTAATACATTAAGCCACCCGCGCAGCCCACGATGAGGGCAAATCCCGCGAGGGCGGCGCGCCCGTGGGCCTGCCAGGGCCGGATTGAAGTTAATTGGGTAAAAGCTGATCGCCAAAGCAGAGCGGCTAGGCCGACTACGAACAGGGGTTCGCCCATCATCACCGAGACCGCCAACCAGGAAACTCCTCCGGTGCGCGGATCTCCACGATAGCACCATAGTTGAAAATCGCGAACGAAGTCACCCAGCCAACTTCCCGTGGTCGGGCCAAAGATAGTTAGCAGCAGAAAGCCTTCGTAACTCACGAGCGCCGTCAGGAGAAAAACTAACAAGCCGGGCCCGGTTAAAAAGCGGGCGGTGGCCATTTGGCCACCGCGGCGAGCGGCGGGCAGAAATTCTATCTGAGCCGTTGGACCCAAGGTGCTGAGGTCCGGGGCGGACATCGCGATTATGGCCGCAGCTCAGCGGACCGGCCAGACATCCGTGAGGGCCTTCCAGTTCGCAAAATAATAGACGGCGAAACAAGCAAGGAAGGTAAGCACCAGTACAATGGTTCCCTTGGTGGCATAATGGTCATGCGCGAGTGAGCCCGGTTGACTGCCGGCGAGAGCGGGAGGCGTGCCCCAGTCCGCCATTGCGCGGCCTTCAATTTTCTCTCCGAAGAGCAAGGTGCCCACACAGAGCAGGGCAAAAATCAGCAGGCCGATAAAAGCGAGTACCCCGCCGATGCCGAGTACGCCGAGCCAAAGATGAGCCGCGGCGCCGTAGACGCCTTGCGTATCGATATCCCAACTCCGGCGGGAAACTCCCATCGAGCCCGCAAATGACATACCGAATGAGAGCAGCACAATCCCGAGACCAAACAACCAAGGCTGGATGCGGGCGACACGACGGAAAATAAAGTCCCGCTGAAAAATGAGAGGAATCACATAGTAGGCGAGAGCCATGAAGGCCAGCGTGGTGCCGCCGACGACGGTGACATGGAAATGTCCGGGAATGCGCAGCGTATTATGGGCAATAATATTAATCTGCTGCGTGCCGAGCGTCACCCCAGTAATGCCACCGAGGAAACCAAAAATCACGACTGATAGAGCGGTGCCGGAGAACGCGGGATTTTTCCACGGCAGTGCGGTGACCCAGCCAAAGATGCCATTGGTGTAACCTTTTTCGCGCATCGCGATTTCGACGCCGGCCGGCACGGTAAAACCGTGGACCATCGAAGCCAGCACGGCGAGGTACATGGCGTAGGAAGTATTCCAGATTTTCCAGGTCGCGCCGACGCCGGGGTCAACCAGGAGATGATGCGCCGAGGCGAGATTGATAAAGAGCACATAGAGCACGAAGGCGGTTCGACAGACCGCTTCATTGATCGGGCGCGAGCCCACTACGATATGGGTGAGTAAATACCAAACGCTCACCATGGCGCAGACGTTGACCTGTTGCGATTGATGGCCGAGGCCCCACCAGATCAGGCGATACCAGGCGGGATCGGGTTGCGGTGTCCACCCCATCGAATAGGTGAAAGTGGGAATCATCACCACGGCGCCGTGCAGCAAGGTAACCACCGCAATGATCGCGGCGGCCGTGGCGCCGAAAGTAACGATCGGGACGGAGCCGGTATAGGAGCGATCCCGTTTGGCCACGTAAAGCGTGGCAAAGAAATTAAACACGCCAATCAAGGTGCCCACTGCCACGAGGATAATTCCGAGATAAAAGAGGGGATGCGCCAAGAGCGGGAGGTAGGAGGTCATCATCACATCGGCTTGGCCGGCGATGATAATGTAGTCTACCATGACGGCCCCCGTGAGCATCATGCCGAATGAAGTGTACGCGACCTTGCGCGAGAACAGCCGCGCATTGAGCGGCGTGGTGCAGGCGAAATAGAGGATCGCGACCTCAAAAAATAAAATCCAGAGGATCAACATATTGATCCCGTGAAAAGTCAGGAGGCGATAAAACCAGTCAACTGGCAGTAAATGAACGGTCTGCCAACGCGTGAGCGCCAACAGTAAAGCGGCAATGCCCCCAAGCAGCAAAAAGACAATGCCAACGACCGCGTTGAGTTTAATGAAGCGTTGAGCGTCGAGACAAACCCCGAGGCCAGTGGTACCGCACACACGACCAGGCGTGCCCGGAGCGGCGAGAGAATGAGAGGAAGTTGACATAGGAGGAGGCGATTATTCGACAAAGATTTTTCCGGTCATGGCGTGGTGACCCGCGCCACAAAATTCATTACAGACAATGGTGAACTCACCCTTGGAGGTCGGGGTGATGGTGAGCACGTGGTCATAGCCAGGGAGCACCTGGAAATTCATATTGAGCGGCTGGAGCGAGAAACCGTGCTGCAAGTCAAGGGACGACAGGTGTAAGCGATAAGTCTCCCCGAGTCGCAGGCGCAGGGCGGGATACCATTGCCACATCCGCCCGATGAGATAGGCGTCTCCGCCGGCCGGTGGTTCCACCAGCGGCAGCTCCTGCATCATCGGATTCGTGATCGGATTTTTGAAAGTCCCGACCCGATTAGCTGTGACAAATTTTTCGGTGCGCGCAAAAAAATCAGCGGGCTTAACGGTGTAGGCTTCGCCCGTGCTATTTTGTTTTCCGCGGAAATGCCAATAAGGCATCATCAGTGACATCACGAAGCACCAGAGGATGGCGCAACCGAGCCAGATTTTTTCGTGACCAGCAGGACCGTGAAACCACGGGGCGGTGAGGGGGCGTAAGCTCATGGGTGGAAAGGGTCAGGGCAGCAATGCCGGGGGAGTGAGGAGAAGTTCGATCCAGCCCCACGTGGTGTAGGAAAGAATGGGGATGAGGACGCCGAGCACGAGCAGCAGCCAAGGGTTATCGAGTACCTTCTGCCACGGATGGATTTTGGGTTCGTTATTCATGAGATTAAATCAAGGAAGTGGGGCGTTTGGGCCAGGCGCCGAGACGGCGAAGCATGACGGCGAGAAAGAAAATTCCTCCGGCCACCGCCACGAGACCGCCGAGGCCCATGATACTTAGGCCAAGGTACTCGCCGAGGGAGCGGACCTGCTGGTCGATGCCGTATTGTTTTCGGCCGAGGCCGTAAGCGCCGGCTAAAGCAAAGCCGAGGCCGAACACCGCTTGGCCACCGCCAAAAAGCAACAGCTGCAGTCGAGCATAGCGCGGTGGAGCGGGCGTGGGGCTAGCCGGCGCGACCTCTGAACATAAATCATAAGCGGCGGCCATCAGCGCAAGCGTGACCGCGCCGATCGCGCAATGATAATGACCGGGGACGAGCGTGCTCGACTGACGAATTAACGAGCCGAGAATAAAGCCTAAGACGGTTAAGGTCGCGCTGCCGGCGAGACCAATGAAGCGATAATCACGCCAATTAAGCCCCGCGCGTTGGCGCCAGACGTGCGTCGTCACGACGCACAGCACGACCAAGACAACGGGGAAAATAGTCCAGCGCATCAGGTGCGTGGCCATGGAAAAGTAACTGCTCGCTGTCGTGCCGCTAAAAGCCAGTACCGGCAAAATGAGTTGCGGTAGCACGAGGGCAGCGATGAGGGCGGTAATCGCCGTAGATGATAAAATAGTCTGCCCCGACCAGCGGTGGAGCAGCTGGAGCCACAAGCCGAGCATCGCAGCGACATTGGCCGCTTGCAGCACATGACCTCCTCCCCAAAAAATTAATTCATAATAAATTGCGGGAGCAGCGGCCGGAGTAGTTTGCCATGCCCCGAGAAAAGTTACCAAGGCGAGTACATTAGCGGCGGCCGAACCGCGGAGCGCGATGACGGTGCCGGCGGTGAGCGTCTGCAACCCAGCGGGAGCTGGCGTGGTGAACGCGAGGATGAAAAATAGGCCCGCCCCGGCAAACCAGCTGATGAGGCCGCCAAAGAAAATGGGATGATCAATGACCGGCACATAATTCGAGAGCACCGGCTGAGCGCCGGGCATGAGCGCGCCGACGAGCAAGCCAATGATGCCCGTTGCGGCGAGAGCTAAGGACACTGCGGTCAGACCACGCGGCAAGCGCGGGCCAAGCGCCAGTCCCAGGAAAGCTAAGGTGCCAGCTTGAAACCAAACCACGATGGCCAAGTCGACGTGAACCACTAAGGCTCGTTTAAAAAAAAGGGGATCAGTGAATAACCAACCAAGAAAAGGTAAGCGGCCCACCACGAGCAGGAGTGAAAGTAGACCAGCCAAGACTAAGCTACCAATCGCGAATTTAAACCAAGCGCGGGCGATGCGCGTCTCTGGTGTGCTCGTCGTCGAAATCCTGACCGCTGATCCGTCGATCGAGGGGTCAGCGATGAGGGCCGGAGCCGAAGAGTGCATCCCGCTACTCTAGCTTAAGAGGGCCTGCCCGACCTTGACGCGGGTCAAGATAATCGCAGCAGCCTTGGGCGAGGCTCAGTAAACGTATTCTACTTGCAGCCAAATTTTCTTAACGGCTGGCCAGAGCGTACCCGTGGGGCGGAATTGAGCGAATTTGATGAGGCCGGTGATGGCGGGGCTGAACTTCCGGGAGGCCTGCGCATCAAATTCTTCCCCAAGGGCGGCGCTGCCGGTCGCTGTTTCGAAATGATGCCACCAGGCGATGAGCGCGAGCTGGCCGGGGAGGGTAGTGGTGGCTTTAAGCGAGGTATCATGCAGACCAGCCGCTGGCGTGGTGAGGAAAAGATCAGCCCAACCATTGAATGCATGCAGCGTAGCCAGGGGAGTTTTGAAACCTACGTTATGGTCAGAGCCGAGGACCTCGTGGCCCAAGGTGATACTGCCTGCGGCTGCGACTAGACCGATCTCACTATTATAATAATTAGCCTGATAGTTAAGCGGGCTAGTCCCCGCGTCACTTTGTTGGGCAAGCTCAGCGCGATAGGCTAATTTTAGGGTCGCGGTGAGGGGAGAGCTGCCGGCAAAACTGACGCCGTAGGTGGCGCACGAATTAGCCGCCGCTAGATTTTTTAAATTCAGCAGGTAAGCATAGCCGGTCAGGGTGCCGGCGGTGAAGCCGCGGTAGCTCAGGTTGCCGATGGATGAAGCGGAGCGCCACTTGCCTTGGGTGTGACGGTCGCTAAAGACCCGATTAATTTGATCAAAATAACCGTAAGTTAATATCGTCTGCGCCAGCGAGTGGTTGGTCACGACCACGCCGTCAAAGGTCTGCATATTTTGGCGCCAACCCACATCGCCGATAAAGCGCGCGTTATCTAAAGTCAGCCGCTGACGGCCGAGGGTCGCGGTGGTGTGAGGTCCCGTCGCGGCAACCCAGGCCTGATTGATTTCGGTCGTCTCGGGATCAGCGATTACAGCTTGGCCGGCCCCGCCAAAATTGAGGCCGGCTTGGCTGTAGCTGTTGCTCTTTGCCGCGGTGATATTTTCTGCCTCAAGCATCGCCTGCCAGCCTTGGTGAGGGACGCTCGTAAAGCCAAGGCGAGTGCGCAGCGTGAGGGCCTGCGCCTCAGCCAGTCCGGTTTGGGTGACATTTTCCGAACGTAGGCGTGCGTTCAGAGAAAAGACACCGCCAGAAAATAGCTGAGAGGCCGGAGAAAATTCAGCAGCGCCGAGGGTGCTCGTGATGACGAGTAAGCTGCTCGCGAGGGCTAATTTCATGAGAAGCCAGTCGCAATTATTTGACTGCAGTGATCAGCGCAGCCGCAGTTGCAGGTAGTCCGCCCTCGAGGCCGCTGCGTTGATGAACGATTACGCCTTCAGCATTTAAGACGGTCAGCAGGTTTGAGTGAGAAAAGCTGCCATCAGTTTCTTGTTTATATTTTAGCCCGAGGAGCGCGGCGAGTTCGCGCACCGCATCGGCGTCGCCATGCAAAAGTTTCCATGATGGATCGAGAGAACGCTGGGCGCGGTAAGTAGCGAGCGCGGCTGGGGTGTCGCGGTCTGTGTCAAACGAGACCAGGACAAAAATTGCGCGGGCGCGAATGGCCGCTGGGAGTTGCCCGCGGATAGCTTGCAGATCGGTGACGAGGAGTGGGCAGGCGTAGCCGCAGGCCGAAAAAAACATATTGAGCACGACGGGCTGCCCGCGCAGTTCGCCCAACGTGAAGGTTCGCCCTGTGTCGTCAGTGAAATGGGCCTCAAGCTGGTACAGCGAATCCGGACTAAAGGCTGGGGCTGCGGACAGGGGCGCAGTTTTTTCGGCGCAGCACGCTTTAATTTCGGCGTGACCAGCCGCGCTAGTGAGCGCGCAGGCCGCGGAGACGACGAGCAAGAGACGGGTGGCGATCGTTTTCATAATTGGAGAGTGGGTGGGCGTGGTTAGCGTGGGATCGGTGGGCTAAAATCTTGAGCGCAGCGAAAGCCCAGTGAGGTGGTGGTGTTATTGGCCTGAAGCGAGGCGCGGAGGGCTTGGCGCATGAATGCTGCGTAGTCGCTGGTGTCTTTCGCCCCGAGCGAGCCCGCGCCGCAATAGCGATCGCGCTCGAGGCCAGTATCGGCGCGGGATTCCCCCGTAACGAGGGCCGTGTTGAAATCATCCACCCATTCCCAGACAAAACCGTGGAGGCCGCGGGCGCCGTGCAGATTGCGCCGCGCCGTCGTAACGGCGCTTTGAATGGGCGGCACGGGCCGCGCGAGCCACGCATAAAGATCATGTTGGAGCACCTCGTCATTTTTGCCGTCGGGGCGCGTGTAACCAGCTGCCGCCGCGAGTTCCCATTCGGCCGTAGTCGGCAGCCGCCGGCCGACCCACCGAGCGTAAGCACGGGCGGCAAACCAAGAAATCCGCACCACGGGAACATTGAGCGGAGCCTGCGCGCCGGGGTTAAGGTCGCTGGCCCAGTGCTCCAAGTAAGAGCTGTCCGCAAATAGTCGGCTGATTTGCGACCGCTGCCAGCGTGGGTGAGCGCGCACAAAGGCGAGAAATTGCCCGTTCGTAATCGGCTGTTCATCAAGCCAGAAAGCGGCGACGGGTTTTTTTACCAAATCCTTGGGCGAACGGATCAGTGGCTCATAGAATCCTGCCGGGATGAGCACTAAACCCGCTTCAGTGCCCAGCCCCGCGGAGCGATTAAGATCTGGTTGATCATGCCGAGCTGGGCGCGGCGCGGCGCCGCCAACCGTCCCCAGCCACAGGCCGAGCGCGAGCGCGCTGAGTCGCAGAAAGAGAGTGGGTGGCATCGGCGGAGCGCGGGGTTGGCGACATTACGATTAATGAATCTCGGCGCGGAGCGCTTTAACTTTGGCCGCGGTGAAGGCTTCGCCTTGGTTACCCCAAGAATTGTAGACGTAAGTGAGCACGTCAGCCACTTGAGCGTCGGTGAGAACGGCTTCTTGGGGCGGCATCACGCTATTGATCGTCACGCCGTTGACCGTGATCGGGCCCGTGAGGCCCTTCAACACGGTGCGCACCGCGCGTTCGCGATCGGCCAGTAAATAATCTGAGCCCGCCAGCGGCGGAAAGGCCAGCGGGAGGCCTTTGCCGTCGGGTTGATGGCAAGCAAAGCAGAGCCCCATGTAGACCTGTTTGCCTTTTTCGATCTGCATTTCTTTGGTGAGACCAGCGATGGTGGGATTAGAGGACATGGCGGCGGCGATTTGCGTCTTCAATTCAGCCTCGCGTTTAGCCGAGTTGGACCCGGCTTCGGCTTGAGCGCCGAGATAGATGGCATCAATTTCTTTACCGGAGTAGATCACGCGATCTTCGGGTCCCGTTACTTTAAGCATACCGAGCGCACCCTTGTTGAAGGCCCGCGTGAGCGAATGATCGACGAGAATAAAGGTGCCGGGAACATCCACTTTGAATTCAACCATGGTGGCTCCCCCGGAGGGCACGAGGGTGGTTTGGACATGGCGGTTAGGCAGTGAGAGTCCGGCCTCAGGGTAAACTTTATCAAAAATTTCCCCGATGATGTGAAACGAAGAAGTGATGTTGGGGCCGCCGACACCGAAGAAGATGCGTACTTGTTCGCCTACTTTCGCCGTGATCGCTTTGTCGCCTACGAGTGAGCCGACGGCTCCATTAAATACAATGTAGGGCGGACGCTCATCAATCGCCTTGGCCATATCAAAAGACTGCAGGCCTTCTTCACCGTATTTGCCGGTGGTGTAGAACTCGCCCTGCATCACATAATATTCTTTATCCACAATGGGGAGGCCCTCCTTCGGCTCGACAAGAATGAGGCCATACATGCCGTTGCCGATATGCATTGGGACCGGGGCCGTCGCGCAGTGGTAGACATAAAGTCCGGGATTGAGGGCTTGAAAAGTAAACTGCGAGCTATGGCCGGGGGCCGTAAAAGTTGAGGCCGCCCCGCCACCAGGTCCGGTGACCGCGTGGAGATCGATATTGTGCGGCAGCTTGGAGGACGGGTGATTATTGAGATGAAATTCGACGACATCCCCTTCGCGAATGCGGATAAAAGATCCGGGAACGCTGCCGCCGAAAGTCCAGAAGGTGTACTCAACCCCGTCGGCCAATTTTGCGACCACTTCGCGCACTTCGAGATTAACTACCATACGAGCCGCATACTGACGCTTAATGGCCGGTGGGACATGCGGGGGTGAGGTGAGGATGGCTTGCTCAATCGGCATGCTCGCCAGCTCGGGTGGTAGCACCACGGGGCCTTTGGCATCAGCCGGCCCGGTTGCAGCGCTGGCAACCAGCACGGTGGTAAAAGCGGCGGCTAAAACGAGGACAACAACCGCCAGGGCGGTGAGTGGGCGCGGATTTTTCATAAGATCAAAAGCGGATGAGGGTGGAGCAATGACCGAGTTAATTTTCATCGATGAGAGTGGTGAACTAGCTGAGCCTACCACGGCGGGGTCGGCGTGCCCTTGATGCAGGTCAAGGGCGTGCAGTGATGAGCTCGGCTACTGTTGATGATAAGCGTACGCGAGCACCCCAAGATACAGTAAGCCCAAGCCAGCTTCCTGGAGGCCGATTTGTTTAGCGGGAAGATGCGGGCGCCACGCTGACGTTAACCAAAATGTGCGAGTCAGTAATAGGGCGAGAAAACTGACAGCGAGCCCTGGGACCAATTGTTCGCGAGCGAGTCCTGCGATCACGCCGAGGGCGATTACGCCGGCGAGGAGTGGCCGGCTGCGGTAGGCGCGCTGATTTTTTTCTAAGCGCAGATAAGTGCGAATCGTTAAAACTGTAGGCAGGCTACGCGCTAGGGCGAGCGCCGCGAGGGCCCAAGCTGTCGGGGCCGACCAGCCAGCCGCACTGGCGAGGGCCGCGGGTAAAATTGCAAAGGTGGCGCAGCCAGCGAGCTCAGCAGCTGCAGCGCGGGATTCATGATGGTGGTCAAAATAGATAAATAATCCTGCGCAGGGTATCGCTAAGAGCAGAGGCCAGGCGGCGGTGAATCCGCTGATTAATTTTAATTCGATGAGCCCGATAATCAGCAGCAACGTCAGTAGGCCTAAAGTGAAGCGGGTTAAATTCCTGTCAGCGGAAGTTTCCCCGCGAAGCAAAGCTCTTAATGGTCGGCGGGCGAAAAATCCGGCAAGGGCGGTCGCTGTCAGCGCCCCGCCCGCCGCCGAGGGCGCCACGAGTAAACCCAGCGCGAGCGGTTCAAGCGCCAGCGACCATGCGCCATGTTCCCGTGGCAGAAAGATAGGGGAGCCGAAATAATTTTTTCCCGGCAACGATGAGCTGATGGGCCGCGGCATTACCGCCAGAGGTTGCATCCTCGCATTATCGATAAACCAGTCGTCCGCGCCTTGACCTGCGTCAAGCGATCGTCGGCGTCGTGGCGCGCCCCTCGTTAGCGGTTGAGGAGGGCGGCGACGCGCGTGCGGCTGCGGACGTCGAGTTTATCAAAAATTGCGGCGAGCTGCGTTTTGATGGTGAGCGGGCTGCGGTGAAGCTCAGTGGCAATTTCTCGGGTGCGCAGGCCTTCGCGCACCCGCATGGCCACCTCGCGTTCGCGTTCCGTGAGGCGCGCCAGCAGCGCGACCGCTCCGGGCGATAGGGCTCGCTCGCGATCACCGCGGGGCCGGCGATAGTCGAGTTGAAGATGAAAAGCGGGGGGCTGGCCACCGGCGGGCACATGAAGCTTGATCCGAGCATGGAGGCCGCGGGCGTGATCACTCACCATGTGGGGCTGGCTGAGCGTGATGCCTTGATCCCAGCGCAGACGGAGCAGTTGACAGGCTTCGATGAGCGCGGTCGGGAGACGGAAGGCCCGGCGCGCGCGGAGAGCCGCGGCGCGGCGCTCGCCATGATTCCAGACCGCACAGGCGCGGGCCGCTTCAGCGTTAAACCACTGGGGCTCGATGGCCCAATTGAGGAGAAGCATTCCTACCGGAACTTCTTCCATCATCGCCGCATAGTGGACTAAGAGGGCTGAACGATCAGGATTAAGTAGTGTCATCGGCGGAATGAATAACAAAACGGCGAGCCGCCGAACTATCTCGGGGTGGCTCTGGTGTTGGGTGACTTGGCAGACTGCTGCGGGTACCGCAAGCGCATTACGCCTTTTGGCCTAGTCCGCCGGCGGCGCGGAAAGGATTTTCCGGAAAATTTATTCGATCGGGAGAAGCCTCGCCTTAAGCTCCTGAAGTGCTCATGGAATTACTCCTTACGTTTACCCTAAAAACCCTCCGGCTGCCTTCGCTTTAATTATGCTGATCGATTTTGAAAAAATTTCCCCACGCGAAGCTTATCCGTGGTTAATTAACGCCATTAATCCGCGGCCGATCGCGTGGGTCTCGACCATTTCCGCGGCCGGCCACACTAATTTAGCGCCCTTCTCATTTTTTCAGGGAGTCTGCGCCAGTCCCCCGACATTGCTTTTCACGGGGGCGGTCGACCGTCAGGGCAAGAAAAAGGACAGCGTGATCAACGTGGAGCAAGTCCCTGAATTTGTGATCAACATCGTCCCTTATGCGTTGCGTGAGTCCATGAACGCGACCGCGGCGCCGCTCCCACACGGTGAAAGTGAATTTGATCATTGCAAGATTGCGACCGCGCCATCGCTTAAAGTCCGCCCACCGCGCGTCGCGGCTGCGCCGGTGTCCTTGGAGTGTCGACTCGAGCGCATCGTTAACATCGGGACCGGGCCGCTCTCCGCCAACGTCGTATTCGGGACGGTCGTCTGCATGCATGTCAGCGAGCAGGTGTTGGGGGCGGATGGACAAATCGATCCACGCTTGCTGGATACGATCGGTCGCATGGGCGGCGATTATTATACCCGCACGACTGAATTATTTACCATTCCGCGCCCGAGTTGAGGCGGTCGTTAAAGTTTAAACTATCTCGGCTAAAATTTGCTTTCTCGATTTACCCCTTAATCCTGCTGACTGTTGTATGAACTCTATCGTGATTCTTTCGGCTACGCGGACCCCCCTCGGTGCTTTTCAAGGCGCTCTCGCGACGGTGCCAGCCCCCCGGTTGGGGGCCGCGGCGATTAAAGGCGCGGTGGCGCAGGCCGGCATCGCGGCGGCGGATATCACCGACTGTCTCATGGGTAATGTCTTGTCCGCTGGTCAGGGTCAGGCGCCGGCCCGCCAGGCCGCCTTGCAGGCGGGCTTACCCTCGTCTGTGCGCTGCGTGACAATTAATAAAGTGTGTGGCTCGGGGTTGCAGGCCGTCATGCAGGCGGCGCACGCGCTCCAGGCCGGCGTGGGTGCAATGTACATTGCGGGGGGCATGGAAAATATGTCGCTCGCCCCTTACTTGTTGCCCAAGGCCCGTGATGGCTACCGGTTGGGCCATCAACAAGTCGTCGATTCAGTAATTACGGATGGGTTGTGGGATCCCTATAACAATATTCATATGGGGAATTGTGCGGAGCAATGTGCGGCCAAATATAAATTCACCCGGGCGCAACAAGATGCCTTCGCCATGACGAGCTTTCAGCGCGCCAACGCTACGCAGCAAGCGGGTCAATTTGTGGCTGAAATTACGCCCGTCGAACTCAGTGATGCCAAGGGCAACATCACGCTCGTGCATCAGGACGAAAGTCCGGCGCGGGTTAAGTACGATAAAATCCCCGCCTTGAAGCCCGCTTTTCAAAAAGACGGCACGATCACCCCGGCGAATGCTTCTAGTCTTAACGATGGGGCCGCGGCACTCGTGCTCACGACAGCGGCCCTGGCGCAGGCGCGTGGTTTGAAGCCCATCGCGCGCATCGTTTCATTTGGCAGTCAGGCCCAGGATCCCTTGTGGTTTACAACGGCTCCCGTGCAAGCCACCCAAGCGGCCCTCGCCGCTGCTGGTTGGCAAGTGGCGGACGTTGATCTGTGGGAAGTAAACGAAGCGTTTGCGGTGGTGCCGCTCGCGCTGCAGCAGGAACTCGGAGTACCGGCGGATAAACTTAATGTGCGTGGCGGCGCCATTGCGCTCGGTCATCCGATTGGCGCCAGTGGCGCGCGCATTATCGTGACCCTCCTCGCTGCTCTCCAAGAACGCGGCGCGCGGCGCGGCGTCGCGACCATTTGCATCGGCGGTGGCGAAGGTCTCGCGGTATGCGTGGAACGGCTGTAATTATTTAATTTCTTACGAAATCGCTTACCCTTATGAGTAAAGTTTACCCCAATGCGGTCACGGCGCTCGCCGGCCTCCTGCAAAATCATCAAACCATCGCCGCCGGCGGCTTCGGGCTCTGTGGAATTCCAGAGAATCTTATCGCGGCCTTGCGCGATAGTGGGGTGCAGGGCCTGACGATTGTGGGAAATAATGCTGGGGTTGACGGGTTCGGCATGGGGCTGTTGCTCACGACGCGGCAAATTAAAAAAGTGTTGGCCTCCTATGTGGGCGAGAACAAGGAATTCGAGCGGCAGGTCCTCGCGGGCGAACTGGAGCTGGAGTTGATTCCTCAGGGCACGTTGGCCGAGCGACTCCGCGCGGGCGGAGCTGGGATTCCCGGCTTCTATACGCGAACCGCGGTGGGCACGAAATTGGCTGAGGGCAAAGAGACTAAGCTATTTGACGGCCAAGAATATGTGCTCGAGCCCAGCATTAAAGCGGATGTGGCTTTGGTTAAGGCGTGGCGCGGGGACAAAGCGGGTAATCTTATTTATCGCAAAACGGCGCGTAATTTTAATCCGATGATCGCGACCTGCGGCCAAGTGTGCATCGCGGAAGTTGAAGAATTGGTCGAGATTGGCGTCTTGGCCCCAGACGAGATTCACACCCCGGGCATTTATGTGGATCGGATTTTTCAAGGGAGCCATTATGAGAAACGCATCGAGTTTCGCACGGTCCGCGGGAGTGCCGCTTCCAAAAAAGAATCACCGGTGCGCGAATTGATGGCGCGGCGCGCCGCGCAGGAGTTGCGTGATGGCTATCATGTTAATCTGGGCATCGGGATTCCGACCTTGGTCGCTAATTTTATCCCAGTGGGAATGAACGTCACGCTGCAGTCTGAAAATGGTTTACTCGGAATCGGGCCGTTCCCCACGGAAGAGTCCGTGGATCCGGATCTGATTAATGCGGGCAAGCAAACCATCACCACCATTCCCGGCTCCGCTTTTTTCTCGAGCGCCGACTCCTTTGCGATGATCCGTGGTGGCCATATTGATTTATCCATACTCGGCGCGCTCGAAGTGGCGGCGAATGGGGATATCGCCAATTGGATGGTGCCTGGAAAGATGGTGAAAGGCCCGGGCGGCGCCATGGACCTGGTCGCCGGGGTTAAGCGTGTCGTGGTCGTGATGGAGCACTGCGCCAAAGATGGTAGTCCAAAAATTCTGCCCCAATGCACTTTGCCCATTACCGGGCGGGGGGTCGTCAGCTTGATTATTACCGATCTCGCCGTCTTCGAAGTGTCTTCGGCCCGTGGACTGTGGCTCAAGGAGCTGCATCCCGGAGTTACCCTCGAGGAAGTGCGCGCCAAAACAGGGGCGCCCTTCAGCGTGACGCAGTAATGGCCGCAATAGTGCATTCACAGTTAGGCTTGTCGCGAACGCCTTCTATTAGTGTGATAATTTTATGAGTCTGACGATCTGGACCAATTATAACTTGCGGCCTGAAGCCCATGAACTTTTTACCACCGGCTTGGCCGCGGCCGGTTGCCGCTTGCTGCAATCCGCGAGCTCGACGCATTCGGTGTTAGTCGAAGCCGAGCCGGATCCCGCCTTGGCGGAAGCGGACATTGCGTATGGGCAGCCCACGCCGGCGGAAGTGATGGCGCAGCCGCGGCTGCGTTGGTTGGCGCTCTCTTCAGCGGGTTACACTCGCTATGAGCGAGCAGATTTTCGGACTGCGATGCAAACACGCGGCACCAAGGTGACTAATGCTTCGGCGGTATTTGCGGATCCTTGTGCGCAGCAAATTCTAGCGGCCATGTTGGCCCTAGCCCGTAATTTACCCACGCAGCTGCGCAATCAAGATGGGATGCGCGCTTGGCGTTATTTGGAAGATCGCTACTCGGCGACAGTGTTGACGGGGCAAACTGTCTTGTTGCTGGGGTTTGGCGCCATTGGCCGGCGGTTGGCCGCCTTGCTGGCTCCATTTGGCGGTCGCGTGATTGCTTATCGGCGCACGCCGCGGGGTGATGAAGGCGTGGAAGTCGTCACTGACGCTGGCATAAGCGCGGCGCTAGCGGTAGCAGATCACGTGGTTAATTTATTGCCCGACTCCACGGCGACGCGGAATTTTATGAATGCTGGCCGCTTCGCGCAGATGTCATCGACCGCGCGTTTTTATAATATTGGTCGCGGCACGACCGTCGACCAAGCGGCGCTCATCGCGGCGCTCACGGCTGGTCAGATTAGCGGAGCCTATTTGGATGTAATGGATCCGGAGCCACTGCCACCCGAGCATCCGCTCTGGCGGGCGCCGAATTGCTTTATTACTTGTCACCTCGGCGGCGGGACGCGCGATCAAGACGAGAAATTGGTGCAGCATTTCTTGGCAAACTTGCACCATTTTATTAAGGGAGAGCCGCTAATCGACCAAATCATGTGAGGTCGGCCTCACGGGCGCGCAGAGAATCTCTGCCGTCGCCTAGGCGATGATGACCTTGGTGCCGGCGATATGATCATGCAGGCAACGGCGGTCAGCGCGGAAAATGAAGCTCGAGTCGACGATCCAAAAAACAAACCCGAGCACGGGAATTTGCTCGATCATGAAAGGTAAATTGGCGCGTAACAGAAAAGCGCGATACCAGCCCGGAGCTGAGCTGTCATCATGGCGAACAATGCGCAGGCGGAGCAGCCATTTGCCAATCGTCTGACCGCGGGTCGCGAGCAGAAAAAATTGGATGAGGAGTAGGCTGCCAAGAAAAGGCAGAGCTTGGGCGAGGTGTTCGTTGACGATATTACTGGTGAGCTCGGTGATTTCACTGAACGAGCGTTGCTCGCCACTGAGGGCTTCCGTGAAGATCGTTCGAACTAAAGGAATGCTGATTGGCAGGTAGCACAACGTCTTGAGCAATCCATCGATTAAAGCCGCCGGCAGGCGCAGCCAGCGGCTGGCCGCCTCAGGGTCGGCGACGAGTACCGGGATCGCGCTCTCGGGTTCGTCAGTCTCCTCGGTTGGTGGCGTCGCTGGCTCGGGGGCTCGGCCGCTGAACTCGGTGAAGTCACCCAAAGTTTTCCATGCATCCTCGCGGTCGCGCTTAGCCTTCGTGGCCAAGTTGGCGCGGCCATCACGAATCCACTCGATCACATTCCCCACGGTGACCGGCCCGTATTCTTTTCCGTCTGAGCCCAAGATGATGAACATAAGTGAATAACTCTTAGTAAAAGCAGCGGGGCGTCAATGGCGCGCTCACTCCGCGAGGCGGCCCTCGGGTGAAATAACACTCATTCTTCTCCGGATTTCTCCTGCACGCGTTGGCGAAGGCTCTTCGTCATTTTTTTATGATGTGATTTGTGTTGTTGCTGGGCGGACCGATCCGTGCGGCGAACTTCATGCGCGGTCGCGCGGCCGAGTCGCTGGTAACTTTGCCAGCGAGCAAGCGCAAGCGTGCCATCGGTCAGGGCGGCTTGCAGGGCGCAGCCGGGCTCGACCGTGTGGCTGCAATCGCCAAAACGGCACTGGCCGGTCAGCGCGATGACATCAGCAAACGCGGTCTCAATGCCGGCCTCCGCCGCCCACGGTTGGATTTCGCGCATGCCCGGGGTATCGATTACGATGACGCCGTTGGGCGCGACGAGCAGTTCGCGCTGCGTGGTGGTATGGCGACCCTTGCCGTCGACCTCCCGCACCTCTTGGGTGTCCTGTAAATTTTCGCCAACAATGCGGTTTATCAGGGTAGATTTGCCGACGCCCGATGAGCCGAGCAGTGCAATGGTGGCGCCCGGCGTGAGGTAGGGCGCGAGGGCTTTCAGGCCGCGGCGAGTTTGTGCGCTGACGATAAACACCGGCACCTGCGGCGCGACCGTCGCAATCTCGGCACATAGGGTGGCCGAGTTGTCCTCAGCGAGGTCGGCCTTATTAAGTAAAATAACCGGTTGGGCGCCGCTGGCCCAGGCGGCGGCCAGGTAGCGTTCGAGGCGGTGCAGGTGATAGTTGCCGTCGAGGGCACTAACGAGAAACACGGTATCGATGTTAGCGGCGACGATTTGTTCGACGACATCTTGGCCGGCGGCTTGGCGGGAAAACTTTGTCCGACGGGGGAGGATGGCGTGGATATGGACGCGGGCAGCTTCGCCAATTTGCGGCGTGACCGCGACCCAGTCGCCGATGGCTGGGAAGGCAGACTGCGCCACGGCGGTATTGATAAACTTTCCCGAGCACGCCCCAAGCTTGGCGCCGAACTCGCCGGTTACTTCAAAATAGCCTTTGAGCTCGAGCGTGACGCGCCCGGGCTGGCAGCCTTCGGCTGCATAGGGCGCGAAGGCTTGCGCAAAAAAATCCGTCCAGCCGAGTTCAGCCAGCGTCATGAGGGGCGGTCAGAAATTTAGAACCTTCTGGGCCCGCGCGCCAAAATAGGGCGGTGTGGCCGACGGCTCCGACGCATTCGCTTTGGGTGGCTAGGGCGAGGGCGGTGTGTAAGGCGGCGCGCGCATGGCGATCTTGGCCGCCGGTGATGCGGATTTTTACCAATTCACGTTGAGTGAGCACGCGTTCGAGTTGGGCGATAAGGGTGACGGTGGCACCTTCGCGGCCGACTTGAAGGGAGTCAGGCATGGTTTGGCCGAGGCCGCGGAGTTGGGTGCGTTGAGCGCTAGTAAGGGAAGCAGGAGACATAGGCCTAATCATGACACGTGTGGCGGGCAGGGGGAAGACTTGAAAAAGAGTGTTTTACCGCAGCAAACCATGCACGGCTAAAGCCAAAGAATGACGAGAGCGGCGGGCGGGAAGGGCATATTCTAAGGCATGATTCTCCATTCCCATCACCCTATACCGGTGTTGGCTATAACCCCCAGTCAAGCACGTGCCACGCAGGTTCGCTTTGCGCCTGGGGCTCAGTCGGTGATGCGCGCGGCGCTCCCGGCTAGCACCTTTCACTATTCTGGCATCCCGCCGCCATCACGGATTCCTTGGTTGGCCTTACTGATTTCAGCGAGCTTCCATGCCATTTTACTTTTAGGGTGGAATGAGCGTACGGTCGTTAAGAAAGCCCCGATGGTAGTCGAAACCGCGATTGAGATATTGGTGATGCCAGAGCTGAAAGAGGATGAGGAAAAGCCCAAGGTATTGTCGGATGATGAACCCATCGCTGAACCCAGTGTGCAGGTGCCTATGCTCCAAGATATCCCGGTGCAGGTACCGTTGGACGCTAGTTTTACGCAGCTGATCGATTATACGATTCCCGCTAAAATCGACAGCGCGCCGAATAGTTTGACCGCAATCCCACTCAATATTCAGCGGGGGCGACCGGACACCAGTGGCATCAAGGATCTTTTTAATATTTCTGATTTAGATCGCGCGCCTGAGCCCATTATCCAGCCGCCTCCCGTGTTTCCCTATGAGTTAAAAGCCGAGGTATCTTATGCTCACGTGCGGGTGGGTTTTATTGTGACCGCAGGTGGGGATGTTATTTTTCCTTACATTGTTTCCAGCACCCACCGGGGCTTCGAGCGCTCAGCTTTGGATGGCGTCGTAAAATGGAAATTTAAGCCGGGGATGAAATTAGGCCGGAAGGTCAATACCCGCGTGATTCAGCCGCTTGATTTTAGCATCAATGACGAAAAATAGCCTCCCGGCTCGAAGAATACGGGGAGCAAGCCGCGAAGCCTACCGGTTGGCAAATGTCCCCGGGGGCAGTGGGCGCCATTGTCCGGCGGGCAGATCGGCTAGGCTCAGCGGGCCAAATTGAGCGCGATGCAAGGTTAGCACTTCACATCCCTGACTGGCAAACATGCGGCGAACTTGGTGATAGCGGCCTTCCGTCAAAGTGAGTTCAGCTTCGCGCGCCGTGATTACTTTTAAATCGGCGGGAGCACACGGCTTGAGTTCATCTTTTAGCAGCAGCGTGCCGCTGGCGAAAACAGCGGCGAGGCCAGCTGGTAAATCGGTGGCGAGAGTGGCGCGATAAACCTTGGGCACCTTCTGCTTGGGCGAGGTTAGTTGATGCACGAGTTCACTCTGATCGGTGAGCAGCAGCAGCCCGCTCGTATCTTTATCCAGCCGGCCAATACTGGTGACCGCGGGGTTGCGTTCGCGCCAACGCGGGGGGAGCAGGCTGTAAACATTAGGGCCTTCGCGCTCATCGTGCGAACAGACTAAGCCTACAGGTTTATGGAGCAGGAGCAATAAACCATCCGGATGATCCAGCGGGGCGCCGTCTACTTGGACCTCGGCGGGATTCGCTTTGGCGCCGAAATCTTTTTCGGTGACGCCGCGCACGGTAACGCGGCCCGCTTGAATCCAGCCGCGGGCTTCACGGCGCGAGCAGTAGCCGAGATTGGCGAGCAGTTGGTCTAGGCGGCGCATGCGCAGTGTTTGGACAGAATTGGCGAAATTGGGAAGCAGGATCGGGGCGACTATTTATGGCTAGAAATTTTCTGGGCGGCGGCGAAAAATATAAGCTGGCGTCAGGCGGGGTGATGCAGGATGCGTTGGGTTCACATGTCATCTTGGGAATATAAATTGATCTCCAGTGGACCACTGGGTTTTGCCAACATGCAATTGCTCGAACAACACCTCGGGCAACTGGGTAAGGATGAATGGGAGATCATCAATTTTACCGCGAAGCCGGATAATCCACTCGTGTTTAATGGCCTGGCCCGTCGCCCCGTCGCGCGGGATTGGTTTCCGCCCGCCGCGGCGAAACCCGCTTATACGCCACCACCCATTCCCGCAGAGGAAGATGACGGGAAGGATGAACGCTCTTTTGCCGACGACTTGCCGCCCACGCGTCCGGTCAATGCCCCGCTCCCGATTGATTTGGGGCTCGGCAATTTCGATGACCTCGAGGGCAGTGAAGAAGATTTGCCGACACTTTTCGAAGCCTTGCAGCCATTTTTGCGAAAAAATGCGCACGGGGATCGCACGGTAGAGTTAGATTTTCTCGCCAAGAAATTTGAACAGGATGCGCGGGAAGTGCTCACCGCCTTTGAAGAATGCGGTTTACCGCTCCCGGCCGCGGGTGAAGCAAAAGGCGACGTGGTTGATTATGACGGGTCGCTCTATTGGTTGGAGCGCGATCAAAACGGCCGCATCTGGGTAAACACGCGGGATAAGAAATTTAAGATCGCGCAGACGACCCCCGTCCCCGCTGAACAGCAACCCGCCCGCCCCGTCGCCCCCGTGGCCGCGCCGCGCCCGGAGCCCCGGGCGGAACAACCGGCGCGGGCCATTGAGGCGGTCTTTGCCGGATCAGATTCTTTCCTGGGTCGCATTCGTACCATGATGCGACGCAATCGGCGCGGTCACGGCTGGTCCGGTAGCTTTCCCTATCTGACCAAAGCGTTAAAACTCGATGACGCGCAGCTGCTAGAAAAGTTGAGCGAATTCGGGCTGCGTTTATCGGGGGGAGATGAGCCCGTGTTGGCGCGGGAAGGTAATTTTGAATATTATCTCAACCGCAATCAGCGCGGAGAGATTTGGATTAATGCCGAAGAAAAAACGCTTGAGGCGGACGCACTGGCGCCAGCACCGGTGGCCGCGGCTCCTCGGGCGGCCGGGTCGGCGCGCGGTTCCGCGGATTCGCGCGATGCCTTTGTGCCCACTAAAGGGCGGTCGGCGGGGAAAGTCTTGCCGCCAGAAAATACTCTGACCGCAATGCGGCTCATGATGGAGCCCAAGAAGCGCGGCGAAGGGGTCACCGCGCTCGTCAAAGACTTGGCAAAAAAATTAGAAAAATCCGAAGCACAATTACAGGCGATCTTAGTCACGGCGGGTCTCGAGCGGCCAAGTTCACCCAAAGCCAAACCCACCTTTGCGGAGCACGGCGGAGAAATTTATTGGCTGAACGTCAATGCCAAGGGACAAGTTTGGCTTAATGCTAAGCAGACGGTCGCCAAGAAATCTCGCGCCAAAAAATCTGAGTAGTCAGTCCGCGCGGTGCCGTAGGCTTGCCTCGGCGCCGCGGATACTTAGGTTAGCGGTTCAGTTATTTTATTTATGAGCCACGAAAAACGATTTGCTGCCTTAAATTTAGCGCTGCCCCCACCACCGCCTTTGGGGGGGATTTATCGCCCGGTGGTCAGCGTGGGTTCATTGGCTTATGTTTCTGGTCACGGCCCGTTGCAGCTTGATGGCACGATGCTGACCGGCCGCGTCGGAGCCGATTTGACGCTCGCGCAGGGAAAATTTGCCGCCCGCCAAGTGGGTCTGACCATGCTCGCTACTTTGCGGCAGGAGCTGGGCTCGTTGGACCGGATTAAGCGTCTCGTGAAGACACTGGGCCTCGTTAATGCCGCCGCTGATTTCACCCAACACCCGCAAGTGATTAACGGCTTCAGTGAGTTGATGGTCGAAGTGTTCGGGCCCGAGCAAGGGATTGGCGCGCGCAGCGCGGTCGGCGCGGGCTCGCTGCCGGGTAATATTGCCGTCGAAATCGAGGCGATGTTTGAATTGGGGTAAAACCGCCGCGGCCGTTGCTTTTTTTAATACGATGCCCCGCCCTCTCGTGAAAAACTGGTATGAGCTTACTAATCACGAGACCGTGGCCTCGCCGGCGTTGTTGGTTTATCCTGATCGCGTCCGCGAAAATATCCGCCGGATGATCGTGTTGGCGGGTGGGGTTGAGCGCTTGCGGCCGCATATGAAAACGCATAAGCTCGCTCCGATTATTGCGCTGCAGCGCGCGGCCGGGATCACTAAATTTAAATGCGCAACCATTGCTGAAGCTGAAGTTACCGCCGGCGCCGGCGCGGCCGAAGTGTTGCTGTCGTATCCGCTCGTCGGGCCCAACCTGGGGCGTTGGCTGCAGTTAATTCAAAAATTTCCTGCGACCCAATTTGCCGCCGTCGTGGATGATGCCGCGGCAACGCGCGCGCTGGCCGAGGCGGCTAACGCGGCGCAGCAGGTGCTGGCTGTTTTAATTGACCTCAACTGTGGCATGGGGCGCACCGGCATTAAACCCGGGCCGGAGGCTTTGGCGTTGGCCCAACTCATCGCCAGCTTGCCCGCTTTGCGGTTCGCGGGCTTGCACGCCTACGACGGTCATATTCATGACCGCGATTTGGCGGTGCGCACGCAACGGGTGGCGGAGGCTTACGCCCCCGTAAACGAATTGCGGCAAACGCTCATTGCGCATGGTTTCGCCGTGCCGCGGATCATCGCCAGTGGCACCCCGACTTTCCCGATTCATGCGCAACGCGGCGAAGTGGAATGTAGTCCGGGTACCTGTATTTTTTGGGATGCGGGCTACGCGCAACTCTGTCCAGATTTAGATTTTCTCCAGGCGGCCTTAGTCCTGACGCGCGTCGTCAGCAAGCCGCAGGCTAATCATTTGACGTTGGACTTAGGTCATAAAGCGATTGCGGCGGAGAATCCTCATCCCCGAGTCATTTTTCTCAATCTCCCCGACGCCACGGCCGTGTTGCACAGCGAAGAGCATCTGGTGGTCGCCACTGCGCACGCGGCGGATTTTGCCGTGGGCGATTGTTTGTATGGAATTCCTTGGCATATTTGTCCGACCGTCGCGCTCTACGCCCAGGCTGTGACCGTGACCGCGGGCGTGGCGGGGGAGTGCTGGCCGATTACCGGTCGCGCTCGGCAAATCACCATTTGAACGCCCTCGGCGGCGGCGCATCCATTTTTATTTAAAGCCCCTATTTATCCCATGCTTATTTTTGACGCCCACCTTGATCTGAGTATGAACGCGTTGGAGTGGAATCGCGATCTGACGCGCCCCATCGCTGAAATTCGCGCGCGGGAAAAAGATCAGCAGGATAAGGCGGACCGTGGTCACGGGACGGTTTGCCTGCCCGAGATGCGCCGCGGTCAGGTCGGGATTTGTGTGGCGACGCAGATTGCGCGTTACGTCAAACCGACCCATCCGTTGTCCGGTTGGCATTCCCCGGCGCAGGCGTGGGCGCAAACGCAGGGCCAGTTGGCGTGGTATCGGGCGATGGAAGAGCGCGGCGAAATGTTTCCCATCACCAACCAGGCCGGCTTGGCGAAGATGATTAAATTGTGGCAACCCTCGGTCGATTCACCCGCGGAGTCGGCCACCGCTGCGCCGCGGCCGATTGGTTATGTCCTGAGTTTAGAAGGCGCTGATTCGATGGTGACGTTGCAACACTTGGAACGTTCCTTTGCGCAAGGGTTGCGCGCCATTGGTCCGGCGCATTACGGCCCCGGCACTTATGCTCCGGGGACGGAAGCGACGGGGCCGCTGAGCCCGGCTGGTCGCGAGCTGATTAAAGAAATGAATCGTTTAGGCCTGATCCTCGACTGCACGCATTTGAGCGATGAAGCCTTTTGGGAAGCGACTAAACTTTTTCACGGCCCGCTTTGGGCTAGTCATCAAAATTGCCGAGCCTTGGTGCCGGGGGTACGACAATTCGATGATGCGCAGATTAAGACTGTGATCGAGCGGGGTGGGGTGTTGGGGACGGCGCTGGATGCGTGGATGCTCGTGCCGGGGTGGGTGAAAAATAAAACTCGCCCCAGTGAGGTGGGCGTAAAACTGGCGCACATGGTGGAGCAGATCGATCACGTGTGCCAACTCGCGGGCAATGCGCAGCACGCTGGCATCGGCACCGATTTGGACGGCGGCTTTGGTCATGAGCAATCACCGGAGGATCTCGATACCATTGCCGATTTGCAAAAAGTGCCGCTCCTGCTGGCGCAACGGGGTTATCAGCCCAGTGAGATTGCGGGGATCATGCACGGCAATTTCCTGCGGTTTCTACAGCACAATTTGCCCGCGTAAACTGAACGTGATTGCGCTGATTCTCCTAATTAGTGCGGGGAGGAAGACTGGCTCGACGGGAAGCTAGGCGCGGGGGCCTGATGGAAATGAGTGAGGGCGGCGAGTTGCTCGGCGATGAGACGATCGGGGCGGCAGG
>CAIVJE010000110.1 GCA_903906135.1 uncultured Verrucomicrobiota bacterium | reverse complement strand
CTGCTTATTTGTCAACATAATGTCAATGGAGTGATTTTAATAGGTCATCTAATTACATAAGTCGTTGTACGGAAGGGTGGCAGAGTGGTCTATCGCGGCGGTCTTGAAAACCGCTGAACCGCAAGGTTCCGGGGGTTCGAATCCCTCCCCTTCCGCCACTTAACGCAGGTTAAGTGCGAACATGGCGCCTAACATAACAGAGGTCCGTGATCGCGTCCCGTGCGCCAGACCGACCTCCAGATAGGTTCGCAAAAATGGTTTACATCCCCCGCGGAGCTCCCCCAAAGTTTTCCCATGGATGCAGTTCAACAAGAGGTCACTGACATATTCCTGCGCACCAAAGCGCTGCTACAAGGACACTTCGTCCTGCGCTCAGGATTGCACAGTGGACATTTTTTCCAATGCGCGCAGGTCTGCCAGAATATGCCGGCGGTGGAACGACTCGGCACGCTCCTCATTCAAAAATTGGGCAACCTGCAGTTCGACACCGTCCTCGCTCCCGCCATGGGCGGACTCGTCATTGGACAAGAAGTCGCCCGCCAAGCAAAATGCCGTTTCATCTTTGCGGAAAAAGAAAATGACCGTCTCGTCATGCGCCGCGGCTTTACGCTAACCCCCGGCGAAAAAATCCTCGTGGTAGAAGATGTCATTACCCGCGGCGGCCGCGTGCAGGAGTGTTTGGAAATCGTGAAAAAAATGGGTGGCACCACCGCCGCGGTCGCGGTGCTCGTCGATCGCAGTTCGGGCCAAGCCAAATTTGCGGTACCCACCTATTCGCTCCTTGAGATGAGCTACCCGACCTACGCGGCTGATCAAGTTCCCGCCGCCCTCGCGCAGATCCCTGCTAGTAAGCCGGGTAGTTGATCGGCTCGGCCTCATCGGCAGTAAGCAGTTTTTGCAATAACCCGCTTACTTGGCCGCCCCCTATTTACAGTACGATGGTCGCAGTCCTCGTCGCATGCAGCCGGTAAAATATTTTTTTCTGCAGATTGCGGTTATCCTAGCTACAGATGCTCTGCGGCCAACTCTAGCCCTGGGGGCCGTAGATTCAGTTCCTTCGCTCGAGGCGATCGCGTACCCCGATCACGCGCAACTGCTCGTCGTGCGCAATGCTCAGGGCCAGGAACGTCCGGTACTCACCACGACTGATTGGGCGCAACGCGCGGCGCATATTCGCACCAATATTCAGCAGGTTATGGGACCGCTCCCCGATCGCACCCACCGCGCACCGCTGGATATTAAAATTATCTCCGAGGAACAGACCAAAAACTATCTGCGCCGCAAAATACTTTTTACCGCCGAAGCTGGCGACCGGGTACCCGCTTGGTTGCTCATTCCTCATCAACGTCCCGAGAACGGCCAAGCCCCCGCCATGCTTTGTCTGCATCAAACCAATCGCCTCGGCAAAGATGAGCCGGCGGGCCTCGGGGGCCTACCCGCGCTCCATTACGCCCACGAATTAGCTGAACGGGGCTACGTTTGCATCGTGCCTGATTATCCCTCTTTCGGCGAATACCGCTACGATTTCAAAAAAGATGGCGCCCATTATGCCAGTGGTTCGATGAAGGCGATCTGGAACAACCTGCGGGCAATTGACGTCCTCGAAACGCTACCGGTGGTAAACAAAGAGCGGATCGGGGTGATTGGGCAC
Organism: uncultured Verrucomicrobiota bacterium; assembly: GCA_903906135.1. Lineage (GTDB taxonomy): Bacteria > Verrucomicrobiota > Verrucomicrobiia > Opitutales > Opitutaceae > Lacunisphaera. Next base: position 14,468 of record CAIVJE010000110.1, on the reverse strand, counting down.
TCGCTCGGCGGGCACAATGCACTCTTCACCGCGGTTTTCGATGAACGGCTCAAAGCAGTGGTGTCGAGCTGCGGATTCACCCCTTTCCATAATTATAACGGGGGGACCGGGCTTGCTGGCTGGGCCAGTGACCGCTACATGCCGCGCATCCGTGATGTTTATGAAAATAATCCGGATAAAGTCCCTTTCGATTTTTATGAAATCCTCGGAGCGCTGGCCCCGCGAGGCTGCTTTTCTAATTCACCCGAGCACGATAGCAATTTTGACATTAAAGGCGTCCGCCAAGCTTTCGCCCGAGCCGCCAAAGTTTACACCCTCTTCAATGCCCGCGACCACCTCAGGCTGGTCACGCCCGACGCGGGCCACGATTTTCCGGCGGCGGAACGTCAGGCCGCGTATCAATGGCTAGATCAGCTATTGAAGTGATTAAATCATTCTTCCACCGTTTCTCGCATGACCATGATGAAGCTCCTGCGCTTGGCGTTCCTGCTCCTGGCCCCCGCGGTCAGCTCATGGCTCCTCGGCGCGGACGCACTTAAATCTAATTCGACCTACGCCAAAGCCTACGGTGAGACGAAAAATTTGGTGGCTGTAGATGCGGCGAAAGATTTGCCCCGCTATCCTGCCGTTGAACCCAAAGACGCGCTCGCTACCTGGCAAGTGAAGCCCGGCTTTAAATTACAACTCGCCGCGCATGAACCCCAAGTACGCGATCCGATCGCTATCTGTTTTGATGAACGCGGTCGGATGTTTGTGTGCGAGATGCTTGATTATTCTGAAATGCGCGATGTCACTCCCCATCTGGGCCGCGTCTCGATGCTCGAGGATAAAGACGGCGACGGTTATTATGAGACCAGCACAATTTTTGCCGACGATCTCCCCTGGCCGACGGGACTAGTGTGGGCGAAGGGCGGGCTCTATGTCGGGGCCACCCCGGATATCTGGCGCTTTGAAGATCGCGACGGTGATGGGCGGGCGGAGGTTCGAGAGAAAATATTCACCGGCTTCGGCACCGGGTTGAAATTACTCAATGTGCAGGCCCTGCTCAACAGCTTCCAATGGGGCCAAGATAATCGAATTCACGTGCTGGCGGGGGCCGGTAACCGCGGCGCCATCACCTGCCTCCAACGCCCCGACCTGCCGGCTCAAGAACTGGGCGGACGCGACTTCTGGTTTGATCCTCACACATATGAATTCGGCCTCGAAGCTGGCGGCGCCCAATACGGGATGAGCTTCGACAACTACGGCCGCAAATTTGGCTGCTCCAACTCTGACCATCTCCAAACGTGGATCTATGACGATAAATTTGCCGAGCGAAATCCTTTCTACCCCATGCCGCCCTCGCATCAAAGTATCGCGGCCGATGGCGGGGCGGCCGAAGTTTTCCGCCTGAGTCCCGAAGAACCCTGGCGCATCATTCGCACTCGCTGGCGCATCGCTGGAGTCGTCAAAGGCATGATCGAAGGTGGTGGCCGCGTGAGTGGCTATTTCACGGGCGCCACGGGCACGACAGTTTATCGCGGCGATGCCTACGGGGCAGATTTTGTAAATAATACCTTCACGGGTGATGCGGGTGGACAACTCGTGCATCGAAAAAAAATCTACCCCGACGGCGTCAGTCTCGTTGGCCGACGCCCAGCGGATGAACAGGGTTATGAATTTGCGGCGAGCGATGACACGTGGGTTCGCGTCGTGAATTTCGCCAATGCCCCTGATGGCTGTCTGTATATTTGCGACATGTACCGCGAAGTGATCGAGCATCCGTGGAGCATACCCGACGAAATCAAACAACACCTCGACCTTAATAGCGGTTATAACCGTGGGCGCATCTACCGCCTCGTTCCTGATAATAAAGAGTGGCAGCGACGCAGCCAGGTTACGCTGGCAACCGCGAATACGGCCGAGCTCGTGCAAGCCCTCGCCCACCCCAATGGTTGGCAGCGCGACACCGCGGCGCGTCTGCTTAATGAACGACAAGATCACGCCGCAGCACCCCTGCTCGCTCAACTTTTTGCCGAACCGAGCAATGCACTCCAACGCTTCCACGCCTTGGGCGTACTCAACGGTCTCGGGTCGCTAGCCGAAGACACGATCGTGAAAGCGCTAAGTGATACCGACGCCAACGTCCGCGAGCGCGCGGTCACCCTAGCAACGATCACTCCGAGAGTTTTAGAAAAATTCACCCAACTTGTTACCGACCCTAGTGTCCGCGTACGGTTTCACCTCGCCCTAGCCTTGGGCAATATTGCGCTGGAAAAATCCGCGAACGCCCTGGCTGAATTAATTAAAAAATAATGCCACGGATCCTTGGATCACAGCTGCCGTGCTCAGCGCACCGCCCGCGTATGCCCAGCCCATCTTTGATCGCCTCAACGCCAGCAATTATCTAGCTAAACCGGAGGCGGCGGCCATCACAGCTCATTTAATTGAACTAAACGCCGCGACCGCCGACGGCGCGCGATTACGCCAGATAATCACGTTCGTTGCGGCGAACCCCCGTGCGCCATTAGTCCAAGCCCTCGGCACAGGTCTTCGCCGTAACGGCACGAGCATCGAGCAGGCCGATACGGAAAAGCAACTCACCCCAGCTTTCATCCACGCCGCAAGCATCGCTCACGATGCCACGGCCACGCCAGCGGCGCGCATCGAGGCCATCGAATTACTCAGCCTCCAGCCGCCGGCGCAGGCCCGCACCGCGCTCGCGGCGGGTTTAACCAAGGGACAACCGCCAGCAGTCCAGCGCGCGGCGATCAACGCCGTGGCCCAGCATTATTCGACCGAGAGCACGCGGCTCCTCATCGAGCATTGGTCCGATTATGACTCTCCGGCGCAAGAGGCAGTTATCACGATTCTCCTAGCCCGCGAGGTGAGTGCTAACACACTGCTTTCAACCATTGCTGCCGGCGATATTTTGCCCAGTGCACTCAGCGCGTCGCAGGTGCAAGCGGTGGTGCAGCACAAGGACGCCAGCCTAGCCGCACGCGCGAAGCAGGTTCTTGCTTCGGTCATACCGCCCGCTCGCGCTGAGATGGTGGAGAAGTTCCAACCCGCCCTCACTTTGAGCGGGGTCGCTGATCGCGGACAAACTATCTACCAGAGTCGCTGCTTCATCTGTCATCAAGCCGCTGGACTAGGCATAGCGCTCGGACCTGATTTGATTACGGTTAAGTCAAAGGGGCGTGCCGCCCTCCTTTCGGCTATTCTCGAACCGCACAAGGAAGTGGCCTCGCAATATATCGCCTACACGGTAAACACCAAAGCGGGCCAAACCCTTCAGGGTATTATCACCAAAGACGATGCCCGCAGCCTCACCTTAAAGATGCTCGGTGGAGTGGAGGTAAATATTCCCCGCGCCACGCTTAAAGGCAGTGCAAGTACTGGCCAGAGCCTGATGCCCGAAGGCCTGGAAGCGGGCCTCGATGTTCAAGGGATGGCCGATCTGCTTACTTTCATTGAAGAGCTTAAATAAGTACCCACGGGGTGGCTCCCGCCACTCACCGCACACCTTAACCGTTACCGCCAAGGATTAAATTATGAGAAACTTTTTTCTACTGCTCGGCTTACTAACCACTCTGACCGCATCGGCGGTCGTGAAAGTAGCCACCTTCGATGTCGATGCCACCCCCCCGCTGGGAGCTTCCCTGGCTTACGATATGGCGATTCGATTGGATGAAATGACCCTCCGCTGCCGCGGAGTAGTTATTACCGGCTCAGGTGAACCCATCGTGCTCTGCGCCGTCGACTGGATCGGCATCGCCAATGAAGGTCATGACGCATTTCGGATCGCCTTAGCCAAGGCCGCTGGCACCACGCCTGATCGGGTGGCGGTTCATGTCCTGCACCAGCACGACGCCCCCGGCTGCGACTTCACGGCCGAACGTCTCGTCAAGGAACTCGGGGTCCAAGGCTACGCACGTTTTAATGGCGATTATCAGCGCGACATCATTCGCCGAGCCGCCGACGCCATCCGGGTTGCCCTGCCCAACGCTCGCGAGGCCACGCACTGGGGTTGGGGCGAAGCCGTGGTGAAGGATGTCGCCAGCCAGCGGCGCCTCCTCGGTCCTGATGGCAAAATAAAATTCACGCGGACTTCCTCCACTAAAAATGCCGCCATGCGCGCCGAACCCGAGGGCACCATTGATCCTAAAATCACGGCCCTGAGCTTCTGGAATAACGATGCACCGATTGTCATCATCACCCACTACGCCTGCCATCCGCAGAGCTATTACCGCCTGGGCATTCCACATCCGGACTTTCCGGGCATCGCCCGTTTCATTCGCGCTCAATCGATGCCTTATACGCTGCAGCTCCACTTCAATGGAGCCGGTGGCAATGTGACCGCCGGCAAGTATAATGACGGCGCGTATGAAAACCGGATGCTCTTGGCCAATCGACTCGCCGACGGAATGAAAGCTGCTTTCGAATCTACTAAAAAATCTCCGCTGGTTGCCGCGGATATTGGCTGGACCCGCACTTTAGTGAAACTCCCGCTAGCGACCCACCTCAACGAGGCTGATTTAATCCACAAACTCAAGTCCACCCCCCCACGGGGCTATGTTTCCACGGCGGATCAATTGGCTTGGGTCACGCGGTATAAAGAGAATCACGGCGAAATCGATCTCAGCTGCTTACGCGTCGGCTCGGCTCGGATGCTGTGCATGCCGGGTGAACTTTTTGTTGAATACCAATTAGCCGCCAAAGCCATGCGGCCTGATCTGCACGTTTGCATGGCGGCCTACGGGAATTACGGTCCCGCCTACATCGGGATGAATTGCTCCTATGCAGAAGGAGGCTACGAAGTCGGTCCGCAGTCCTCTAACGTCGCCCCAGAAGTCGAACAAGTGCTTGTCGCCGGCATGAAGCAATTGCTCGAAGTTAAATAATCTTCCTCGTCACCTCGTCATCGGTTCCCGCAATACGCATCGGCTGGGGTTCGATCGTTTGCTCATACGATTTTACAAAAAATAAATTGGCGCCTACCCGCTCGCTCTGGCTATCCGATTTTTGCCCACCCCATGAAATCGCTCCTGATTCTACTTAGCCTAATCATTTCCGTATCCGCCCACGAAATAACCACGCGTGAGCTGCGCTGTGAATACCATCAAAATCCACTAGCCATCGGGACTACGCAGCCCCGCTTTTCGTGGAAAATTCAACCCATCGACCCCACGGCGCGTGATGTGCGCCAGGTCGCGTATGAAATCCAGCTCGCGCATGAAGCTGATGGGTTTGCTCAGAAATTATTATGGGGCTCAGGCAAGATTGCCTCAGCAACAACCGATCAAATCATCTATGCCGGCCCCAGCCTCACTCCGCGGGATCGGATTATTTGGCGCGTCCGTGCCTGGGAGGCTGGCGGAGAAAATTCTGCTTGGAGTGAACCCGCTTCATTTGGCGTCGGACTACTGGAGCAATCGGATTGGACCGCCTTATGGATCAGCGCACGGGATGACCAGGCATTTACCACCAAAGAAAATATCCAGAATTTTTCCCACGATCCTAAGCGCGGGCAAATTGTGATGACGCCCGCAAAATATTTTCGCCAAGTATTTCAGGCCCCGCAGATCGTCCGAGCAACTCTGTATGCCACCGCGCTTGGAGTTTATACGCTCGAGGTCAATGGCCGCCGCGTATCTGACGAACGACTAGCGCCGGGCTGGTCCGCTTATCAACGGCGAATTCATTACCAAACTTATGATGTCACGAAATTAGTCCGCGCCGGCAAAAATGCGATCGGCGCAACCCTCGCAGATGGCTGGTACGCGGGCTACGTCGCCTACGGCTTACTGACTGGCCAGGAAGGCCTCAGCCCCGGAATCGATGGACGTTATTACTATGGAATATCGCCAGCCATCCGCGTCCAGTTAGAGTTGGAACTCACTGACGGGAGTCGCCAGACCATCATCACTGATCCCCATTGGAAAACAGCGCTCGGCCCTATCACCGAAAGCGATATTCTCATGGGAGAATCTTACGATGCCCGCCAAGAGTTACCCGGTTGGTCGACGCCTGAGTTCGATGATTCTAAATGGGCCCTCGCTGTTTGCAAAACGGGCACCGCCTCGAAAATTGAACCCCATCCTGGAGTGCCCGTGCGGGCGATTGAGGAAATCGCCGCCCGCACCGTCCACGAATTTAAACCAGGCGTGTTCATCTTCGATCTTGGACAAAATATCTCGGGCGTAATCCGGCTCAAGGTGCAGGGTAAATCTGGGGATAAAGTGACCATCCGTTATGCTGAAGTTCTTCATCCGGATGGTAGTCTCAGCACTGAAAATCTCCGCAGCGCGCGCGCGGTGGACACGTACATCTTAAAAGGTGATCCGGCCGGTGAAATTTGGACCCCAGAATTCACTTATCACGGCTTTCAATATGTTGAGCTTACTGGTTTCCCTGGCCAGCCAACCAGCGACGCCGTGACTGGTATCGTAATTCATTCTGACACCCCACGCCACGGCAGCTTCGCTTGCTCCGACCCGATGCTCAATCGCCTCTACCAAAACATTGTTTGGACCCAACGGGCGAATTTCTTCGAAATGCCCACCGACTGTCCCCAACGCGATGAGCGCATGGGCTGGACCGGCGATGCGCAAATTTATGTGCGCGCGGCTACCTTCAACGCCGACATCGCGTCATTTTATACTAAGTGGCTGCGTGATTTAAACGACGATGCTTGGGACTATGGGGCCTACCCCGCCTATGCCCCCCGGCCGCTCGCTCGCCCTAATGAGCACCACGCCGCCGGCTGGATGGATGCGGGCGTGATTTGTCCATGGACTATCTGGCAGGTTTACGGTGATACCCGCGTAATCACCGAACATTGGCGGAAAATGAATGATTTCATGAGCTGGCGAAGAGCGCGTGACCCTGAGCTTAAAGGCGCGATCGATGATTGTGGCTTCGGCGATTGGCTATCGCTCGGCGAAGTGAAAACCCCGATTCCCTTCATTGACCTAGCTTATTATGCTTATGATGCCCACTTGATGGCAGAAATGGCTCAGGCCACTGGCCAAACGGCTGACGTAGCTAAATACACCGCACTCGCCTCCACGGTTACCGCCGCTTTTCAGCAAGCCTATCTACTCCCTGGCGGCAAGCTCAGCGTCCACAATCAGTCAGCGTACGCGATGGCCTTATTTTTCAACCTCATTCCCCTCGAACAGCGCGCCGCTAGCTCAGCGCAGCTCGCCAAACTGATAACGGCCAACGGCAATAAAATGACCACCGGCTTTATCGGCACGCGACCACTGTTGCCCGCGCTTTCAGCCAGCGGTCATCATGATCTCGCCGGCATCCTCATGCAGCAACACGCCTATCCCAGCTGGGGCTATGAGGTAGATAATGGAGCGACCACCATCTGGGAACGCTGGAATTCCTACACCAAAGGAAGCGGCAGCCATGAGCCGAGTATGAACTCATTTTCCCATTATGCCTTCGGGGCAGTAGCTGAATGGATGATGGCTGACCTTGCGGGCATCGACCGCGCAGCCCCTGGCTTCGACCGCATCCGCATTGCTCCCCGACCAACAGGCACCATTACCCAAGCAGCGGCGTCCATGGAGACTCGCCATGGGAAACTAGCCGCTTCATGGAAAATCGCCGACGGGGAGTTCTCTGTCCAAATTACCGTCCCACCCAATACCACGGCTGAGGTAACCTTACCAGTGACCGGCAAAATCAAGGAAGGCGGCGCCAGCGCCCAAGGGCGACCCGGTATCCGCGAGATCAAAGCCAACCAGCTGACACTCGGATCAGGCACCTATCAATTGAGTGCTCACTACTGATTACGACGGCGACCCTTTTCATTTCGCTGCCCCAACATTGCTCTTATCAAATCACCCACGAGCCATAGCGGTCTCCGCGGACAATTCCCTGGAGCGTAGCGGAAGATTAAAAAAGGCGCACCCCGCGGTGCGCCTTTGGTCTGGCCAAAAAATTATGAGGATCAGCGGACCACAAACGTGAGGTAACGGAAGGCACCGCGATAATAAACGAAGGCTAAATTGCGTCCATCCCGCAGCTCGCGCTTCGCCGAAGCGAGATCGGTGACCGGCACGCGATTTAATTGCACAATCACGGCCCCCCGTGGGAAAATCTGACTGTAGGCCGAATTTTCAGCTACTTCTGTGACCACGAGGCCTTCAACCCGCTCATCGATCCGCAATTCCTTGCGCACCGCAGCATCCAAAGCGGCCACCGCTATTCCGGGCAAGAACTCCCCGTTAGCTAAGCCATCATCGGGTAATTTACCCAAAATAACTTCCTGAGTTTCGATCTTACCACCGCGGATATATTTCACGATGATCTTAGTTCCCGGCAACGTCTGAGCAATAATGAGCCGGAGATCATCCCGCGTCGTGACTGCCTTATTATTTATCGCTGTAATCACGTCCTCCCGCTTCAAACCCGCTTTTGCAGCCGGACCATCCGCCGGATTCAGATCAGTAATAACAACTCCTTTAGTATCCTTGGAAATGCCAAATCCTTCGGCTTCATCCGCCGTCAGCGCCTGCGTTTGCACTCCAAGATAGCCACGGGACACCGTGCCCGTCTCGAGGAGGCTGCTCATAATGCTATTAGCCAGATTGATCGGAATTGAAAAACCGATGCCAATATTGCCCGAGGAAGTAGAAATAATGGCTGAATTAATGCCCACGAGACGACCACGTGCGTCGATCAGTGCTCCACCTGAGTTGCCTTGGTTGATGGCTGCATCGGTCTGAATAAAATCCTCATAACCGGCGACTTCTTCAAGAATACCCACCCGGCGCCCGGTAGCGGAAACGATTCCCATCGTAACCGTCTGGCCGACACCCAACGGATTACCAATAGCAAAGACAACGTCACCGACCCGAAGCTTGGCGCTATCGGCCAAGGTGGCAGCGGGTAGATTTTCCGCGTCGATCTTGATAACGGCCACATCTGTCTTGGGGTCCGTCCCAATAACTTTGGCGGTGAGTTCCCGTTCATCGTTCAGCAAGACCTTCAACTCATCGGCTCCCTCCACCACGTGATTATTCGTAATGATATAGCCATCCTTGGAAACAATGACGCCAGACCCGAGCCCACGCTGCGTCTGCTCCCCACCCTTCAGGCCTTGCTGACGGAGAAACTCTGGCACCTGTTGCCGAACGAGTTTGCTCGAATAAACTGAAACAACAGCCGGGCGAATGCTTTCCAAAACATCGGCGTAACTGGTGACGACCGCAGATTTAATTTCACTGATCGGCGTAGCATCAATTTTCAGGACCGGCTTTTTGACCACAGCCCCCTTGCCCGCCGCGCCGATGGCGGCAGGCTTATCGGCGGCGGCGAGATTCGCGGCTAAACCGAGTGAGCAGATGAACAACGCAACCGCTAGAGCAACCGATGAGGTTTTCATAGAGAGATAGTGCGCACATTGACAACCGCCGCAAGAGACGGTTCCCCCACAAATCAGAAGCCTTTGATTTTAAATAAGCTAGTAACACTTTCGTTAGTATTAATCCGCAAAATAGCCTCACCCAGCAAAGGCGCGATGCTCAGCACCGTGATGGGTAAACCACGAGTCTCGATGGGCACAGAATTAGTAGTAATCAACTCATCGATGAGCCCACCCTTGAGGCGTTCATAGGCCATTTCATTCAGAACGCAGTGACTCACCGCGGCGCGAATACTCTTAGCCCCATGCTCTTTAAGGATTTTGGCAGCCGCAGTGAGCGTGCCCGCCGTCTCGGTGATATCATCAACGAGCAGCACGTCACAGCCATCAACTTCCCCGACGATGCTCATGGCCTTGACCGTGGTCGAGCTCGTGCGCTTTTTTGCCACAAGGCCCAAGGAAGCGCCCAACACATCGGCATAGGCTGAAGCCATTTTCATACCCCCGATATCAGGAGAAAAAACCACCAAATTGTTAATGCGCTGCGTCGCTAGATACTGAAAGAAAACGGGTGAAGCAAAAAGATGGTCTACCGGAATATCGAAGAAGCCCTGAATTTGCTGACTATGTAAATCCATCGTCAGCACGCGGTGAGCGCCTGCTGACATGAGCAAATTAGCCACTAGTTTAGCCGTAATCGGTACGCGCGGTTGATCCTTACGATCTTGTCGGGCGTAACCGTAGAAGGGAATGACCGCCGTAATGCGCTGCGCCGAAGCCCGCTTCGCGGCATCGATCATAATCAGCAGTTCCATCAAGTGATGATTCGTTGGCGGACATGTCGACTGAATGAAATAAGCATCCGCTCCGCGAATGTTCTCATTAATTTTCACGAAGGATTCTCCATCCGGAAAACGACTCACGGTCGCATCGCCCAAGGGGACGCCGATGGATTGGCAGATCTCCTCTGCCAGTGCGCGATTAGAGGAGCCGGAAAATATCTTAAGCTTCGTGTCCGTCATGACCTGCTAATTAACGGAGAAAAGGACGAGCGCGAAGGTTATTTTATTTTTTTCTCACCGCTCTTGATCAATTGACAGCACGGTCATCACTAGGCGGGGACCGGGGTTAAGTTTTATGACAATTTTTGGCGTATCAGCTGTTTCATTTTACCCTGAGATGACAACCCGTGACACTCCGCAGGCTCCGCCGCTATGCGACTGAGCCTGCCTGGGGTAGCGTCTGGTCGACTACTCCCTGATTTTGTGCAGATGGAATCGCCCCATCACGCGATACGCTTAGTGCAAATTTATAGCTAGTGCCCACAGCCACGCTGGGCATAAAAAAGCCCTGTTCCTATGAACAGGGCCAGAGAGCGGGGGGCAGCAGTTACTTCTTCTCGCTCACGGGCGCGGCCGGGGCCGTCACCGTTGGCTTAGCCGCAGGAGCGGGCCGATCCTTGTTTACCTCTTGGACCACTTCTTCCGTCATGTCGTAGGAGGGATCAGCGTAAAGCACGCTGGGGATGCCAAAGAGAGTCGGGCCAGATTTATCGACGACCAAAGTTGCGCCGCGGAGCTTGGCCAGGTTGTTTACGATCTTAGTAATTTCCTCGAGGAGAAGATCACGGTGAGTCTTGATCCGCTGCTGGAGTGAGCGCTGGGTATTCGTTCTAAAATTCTGAACTTCACCCTGCTTACGCTGAATGTCTTCCATTTTTTTCTGGGCCTCGGCCTCTGCTTTGCCTCGTGCTTCAGCAGTCAAGACGGTGTTCTTGGATTGCTCCATGAGCTCCTTATATTCGTCGACCATCGACTGACCCTGTTTATTAAGCTCTTCGACCTGTTCGGTCGCTTTTTGCTCAGCATCGCGAAACTTGAGGTTGGCCTCCTCCGTTTTGTAATGGCTGTCGTAAACTTTAGCCATGTCGACAACGACGAGTTTAACCGCTGGCTGCGCGAGCAGAGCGATCGAACTAGCGCCGAAAGCGGCCAAGGTGAGGAGGGAGCGGATCATCTTATTCATAGCGGGATGGATATATCAGGGGTTAGAAGCGGGTACCAAAGGAGAAGTTAAATTGCGTCCCCTTTTTGTTAAATTTATCGCTAGTTAAAGGAACACCAAAATCGAGGCTGAGCGGGGCGCCGGCGACAAAGAGGCGGAGACCGAGCCCGACGTTGTCGTTGTATTGGGCGGGGCTAAAGTCGTAGGCATCTTTGTTGGCAAAGCCCCCATCGTAGAAGAAGGCGAAGCGGACCGGCTTAACGACATCAAAAGAATATTCTAAGCTGACAAACCCATAGGTTTTACCGCCAATCGGCTCACCACTAGCATCCTTGGGCCCAACCGTACGAAATTCGAAGCCGCGCAACGTTTGCGGGCCGCCCAAAAAGAACCGGTCATAGAAGGGCACATCAGGAATGTAACTGAAACTCTGCGTCTGGAGCGCGCCGACACTATCAAAGTACTCAATGGTCTTAGTCTGGCTCTTCGCACTAGCTCCAAAACTTTCCGTTACTCCTACCCGACCAATCAAAGAAATAACCTGTTCCTGAAATTCAGCGATCGGGAAGAACTTCGAACCACGGAACTCCATCTGGTAGTAATTATTGTCTCCACCCAGCGGACCACCGGCTACATTGAGTGAAAGCGAACCGTAGTTACCGCGAGTCGTGTTAATCATTTTATCGCGCGTATCCTGAGTTAAACTCAGGCCAATCTTGGAGGTACTTGTCTTGCCCGAAGCTGCGACGATCGGCAGCGGAGCGCCCGACGCGATGTTACCAATATCAACAACTTCATAGACATAAGAGAGACGACCTTCGAGCCAATTGAACAAGCGCTTGCGGAGATAGATTTCGCCGCCCGTGCGGATTTCCTGGTAGTATGAGCTATTGTACTCTGACGTCGTACGAAAAATCTGAAAGCCCAGAGCTAACTCACGCTCGAACAACCACGGTTCTTCGAAGGCGAGCACGACCTCACTGCTTTGCGAACCGATTTGAAAACGCAGCCGGAATTTCTGCCCATCGCCTTGAAAAAATGACCGCCGATTAAATAAATCGAAATTAGATTGGGTGATCTCAGCAAATACTACCGCCCGCTCCAGCGAACTAAAACCAGCCCCGAAAGTCAGATTACCCGTACGAGCTTCGCGGACCGAAATCTTCAAATTGCGCCGGCCAGGAATATTCGTCGACTCTGGTGTAACATTAAGGGGGTCCTCGAAAAAGCGCGTGTTCTCCAAGCGCAGCTTACTGATTTTCATCATAACCGAGCTAAAAACATCGCCCGGGCCAATCACCAGCTCGCGCAGAATGACGATGCTCTTGGTTTTACTATTTCCCTCAATTTTAATCGACTCAACTTGGAACTTTTCGCTCTCGTTAACTTGGTATTCGAGATCGATATTACCGGTTTGTAAGTTGGGTTTGCGCACCAAACGCACGCGGGTTTCCAAATAACCGTCGCGACCATAAAATTCTTCGATCGTTTCGACGTCTTTGTCCAACTTGGAAGGCGTGAAAACATCGCCCTTTCGCTGCCGCGGCAGATAGTTTAGTAAACGCGCGGGATAGAGTTTGTTGCCGGTAAAGGTGATATCACCGATTTTATAGCGGCGGCCTTCATTGACTCGAATCGTGATAACGAGCCGATCGGGTTTCGGATAATCAAAGGAAATTTTGTCCTCAGCAATTTCAACATCAAGGTAACCCTCTTCCTTAAAGTAATCGCGCAACTTTCCAAGATCCGTGTCAAATTCATCATCCTTCAAGCGGCCACCTCCGGTAAGCCAGGAGAATATATTCCATTTCTTCGTTTCGATTTCCCCCCGCAGCTTACGGATTTTTATATGATCATTACCGATGAAATTAATCGCGCTGATGCGAACTTTGGCGCCTTCCCGCACCTTAAAGTTTACCGTGGCGAAACCCGTATTCCGATTGCGGTCTAAACTGAAAGTAACCTGCGCTTGGTTGAAACCATTCTTTTGATAAAATTCGTAGATTTTTTGCGCATCGTCCTTGATCTGACGTTCGTCCAGGGCCCCGTTGGCCACGGTCTTGATCTCTTTTTGTAAACGTTTATCCTTGTAGGCTTTATTGCCTTCATAACGCACCCCAAGCACCCGAAACTTAGGCGTGACTTCCAAGATTAAATTCACCCCGTTGCCAGCGATCGTCTCACGCTTAACCTCAATAAATTCAAACAGGCCGGTCTTGTAGAGTGAGCGGATGTCGCGATCAATCAGCGACTCATCAAGGTCCGTATCTTCACGCAGCGCCATATTAGCCCGCACGATTTGCTCATTAACATTGGCCATGCCCACGAACTTGATGGTAACGGTTCCAATATGATAAACTGGCTCAGCCTCGGCGGGAGGTTGGTCTGCAGCAGTTTGGGCTACGGACATAGCCCACCCCGAAAACAGGGAAATTGATAGAAGCAGAACCCGGAAAATCGGGTTATGGTGTGAAGTTTTCAAAGCGTGTAATTTCTTGAAGGAAAGTTAGTTTCAAATCACCTACTGGTCCATTGCGCTGCTTGGCAACGATTAAATCCACTGCGTTGGCAGCGGTCTGAAATTTCTCATCAGCATCTTTAGGGCGGGATAGCATTATAACGACGTCGGCATCTTGCTCGATAGAGCCAGATTCACGCAAATCCGACAAGCGGGGAGTGCGATTATCCTTTTCCGACGAGCGGTTTAGCTGACTTAGAACAATAACGGGGAGATCTAGTTCCTTCGCCATCGCCTTTAATCCACGAGAAACTTCTGCGACCTGCTGCTCACGCGGAGCGCGCGAGTCCGTGCCATTGATGAGTTGAAGGTAATCAACGATGATTAAACCGAGCTTCTTGCGAGCGTATATGCGTCGGGCTTTAGCTCGCATCTCCATGATAGTTAATGAGCTAGAGTCATCAACTAATATCGGGGTTTTCTTAAATTCCTCGGCGGCCTGACCGAGTGCATTAACCTCCCGACCGTCGCGGCCGACCAAACCGTCGCGGAGCAATTTCATATTCACCCGCGAGCGAGCGCAAAGCATACGCAGCGCGAGTTGCGATGAACTCATTTCTAGTGAAAAAATAAGCGTCGGCACCG
>CAIVJE010000109.1 GCA_903906135.1 uncultured Verrucomicrobiota bacterium | reverse complement strand
TAAATCCGCCAGCGTGGGCTCAACTGAGACCGCGACTTTTTTGCGCAACGGTAAGCGTTCACGCATGGCTTCATAGTGCGCCCAGGACACGTAACGCGGCGACGCTGGGTAAAAAATAAACCCCAAATAATCAGCCCCACTGGCATCAGCCGCCTCGGCATCGACCAACGAAGTGAGGCCACAGACTTTAAATCTAATGCCGTTAATCATGATGGGGGTGGAGAAAAAATAGCCGCGAGTGACTGTCAGTTAAGACCCGTAGTGGCAGCGCGACGTCGACTCAAAAAGCATTGAGGGAAGTGATCACATGCTCGACTTGAGCGTCGGTCAGCTCGGGAAACATCGGCAAACTCACACACCGCGCACTGGCATGCTCGGCCACTGGGAGACGGCCCGGTTGATAGCCCAGCTCCGCATAGCAGGGCTGCAAATGCATCGGACCAGGATAAATAATCTCCGTCCCCACCCCCCATTTCTCGAGATGCGCCCGTAAAGTATCTCGCTGGGGATGCAGTAACGTAAATTGATGCCAAACCGACTCGCCGTAAGCTGGTATGATGGGCAACTGCACGTCGGGTCGCTTGATGCCGCTCAAATAACGCGCCGCAATCGCGCGGCGGCGCGCAGTCCAAGCCGCCAGGTGCTTCAATTTAATATTTAGAATCGCACCCTGAAAACCATCCATGCGAAAATTAAAACCAACCGCGGTGTGAGTGTATCGTTTAGGTGAACCATGCACACGGAGCAATTGCGCGCGATCCATCACAGCGGCATGCCGTGACACGAACGCCCCACCCTCGCCGCACGCGCCGAGGTTTTTGGTCGGATAAAAACTAAATGTGCCACAATCGCCGATCCCCCCGACGGAGGCCCCTTTATACTGCGCGCCGACGGCCTGGGCACAGTCTTCCACGACGAATAAATTATGCTGGCGCGCGATCGTCATGATTTCATCCATGCGCGCGGGCTGACCAAAAATATGCACGACCACGATCCCTTTCGTTTTGGGCGTGATGGCTCGGGCAATCGCGGCGGGACTGATGCACCACGTGTCAGGCTCAATATCGACGAAGACCGGTTTAGCCCCGACGTAGCTGATGCCCCAGCAACTTGAGGCAAAGGTAAACGGGGTGGTAATAATTTCATCGCCCGGCCCAAACCCGCCACAAAGCGAAGCAATATGCAGGGGCGAAGTTCCGCTATTCATCCCCAACGTTCGCGCATAGCCGAAGGTAGTACTAAAAGTTTTTTCAAAATTCTCCACATCGGCGCCCAGACAGAAGCGGGTCGCATCATAAGTCGCCGCTAAGGCCGCAAGCACCTCCGTGCGGAGAGCTTGATGTTGCGGTTGCAGGTTAAGAAAAGGAACTTGCATGCGGCAATTCTCCACCGAGGGGCGGGCTCAGGGCAAAACTTATCCGCGAGCTAACTTAGCCCCTAAACTCGCCACTAAGGCCTTCAGACTGGGCGTGGCGGCTTCAAAATCGACCGGTAGCCCCAGTTGCTTCATGGCCGCAGTGGTCGTGGCCCCAATGCTGCCGGCTAACGGACGCTGGGCCTTGGGTCCCAATTTAAGGGCGGCTGCTTGATCAAAAAACGACTGCGCCGCGGAGGGACTAGCGAACAGAATAGCGTCTGCCCCCAAGCGACGAAATTCGGCTGCGACCGGATCAGCCCCGAGATCGGTCTCCTCATTTTTATAAACCACGAGTCGATCCACAATCGTGCGAGCCTCGTGCAATTTATCGATCAGCACCTCACGATTTCGATCGCCGGTAACCACGAGTACTTTCGCGCTATCCATGGCTTCCCGTTCAATCAAAGCCTTGGCTAGTTCTTCCGCACTCGCCTGTTTGGGCTGTAAGTCTACCCGCAGATGTAACGCTTGGATCGCGGCGGCCGTGGCTTGCCCCACGGCGGCAATGCGCACTAAGCCGAGCGCCCGAATGTCTTCGTGCACGCGGATAAATTCCTCAAAAAAATA
This sequence comes from uncultured Verrucomicrobiota bacterium, assembly GCA_903906135.1. GTDB lineage: Bacteria > Verrucomicrobiota > Verrucomicrobiia > Opitutales > Opitutaceae > Lacunisphaera. Next base: position 20,740 of record CAIVJE010000109.1, on the reverse strand, counting down.
TTTTACGCCGTGGACGCTGGTGAAGATGAGCCACTCATAGCTGCCAAATTCGCCGAGCACTTCGGCCAGCGTTTCAAGATTAACCTGCTTCGTGACCTGAATCAGGGGCAACTCGAGCACGGTGGCGCCGAGCGCGGTGAGCTGCTGCTGCCACTCGGCGCCAGCGTCACGCGGACGGGTGATAATAATTCGGCGCTTGGCCAGGGAAATAGAGGGGGAATCAGACATGGAAATTTAATTCAGCCAGCAAACGAACGGCCGCCGCGGTGGGCTCGGCAAAATCAGTAGCACGAAGCGCCAGCGTGCGTGGCCCGGTTTGTTCATGATAAAAATAAAGGGTTTCTCCGACAACGTGCGCGGCAAAAGCCATCTGGCACCCGCCGCCGATGGCCGCTTGCAGGGCCCGTTCCAAACTAACGGTCCGCGCCGTCGCTGGATCCAGCACCGCGGCAAAGCGGGCGCTATCTTCCGTCCGACATTGAATCGCGATCGCCCCCTGGCCCACGGCCGGCACACTTTCACTTAAGGTCAACGGACGAAACGCTACTCCCGGCCAGTCCTTAATTCCCAGTCGCCCCATCCCCGCGGCGGCTAAAATAGTGGCATCCGCCGCGCCGCTCGCAATTTTTTTGAGCCGCGTATCCACGTTGCCACGAATCTCGGTGAACGTCGCCGCCGGATAAAGTAATTTGATTTGTTGCTGACGACGCGGACTGCTGGTGGCGATTGTGGCGGGGGTCGTTACCCCGGCGCGCAGAATCAACACATCTCGTACATCGACCCGAGGCAGATAGCCGGCGACGGCTAACCCGGCGACCATTTCTCCCGGCAAATCTTTGCAACTATGCACCGCGACGTGGGCCTCCCCGCGAAGCAAGGCTTGCTCGAGTTCTGCGGTGAACAACCCTTTGCCACCTTGCTTGGCCAAAGACCATTCGGCTTGGCGATCCCCCGTCGTGACAATCTTCAACAACTCACAATCCGCGCCGGGGATCATCTCGCGCAAACGCGCCGCGACCATTTCAGTCTGCGTGAGCGCCAAGGGGCTTTTGCGGGTGGCGAGAATAATTTTCATGAAGTGAGCTACGGACGCGATCAGAGATAACCTAATTTCGCATAGGCTGGGTGGGCCCTGGTCAGGCCACCACAGGAATAAAATTGGTGGACGATGAGGGACTCGAACCCCCGACACCCTCGGTGTAAGCGAGGTGCTCTAACCAACTGAGCTAATCGTCCAGCAGTTCCCCAAGAAACGGAAATATTTTGCCGCCGGCAAGGGATATTATGCCCCTTCGGCTACAACCCCACTCACGCCCGCAGAGGCAAACCCAATTCGATCATTTTTTCCACGGTCTGAATCGCATTAAGGGCGGCCCCTTTCCAGAGATTGTCGCCGCTGACCCAGAGGGCGAGACCGTTGTCGAGGGCGGTATCCAAGCGAATTCGCCCCACCCCACACTGTTCCTGACGGCTGAAGGCCAGCGGTGTAGGGTATGCGTTGCTTGCTGGTTCATCGATTAATTGGGCCCCGGCAAAAGCCGCGATGGCTTGGCGCGCAGCCACCACGGAAACTGGGCGCGTGAATTCAGCGTTAATCGCGACCGAATGAGCCCGCACGACCGGCACACGCACGCAGGTGGCCGAAACTTTAAGATCCGGTAAACCGAGTATTTTCCGGCTCTCCGCGCGCATCTTGCTCTCCTCCCCCGTATAACCATCGGCGCCAAATGAATCGATATGCGGAAGGAGATTCTGGAAAATCTGATAGGGATAGACGCTGCGCGGCAGCGGTTGCTGCGCGGTGTAAGCCTGCACCTGCGCTTCCAGTTCCGCGACGGCATCGGCACCGGTGCCAGAAACCGATTGGTAGGTGGAAAAAACCACGCGCTTTAAACCAAAGGCTTGATGCAGCGGATAGAGCCCCATGAGGGCGATGGCCGTCGAACAATTTGGACTAGCGATAATTCCGTGATGGCTCCGCAGGGCTTCGGCATTGATTTCGGGCACCACGAGCGGAACCTGTGGATCCATGCGATAGGCCGAGCTTTTATCAATTACCAGACAACCCCGACTCACGGCCTCAGGGGCCAGTTTTTTAGTAACCGCGGTGCCCGCTGCAAAAAAAGCAAAATCGAGATCAGCGAAAGCCGCGGGCGTTGCTTCCTGTACGGCAATTTTCTTTTGGCCAAAAATAATGTGGCGACCCACGGAACGAGCGGAGGCCAAGGGTCGAAGCTCCGCGAGCGGCAGCGCATGCGCTTGCGCTTGCAGCAAAGCAATCAATTCTTGACCGACCGCTCCGGTGGCGCCGACGATACCGACTCGATAAGATTTAGAGCTCACGATGAATAATATTTTGCAACGGATGAAAGAAAGGTGTGCAGCCTTGGTAATCAAGCCGACAGCGCGAGTTATGACAGTTTCTATTGCCCAGCAACTGCTTGGATTTTACCGCAATGAGGTGTTAGTCCAAGCTTATGTCATTTCTACTTCCCTGCGCCCACCTTCCAACCGCAAAGATTCACGGGGGACGCCCCGGGGTCTGCATGAAGTAGCGGAGCGCATTGGCGCCGGGGCGCTGCCCGGCACGGCGTTCAAAGGCCGCGTCAATCTCGGCCAACACTTTAATGAACTCAGCGTCGAGGAGAACACCCAGAACCTCATTACCTCACGCATTCTTTGGCTCCGCGGCCGCGAGCCCGGCGTCAATGCGGGCGGAGCAGTTGATTCGTACGAACGCTATATTTACATGCACGGCACTAATCATGAGGAAAAGTTAGGCACGCCATTTAGCGGAGGCTGCATCGAAATGCGCAACCTCGAGATCATCGCCTTGTTTGAAGAAATTCGCGTCGGCGATTTAATCTGGATCGAGGACTGACCTCGCCCGCCGCCCTTAAGCATTTTTGCCAAAGAGGAGGCGGAGTGAATTAATACAGACAATGAGGGTGCTGCCTTCGTGGGCGGCCACACCGACCGCCAGCGGCACCGTCCCGAAGGCGGCCGCCAACACCATAATGATCACCACCCCCAGTGAGATCGTTAGATTTTGCCGAATGATCGCTTTCGCCCGGCGACTGAGTCGATGCGCAGCCAAAAAATTCTCAATCCGATCGTGCATTAATATGACTTCGGCTTGCTCGATCGCCGCATCACTCCCGCGCGCCCCCATGGCGACCGAAACATAAGCCGCCGCGAGACTGGGGGCATCGTTCACCCCATCGCCCACCATGGCCACTTTACGCCCCTGTTGCCGGAACGCTTCGACGGCTTCGACTTTATTTTCTGGAGAAAGTCCCGCCCGCACCTCACCCACGCCGAGCTCATGGGCAACTGACTCCGCGGTATGGCGACGATCACCGGTAAGCATCACCGTATGAATTCCCATTTTTTTTAACGTCGCCAAAACCGCCTTAGATTCAACCCGAATTTGATCCCGCAACAAAACCCGACCGAGCATATCTTTTCCCACCACCCAAACTTCGGATAGATCGGCCGCGGCTGGGGGTAATTTCTCGGCCCACCCAGCTAAGGGACCAGCATCGAGTAATTCGCGACGGCCGAGGAGGGCTTGCGTCTCACCAAATTTACCCCGCACCCCTTGCCCAACGATATTCTGGAAATCTTGTAGTTCTAACGCCCGGACCCCGCGGGCCTTGGCATCGCGGACAATGGCACGAGCTAACGGATGCTCCGAATTAGCCTCTAACGCATAAGCTAATTCCATAACTTCCGTCTCCCGCCCGGGTGGAAAACTTTCGTAACCAACCACGGCTAATTCACCCGTGGTCAAGGTACCCGTTTTATCAAGTGCGACGACGTCGATTTCGGCTAATTTCTCAATCGCGGCCCCACCGCGGAAAAGCACCCCATGGCGAGCGCCCCACGCAATGGCGGCGAGAATTGCTGAGGGAATGGAGAGGACGAGCGCGCACGGACTCGCCACTACCATTAACGTCATGGCGCGGTAAAAAGCGGAGCGCGTCTCTGGCGTATTTGTAAAAGGCGGCAGATCAAACCACCCCCACCAGATTAAGAACATGAGGGTCGAGCCCCCGATCACGGCATAAGTATAACCCGTGCCAAATTTATCAGTAAAGCGCTCGCTCGGGGCCTTCAATTTTTGCGCCGTCTGAATTAACCGGATAATTCGCTGCAGCGTGCTCTCCGCGGGCAAGCGAACCACTTCGTATTCGACCGCGCCCCAAAGATTAAGCGTGCCACTAAAAACTTGATCGCCCGTATTTTTCTCCACGGGATTGGCTTCCCCCGTCAGCGCCGACTCGTCGCTGGCACTGCGCCCCTTTAAAACCAGCCCGTCAGCGGCAAAGGCCTCCCCCGGACGCACCCGCACCCGGTCGTGCAACTGCAGTTGCTCCACCGCCACGATTTTTTCGGTCCCATCTGTGGCAATTAAAGTCGCCTGCTTCGGCGAAGTTTTAAGCAACGCACTCACCTCGCGTTGGGTGCGATCGAGAGCGTATTCTTCCATCGCGCCCGAAGCCGAAAACAAAAACAACAACATCACCGCTTCACCCCAGGCTCCGATCAAAGTCGCCCCCAGCGCGACGGCGAGCATGAGGAAATGGATATCAATTTCGCGTTTCTGTAGGTTTTTCCAGGTATCACCCGCCGCGTCCCACCCGCCGGCGATCAATCCGACCACGAAAAATGCGCGCGAGAGCCCACTCAACTCTGGCCAGAAATAGTTCACGCTAAAACCAGCGCTACCGGCGATTCCGCAAATCGCCGCTAAGGCCGCAATCGTACGCCATGTTTGATCGGCGGGCGATGGATCCGCTTTAATTTCGGGCCATTCCATCTCGCGCCAGAGCCACATTTTTTCGGCGGTGACGCAGGTATCCCGCCCGAGCACAATCGTGCCGCCATCCTGCTTCAGCGAGAAACCACCCGGAGCGGGCGAAGCCGCTTTAGATGCCAGCTGGGCTTCGACTCCCGCAATTGTGGCGGCGAGTTTTGCCTCCAAATCCACCAGATCGATTTGATCAAAGGTGGCGATTGATACCTTGTGGGCCTGAGCATCAATCCGCAGGGCCCGCACGGATGGTTGCGCTTGCAAGAAACGGACGAGCTCATCCATCCAATTTTTTTCTGACGGCGCGGACGATGACATAGCCGCAGCCTACGGGAATTCGCGGCGACCGCAAATTGATTTGCGGCGCATGGATTAACCCGCTCTCTGACGCCATGATTGGGCTGAACGAAGATAATGAACTGCCGGTTGAGACCGGCCCCAAGCCAACCCGCGTGCGCGAGTTGGCTCAGGAAATTTTCGCCCCAACCGGTCAGTTGTGCTCCGCCCTCCAACTTGAGCATCGACCGGAACAAGCCCAAATGGCTCGCGCCGTGGCGGGGGCCATGCTCGACGATGTCCCTTTACTTTTTGAAGCCGGCACCGGGGTGGGCAAATCCCTTGCTTATCTCATTCCGGGCCTCATCCACGCGACCGATCAGGGACGCCAGCTGATTGTTTCAACCCACACCATTTCCCTTCAGGAACAGATCGAACAACAAGATCTACCGATTTGTCGCCGCGTCTTTAAAGCTTCGCCCGCGCTCGCGCGTTACGCTGATTTTCGTTCGGCCGTCTTGGTCGGAAAATCAAATTATCTTTGCCCCACACGGCTCGGTCATGCCCTCGCTGATCGCAGCACCCTTTTTGCCGACGCCGACTACGCTGAATTACAGCGCATCGCTGAGTGGGCGAAAACGACCACCACCGGCTTACGCCATGAATTAAAACCACCCCCACGGGCGGAGGTCTGGGATGCCGTCAATGCTGATGCGGCCTCCTGCTCCCGCAAGCACTGCGATAGCGAAAAATGCCACTACCAGCGCGCGCGCGTTCGAATCCGGACTGCTCAAGTGGTGATTGTTAATCACGCCCTCCTCTTTGCGTTGATTAATTCCGCTGGCACTCCGCCGAAAATGCCCGGTAATGCCACCGTTCGCGGCGTGATTTTCCCCGATGATTTTTTAGTCCTCGATGAAGCTCACACGGTCCCCGAAGTGGCCACCAATAATTTTGGCCTCTCGCTCAGCAGCTACAGTGTCGATCGTGCGCTCAAATATCTTTATAATCCCCGCACCAAGCGCGGTCTGCTGCGCAAACATGGAGGTCCAGCCGCGCAGCAACTCGTGTTAGACGCGCTCGATGCGGCGCAATTATTTTTTGATTTTATCACCACTAAATTGCTCACGCCCCGCGCGATCGTACGCCTGCGCGAGACGGGCGCAGCCGAACCTATGTTGGACGGCCCCTTGGGCGCGCTCCATCGGCTGATGGGGAAACTAGCAGACAAATTGGAGGAGGGCCGCGAGCATGACGAACTACTCGAGCAACAGCAGCGCATCAAAGGCCTCCAAGCCGGTCTAACCGAATGGCTCACGCTGGGAAATCCCGGCCATGTCTACTGGGCCGAGCGGAGTGGCCGTAAGCAAACGATCGTGGCATTGCGCAGCGCGCCCATCGACGTCGCCCCCGAATTGCGCAGACATCTCTTTGGTTGTGGCACGAGCGTGCTTTGCACCAGCGCGACGCTCGCGATGGGCGGGAGCATTACACCGTTGGCGCAGCGCATGGGGGCCGATCACGCGGAAAAAGTCGCCGTCAAGTCGCCCTTCGATTTCGAACGTAACATGCGCGTCTTTGTCGCGACTGACATCCCCCTGCCCTCGCCCAAGGAAGCTAAACTGGCGTTAGATACGCTCACTGATTATATTCGTTTTTGTGTAAACCGTGTGACCGGTGGGTCGTTAGTACTCTTTACGAGTTACGCCGATATGCGCACAATCGCCCTTACACTGGAACCCGAATGGCGGACCGCGGGTCGCCCCTTCCTCATGCAAGGCGCCGATTTGTCCCGCACGGAACTCACCCACCAAATGCGTTCGCTCGGCAATGCCGTACTCTTCGGGACCGATAGTTTTTGGACCGGCGTGGATGTGCCGGGTGCAGCGCTGTCGCAAGTGATCATCACTCGACTGCCGTTCGATCCGCCCACGCATCCTATCACCGAAGCCAAGTGCGAACACATTAGGGACGAAGGCGGCAATCCCTTTAACGATCTCACCTTGCCAGATGCCTTAATCAAATTCCGCCAAGGCATCGGTCGATTAATTCGCAATCAGCGCGATCGAGGTTTAATTACGATCCTCGACTCCCGCGTTCTCGCAAAGGCCTATGGCCGGGAATTTCTCGGCGCGTTGCCCCTTGCTGATTATGCCCGCATGACTAAAGAAAATCGGGATAATATCTTCCGCCCCTTTCCTTAGCTGCCCCGCTTCACTTTTGCATGCAACTACGCTCTTTTGCTTTTTCTGACATTGGCCGGGTTCGTCCAGAAAATGAAGACAGCTTTCTCTGTGATGATGGACGGCAACTCTACGCGGTGGCCGATGGCATTGGGGGACTCCCCGCCGGTGCTCAAGCTAGCCAAAAAGCAATTGCGGTCCTCACGCAATTAATTGCACCGCACCCGTCACGGCAAAAGCTTAACTACGTCGAGATCCTCAAGGAAATTAACCAGCAAGTTTTTAACTTAGGCCGCGTACTCTCCCCACAGTCTGGCTTAGGCTCGACCCTAACGTGTGCGCACCTCGTCGGCGTGAAGTTGCACATTAATCATGTGGGAGACTCGGCCGCGCTCCGCCTGCGCAGTAAGCTCCTCGAACAATTGACCCAAGATCACACCGTGGAAGGGGAAAACCAAGCACGGCTGGCTCGGGGTGAAGCCAGCCCGCTTCTCACGGGCCATCCGCAGGCGCTCACGCGCTGCATCGGTCAGCCGCCCCCATTTCGCAGCGAGTGCCTCGTGCATACGATCTTGCCCCACGACCGCTACCTCTTCGCCACAGATGGCATTACCCATTTCGTCCCCACGGCAGAAATAACTGACCTCATGCAGCAAGCGACTACCCCCGACGAAGCGGTGACTCAATTAATCGAGCGCGCCAATCAGCGCGGCGGCCACGACAACGCCACCGCGGTCGTCCTATTTATAGATTAAGCTGCCGCCCAGATCATCGCCCCATTCCCCTCATTCGCTTCATGCCCCGCTCCGAACATTTTGCCGCCTTAGTTGCTCGCCTCCCCGACAACGAACTTTTCCGTTTCAGTCTCGCGCAAGCTTTGCTGGCCGAAGGTCAACCCGCCGCCGCGATCGAGCATCTTGTCGTCTGCGCAAATAAAAAACCGGACTGGATGATGCCGCGAATATTATTAGGGAAAACCCTCCTCACGCTGCAGCAAAAAGCGGACGCGCGCACTTGGTTGGAGCAAGCCCTCCATTTAGCCTGCGCGCAAAATCATGATGATCCCGCGCAGGAACTTCGTCAGCTCCTCGCGGAATTAAATTAATCCGCCGTTCGTTATCGGACGATAGGCGGTCATCACCCTACCCCCACAAGGGCGCGGGATACTGCCCCGTCGCGATCAACGCGCGGATCGCGCTCTGAGCCGCGACCAGATCTTCCCGATAGGTGAGCCCAAACCACGCGTCGCGACTCGCCAGTAAAGCCACTTGGGCCGCGCCACTTTCATTGAGTGCACTCAGGGCCGTCGGTAGATAAAACTCGGCTTTAGGATTGTTGGCCTGGGTAACGATGAATTCCCCGAAAAGCTTTTCCAGCTGCGGAAAGATCGCGGGGGTGAAGCCCCAGAAATTCATCGAGACAATTTCTTCGCCCGTCAGAGGCTCGAGCTGACCCTTTAATCCTGGATAGTGGGCGCCGGTGCCGGTTTGAGTGATTTGGGTAATTTCGGTGATCCGTTGAAGCTGGCCCCGCGCATCCGTGGTGCACAATCCACGGCTCACCGCTCCAAATTCTGAAAGGGTTTGTTTGAGGGGATAACCCACCAAAGCGTAATGCGGCTGAGTGGGAGTCGTGAGCGCCGCAAAATGTCGGGCTAAAACGGTGTACCCCGCTGCGCCGTAAAAATCGTCGGCATTAATCACCGCAAAGGGCCGCTGGACAACTTCGCGAGCGGCGAGAACGGCATGACCCGTCCCCCACGGTTTGGTGCGCTCCGGCAGAACTGCCCCGCGCGGAAATTGCGTGTCGAGTTCCTGGAAAACATACTGCACATCCATGCGCGCTTCTAATCGGCGCCCAATTTGCGCGCGGAAATCTGCTTCCATCCCTCGACGAATGACGAGCACCAAGCGGTTGAAGCCCGCCCGCTGGGCGTCATACAATGAATACTCGATGATGAGCTCACCGGCTGGACCGATAGGCTGAACTTGTTTAAGGCCGCCGAAGCGACTGCCCATGCCTGCTGCCAGAATCACTAAATCGTAGGAAGAGGTACTCACGAGTTGAAGCAAACGGGGGAAGTTGGCGTCGTAAAACAAAAAGATCACGCGGCCGGACCACCCCTCGTGAAAGTGAGCCCCTTTACTCTCACCATGCGAGTACCTCGTTCTATGGGTAATTTCTAAAAATCACCCCGATGAAACCCTCACCCGCGGGGAGCGTCTTGTGTCTTCCAGCTTGCGACTTTAATTTGCGCCCCGCTCACTATTGGCTCCGCTTTCACCCTTATGGCTTCATCTGCTAAATCTCCCTTAAAAATATTCCTGCTCATCCTCGTCCTTGGCGGCGCCGGTGGCGGCTATTATTATTTCCAGCAGGCCCGCACCTCAGCGCAGCCGCCGAACTATAACACGACCACCATTGCCCTGGGCAGCGTGCGCCAACTCGTCACGGCCACAGGCCAACTAGATCCGTTGCTCAATATTGATGTCGGCAGCCAAATTTCCGGTCTAGTGAAAACCATCTACGTCGACTTCAACTCCGTGGTTAAAAAAGGTGCGAAACTGGCGGAAATTGACCCTTCGACTTACAAACAAAAGCTGCGCCAAGCCGAAGCTAACCTCGCCTCAACCGAGGCCGGCAATCGGCTCCAACGACTCAATACCGAGCGAGCGCGTGAATTGCGCGATAAGCAATTGGTGTCGCAGCAAGATTACGATCAAGCCCTCGCCCAGTTACAACAATCCGAAGCGCAATTGCTCACGAGCAAGGCGGCGATGGAAAACGCCCGCGTCGATCTGGAACGCTGCACGATCAGCTCCCCCATCGATGGGATCGTCATCGCCAAGCAAACCGAGGAAGGGAAGACCGTAGCCGCTAGCCTCAACGCTCCGGTGCTCTTCACCATTGCCAACGATCTAGCCAAAATGCAGATCTCGGCCGCTGTGGCGGAAGCTGATATCGGCGCCGTAGAAGCCGGCCAGTCAGTTAATTTCACGGTAGACGCTTTCCCGAATCGATCTTTCTCCGGCCAGGTGGTGCAAGTCCGCAACTCACCCAAAACTTCGAGCAATGTCGTGACGTATGAGACCATTATTAATGTGGATAATGCGGATCTAAAACTTCGGCCCGGCATGACCGCCAATGTTTCCATCATTGTCGCAAGTCGCGAAAATATTTTGCGCTTACCCAACTCCGCCCTGCGGGTACGCCTAGCTGATGCGGCAGTTGCGTCTAGTGCGCCGACGCCGGTCGCGAGCGGTCCGATCGCCGCCGCTCCGAGTCAAGCAATGGGTGCCGGCCGCGAACGGCGTTCGCGCGAAGGCGGCGCTAGTTCCGAGAGCAACCCGCGCCGCGGCGGCAGCGGATTCTTGGGCGAAGATGCCACGCCCGAACAACGACAAAAAGCTCGCGAGATTATTGCCGAGCTCGGGATCGATTTTCGCAATGGCCCACCCTCCGCTGAACAACGTGAGCAAATCCGAAAATTATTAATCGAACGGGGCGTCATCGCTGAAATCGTCCCCGGCCAACCTGTCTTCACCACGCGCACTGTTTACCGCCTGCCCCGCGGGGATAAATCGGCCAGTCCCGAGGCGATCGCGATTAAAGTCGGAATCACCGATGGTACTTTCTCTGAGGTCGGGAGCGGACTAGCCGTCGGTGATATCATAATCACCGGGCTGAGCGCGAGCAGCCCGCGCGGGCCCACTTCCCCCGTCAGCAATCCCTTCAGCGGCGGCGGTCGGCGCTTCTAACCGAGCGCTGTTTCGTTCAAGCTATCGCTCCCCACCCCTTTCGGAAATTTGCCATGTCGCACGTCGTTCAACTCGAGGACATTCACAAAACCTACGAATCAGGGGAAGTGCCCGTCTTGGCTGTGCGGGGAGTAACCCTGACGATTGCGGGTGGCGAATTTGTGGCCATCATGGGCGCGAGCGGCTCAGGTAAATCTACGTTAATGAATTTATTGGGGTGCCTCGACCGCCCCACCCGCGGGCGCTACTTGCTCGGGGGCACGGATGTTTCAAACCTTGATCGCAACGAACTAGCCGATCTGCGTAATCAGAAACTCGGCTTTATTTTCCAGGGCTTTAATTTGCTCTCACGCACCACCGCCCTCGAAAATGTCGAACTGCCCATGCTTTATGGTCGGCGCCATTTCTCGACGCGGGAAGTTCGCGAACGCGCCCGCCAAAGTCTCGACATCGTGGGACTATCTAATCGCGCTGATCATTTCCCCAGCCAGCTCTCCGGCGGACAACAACAGCGCGTCGCCATCGCTCGCGCCTTAATTAATGAGCCGCAAATTCTCCTCGCCGACGAACCGACGGGGAATCTCGATTCTAAAACATCCGTGGAAATCATGGGCGTGTTTCAGAAGCTTAACGCTCAAGGCATCACGGTCGTTATGGTGACGCATGAACTCGACATCGCCCATTATTGTAAACGCAACCTCATCATGCGCGACGGTCGTCTCGTGAGCGATACTCCCGTAGTAGATCGATTGGTTGCTACCGAACAAATGCAGCGCATTGTCACCGCCGAGACCGACGCCAAACTCATTGCCTGATTCTACCGATGCGCTTTATCAATGTCATTAAAGTAGCCCTGCGCGCCCTCCGACGCAGCGCCATGCGCTCGATCCTCACCGCGCTCGGCATTATCATCGGAGTCGCCGCGGTTATTGCCATGGTGAGCATCGGCAACGGCGCCAAGTCACAAGTCGAAGCCTCGATCGCGAGCCTCGGGCAAAATATTATTTCCGTTTTCCCTGGTAGCGCCACCACCGGCGGCATGCATGGAGGTTGGGGCTCCGCGAGTTCCCTCACGGTGGATGAGGCGCTGAGCATTCGTCGAGAAATCTCGGGGATCGTTGCCGTCAGTCCAGAAATGCGCGATCGCCAGCAGGTGCTCGCCAATGGCCTGAACTGGAATAGCTCCGTCAATGGCGAGGATGTCACTTATCTCGATATTCGCCTGTGGACGATTGCCGAAGGCGAAATGTTCACGGAGGCGGATGTCAACAGCGCAGCTAAAGTCTGCGTGATCGGACAGACCGTCGTCGCTAAATTATTCCCAGACGGCGATCCCGTGGGCCGCTCACTCCGAATTCGTAATTTGCCGTTCAAAGTTGTCGGAGTGCTTAAGGCGAAAGGTTTTAATTATTTCGGTTCTGATCAAGATGACGTCGTCATCATCCCTTACACCAGCCACCTCAAGCGCATCGCACGGCGACCGAACCTGAATTCCATCATCATTCAGGCGGAGTCGCCCGATCAAATGACGCGGATCCAGCAAGACGTCACTGATTTCTTACAACAACGCCGCAATGGGCGCGATCCCGATTTCACGGTGCGGAACCAGCAGGAACTGGCCGAGGCGGCGACCGCGACCACCAAAACTATGACGGTGCTGCTCGGCGCCATTGCCGGGGTGTCGCTGATCGTAGGCGGCATTGGCATCATGAACATCATGCTCGTTTCCGTCACGGAACGCACGCGGGAGATAGGCATCCGGCTGGCCGTCGGTGCGCACGGTCGCGACGTCCTGACACAATTTTTAGTCGAAGCGATTATTCTCAGCGTCATGGGAGGCACCCTCGGCATTCTCCTCGGCGTCGGTTCTTCTCAACTGATTTCCCGACTCAATGGCTGGCCGGTGTTGATCTCAACTTCAGCTATCTTTGGCGCGGTGGCTTTCAGCGCCGCGATTGGTGTTTTCTTCGGCTTTTATCCCGCCCGCAAAGCAGCCCAACTTGATCCGATCGAAGCGTTGCGCTACGAGTGATGACGAGTGCAGAGCGCTAATGTCGTAGTGTTCTGGAGTATTTCCCATGCTTAGAATCTGCCGTTTAATCAGCTGCTGGCTGCTGCCGGCGATCAGTTTTGCCCTCGATCAAGCGGCTTATACCGCTGCGGCGGAACTGTACGCCCAGCGCAAGCCACTCGAAGCGCAACGAGCCTTTGAGGCGCTCGCTCTGACTGCACCCGCACAAAGTGACATTCAATTTTATTTAGGCCGGCTCGCGCTGCAACGCAACGACGCGGCACAGGCCGTCGTCCATTTAGAAAAAGCAGTAGCCCTTACTCCCAACGATAGTCGCCTCCACCATCGTCTCGGTGATGCCTATGGACTCTCGGCGCGGAAGGCCGGCCTCTTTGCGCAAATGAGTTGGGCGAATAAGTGCCTCGCCTCGTATGAACAAGCCGTCGCTCTTAATTCTAAAAATCTAGAAGCACGAGCGGCGCTAATGAATTATTATCTGCAAGCCCCCAGCCTCGTGGGTGGCGGTAAAGACAAGGCTTTGGGGCAAGCGCTTGAGATAAAAAAACAAGATGTCGCCGCCGGTCGACTGGCGATGGCCGCGGTCTATCTTGCCGACAAAAAACCTGATCTCGCTTTTCAAGAATACGACGAAGCGCTGCGGGCCAACCCCACCGACTACACGGCGCTTTTCCAAGTCGGTCGCTTAGCCGCGATAACGGGGGAACAACCTGAGCGCGGGCTAAAATCGCTCCGCCAATGTCTTGAACTGAAGCCCACTGAAAACGCCCCGCCCCATGCCGCCGTGCATTGGCGCATCGGCTTTATTCTCGCCCAGCAAGGCGATCACGCCAACGCCCGCCAAGCCTACGAAGCCGCGCTCAAACTCGATCCACAATTTGCTCCAGCCCGAGCCGCCCTCAAACAATTGCCGTAGCGGCGCGGGCGAAAGCAGAATTTAGAGCTAAAATTTCAGTTCGGATCCTTTGCGGAGCGCCCGCTCAATCCCCGCTTGCGATACCGATGCTCGCGCGACAACTTAAGCGTATGCCGATAGTTCGTCTTCGCGTCGCAAATCCACCAACCGAGCGCCCGCTCCTGCTGTTTGATGGCGACTGCCACTTCTGCCAGCAATGGGCTCGGCGCTGGCAGGCGGCCTATGCGGTGCGGCTCGCCGTTGTGCCCTCCCAGGAAGCCCGCGGCCGATTCCCTGAAATCCCTTTAGCCGCCTACGACGAAGCCCTTCAACTGATTGAACTCGATGGCTCGGTCTATGCCGGGGCTAACGCCGCACTGCGCGCCATCGCGCATGGTCGGGGTCGACGCGGTCTCCTTCTGCCAATTTATCAAGCGGTGCCAGGCGCCCCGCGGCTCATGGAATTAGGCTACCGCATAGTAGCTCGCCATCGGCGAATTTTCTCTATGCTGATGGGATCATGACTGCTCCCCTTTCCCCGCGCGAAGATTTTCTCGCGCAACTCGTCACCGCCACGCGCGAGGGTAATTTAGTTAAATTAACCTTGGGGAAAGCCCGTGGCCCCGACGCCACCCTACGCAATCTGCTCGTTCGCCCCATCACCCTGCGCGGCACGGCCCAGATCTCGTTTGTCTGGCGTCATGAACGTCAGGATATCACCAAAAATCATCCGATTGAAACTGCCTTAGAATTACTGGCCCCACTAATCGGCACAGATTTCCATAGCGCGCACCTATTCACCACGATGCGCCTCGTTCAGCTAGAATATAACAAAAAAGCCGAGCCGCGACTCACTTATGGGCCCCCAACCACCGGCGCCTCTGATGAAGCGCATGATCGGACCAAAAAAAGACTCCTCCCCGACCAGAGCCAAGCCTGGCTACAGGCGCTGGGCGTCACCACCCCTCAGTCTATTGTCCGCGAAGGCATGGCGGACAAACACCGTCAGATTCACAAATTCGTGGAAATTCTCAGCCATCTCGTCGTTGATGCAAATCTACCCACGGAGAGGCCGATTGAAATCGCCGACATGGGCTGCGGCAAAGGGTATCTGACTTTCGCCACCCACGATTATTTCCATCTCGTCGCAAACCGTCCCGCTCATGTTCATGGCATCGAATTTCGGCCCGAGCTGGTCCGAATATGTAACGAGGTAGCCGCTGCTACGGGCCGCCCGACCCTCGATTTCACGGCAGGAACCATCCAGTCGGCGATCTATCCGTCTCTCGACGTCCTGATCGCACTGCACGCCTGCGACACCGCCACCGACGACGCGCTGGCCAAAGGGGTGCAAGCCGAGGCGGCTTTGCTGGTCGTTGCTCCGTGTTGCCAAAAAGAATTGCGCAGCCAACTGACAGCGGCACCCGTGCTCGCGCCGGCCCTGCGGCACGGAATTTTCCAAGAGCGCCAAGCGGAATTTGCGACCGATGCTTTGCGCGCCTTGCTCCTCGAGTGGGCCGGGTACGATACTAAAGTCTTTGAATTTATCTCCACCGACCACACAGCCAAAAACATCATGATTGCCGCGACCAAGCACGAGCGCCCAGCGCGCACCACCGAGGCGGCTGAATCTGTGCGGGCCTTCGCCGCTTTTTATGGCATCACCACCCAGGCCTTAGCGCGACAGCTTGGCTTTGACTTGCACAGCTAAGCCGCCGGCGATCACGGCGCATCGGCTAATTTTTCGTCTAAATACTTTACTCTGCTGCTGATGAACTGGGCCTCACTCGACTGGGAAGTGTTAGATAATTTGCGGGAGAAATTTCTCTCCGGCTCCGCGGCCGAGGGTCCTTATTGGCACACGATCACCGACCTCGAGTGTTACGATTTTACTTTTGGCGAACGAATCGGTTGGAAATGGGATGCTGTTCTAAGTGAATTAAAACTCCACGGCTGGACCCCACCGCGCGCGGCGACCATCCTGGATTGGGGCTGTGGCAGCGGCGTGGCCGGCCGCCGTGTGGTCGATTTCATCGGTGCGGCGGACAGCCCCCGCTTGCTCCTGCACGACCATTCCAATCTTGCACTTGATTTTGCGGAACATCGCGGACGAGCCGCGTACCCTCATTTGCTCATCGAACGCGCGAGCACCCGCTTCCTCCGTGGCACTGAGCCCATCGATGTGCTGGTCATCAGCCACGTCCTCAATGAGCTCAACGAAATCGCGCGCGCGGAACTAGCCGAACTGCTTGCGCGGGCCCAAACGGTGCTCTGGGTGGAACCCGGCACCCATGAAGTCAGTCGCCTACTCGGTACCTGGCGCGAGAAGCTAAAACCGCGATTTCGGGCAATTGCGCCTTGCCCGCACCAAGACGCCTGCGGAATTTTCGCCGCCGGCAACGAGCGACATTGGTGCCATTTTTTCGCGACGCCACCCCACGGGGTCCAAGCTGATTCTGGATGGGTCCGTTTTGGTCAGCGAGCCGGCATCGACTTGCGCTCATTGCCTTACAGTTTTCTCGTGTTGGACGCCCGCGCCGCTCTTGCGACTACCCTCCCGCTTGAGCAATCACCCGCTGAGCAACAGGCCTTGCCGGCAGGAGCTAGTCAATTGGCCCGCATATTAGGCGAACCGCGCCCCTACAAAGGATACGTCAAGATGTTTGCCTGCACGCCCGACGGCGTGGCTGACCTCATGCTGCAAAAACGCGAAGCACCCCAGATTTTTAAAGCACTGAAACGAGCGGAGGGCCCCCTGCTCTATCGTTGGACTCGGCAAGCAGATCGCGTCGTCGCCGTTACCCCTTATTTCGGGGAACCAGCGACGACCGAATCGACCGATGCAGTGCCGCCCGCGACTTAAAAATCAAGCACGAGCCCGGCCACAGAGGTAGGTAGGCATGACTAAGATGTTCCAAGCGAAGCGTCCGGCGCCGAGTTAGCGTAATTTCACGCGTCTTTCACCGCGAATATGAGCCCCAGTCCTGCGAGAATCAGACCTCATTTTTTAACAGTTCTAGCCGATTTATCGCTCACCATGCCGTGCGTTATCCTCATTGAAGTGGCCGACCGTGCGACTAACCCTCTGCGGTGATGCTTACTTCATCTCGCTTTATCTCCCCCCAATCTCCTCGCGTCTTCGACCGTGGAGCGACGCCTTACCGAATCCTCAGTCTAGCGTTGATCGCTGGGCTTACCCTCACGCTCGGCCAAGCCGCGCCGCCGCCCGATTATCTCCGGACCGCGCTGGCTGCTTTCAATCCCGCCGTGCCTTCCGGTTGGGCTTACACGCAGATTACGACCCAAAACAAGATTACGATCACCGAGCGTTATGACCCAGCCAAGCCAGCGGCAGAACAATGGACCCTACTCCAGAATAACGGCCAACCACCCACCGCCAAAGACTTATCCCAGTACCTTCCGTTCAAAGCCGCCCAGGCCTCAAGCCTGACCCAGACTGTATTTGCCCCCAGTGACATTGAGCCCGCGAGTCTCGAACTCCTGCGTGAAAATGCGCTGCGCGCTGTTTACACCGGCCGCTTCCGCGCCGCCGCCACCGCTTCCGATAAGATGCTGGGGCACTTACAACTTGAGCTGACCGTGAACAAGCAACACCGCCAGATAGAAAGAATCACCCTCTCATTGCTCGCCCCGTATAGTCCCGTGATCGGCGTCAAAATGAACGAACTTACCGTCACGATGAATTTCACCCTAGCCACCGCGGACCAGCCGAGTTTGCCCAGCACGCGCTCCTCTCATTTTTCCGGACGAATTTTGTTTTTTGCCAATGAAGAGAATGTGGACGTCAATTATGATGCTTATTACCGGGCCCCACCGCGATGAACCGGTGATGATCACGTTTGACATCTATTGCCAAAGCATTGCTTTAGATAATAACCGCCATTCTAAACGTGAGACGCATACCCTTTCGCTGGCAGTTAACTTTGTTCATTATGCTGATTTGCGGCCTAACGCTGTCTTTGGCATTTGTCGGACTTTATTATTACGATGTTCAACGATTCAACACTGAGGTTCAGCAGAGACTAGAAAAGACCCGAGTCGTCTTGGTTCAAAATTTAGTGACGCTCCTGGCCGAGAAGCCCAATGCGACGGAATTACCGCTTAATTTATTAGCATCAGATACGCAGATCATTGCCGCGGCAGTCTATTCGGCCCAAGGAAAATTACTAGCGAGTTATATTCGATCCGATACGACTGAAATTATTCCGTTACCGCAACAGGGCAGTGGCCTGCTCACCAATGAAAGTTCAGTCGTCTGGACGACACTCCGGGATAGCAATCGAACCCTCGGCCAGTTGTACCTGAAAGCTGAATTGACCCAAGCCGACGTGGAACGATTCAGCAATTTGCTGCGTGGTTTTATTATTGTTTTTTTGGCCGCGGCCTTACTGGCCGTAGCGGTCACTTACCGACTGCAGCGACACATCACCCAACCGATCACGGAGCTCGCACAAGTAGCGGCGCGGGTGCAACGCGAAGGCAATTACGGATTCCGCGTTCAAACCGTGGCGAGCGGCGAAGTGGGCAGCCTGATTGCCGCCTTCAACGCCATGCTCGAGAACATTCAGACTAACACCGAACAATTAGAAGAAGCGCGCATCGCCGCAGAGCAGGCCCGCGAAAGAATTCACCAGGCCAATGAACAACTCGCCGAAGCTAACCGCACCTTGGAAAAACGGGTAGAGGACCGTACACGACTGCTCGCCAAAGCAGGTCAAGATGCCGCGGAAGCCAGCCAGGCCAAAACTATTTTTCTGGCTAAGATGAGCCATGAATTACGCACGCCCCTCAACGCCATTTTGGGCTATAGCGAAATTCTCAAAGAAGACGCCACCGACGAGGGGAAAACCCAAACCGTCGCCGATCTTGATAAAATCCTTAATGGGGCCCGCCATTTGCTCGGGCTGATTAACGATGTTTTGGATATTTCAAAAATCGAAGCAGGGAGGATGGAAATTTATCTCGAGACTTTTGAGCTGAAAAAAATAATCACGGACGTCGTGGCCACCGTCACTCCCCTCGTGGCAAAAAAAGGCAACCAGCTCATCATTGAGTGTCCGCCTGACATCGGGGGCATGCATACCGATGCGACGAAGTTGCGCCAAATTCTTCTGAATTTACTCAGCAACTCCAGTAAGTTCACGGAAGCCGGCCAGATCACCGTAAAAATAACCCGTTCCAGCGGTCCCGCCGATGACCTCATCCAGTTTGCGATCGTCGATACCGGCATCGGGATGACGCCCGAGCAAGTCGCGCGCCTCTTTACCGCCTTCACCCAAGCAGATGCTTCGACCGCCAGTCGCTACGGCGGCACCGGTCTCGGCCTAGCCATTTCCAAGCAATTCGCCCAGATCATGAAAGGCGACATCACCGTCGAAAGCACCCCGGGCGTGGGCACCACGTTTACGCTTAGCCTGCCCGCGAACATTCAGCTTAAGCCCAGCGTGATTATTAATCATACGGGACAAAGCCTCACTAAGTCGCCTTTCGCTCATCAGCTCAGCCCGCGAAAAATTTTGCTCATCGATGACGATCAAGAGGTGCGTAAAATCCTCAGTGAACTCCTCGGCTTAAGTGGCTACGCGACCATCGAAGCGGCTTCCGGGCAGAGCGGACTCACCCTCGCCGCACAGCTCAAACCTGACCTCATTCTACTCGATATCATGATGCCGCAGATGGATGGGTGGACGGTGCTTAAAAAACTGCAATCCTCCCCGGAGCTGGCCGATATCCCCGTCATCGTGCTCAGCGCGGTTAGTGATACCGACATGGCCCTCTCCCTTGGCGCTGTCAGCGTCCTGCGCAAACCCGCTGACGCTGCTCGGCTCACGGCCGAAATTGCCGCGCAGCTCAATCCGCTCGCCCGGTGTTATGTCCTGCAGGTCGACGATGATGCCGATGCGCGCGAAATCGTCGCCCGCATGCTCGAACGTGAAGGCTGGCAATATTACCCTGCGGTCAACGGCCATGCCGCACTGCGCTTAATCAAAAAAGGCCTCCCCGTAGCAATCTTACTGGATTTAAAAATGGCGGGCATGAATGGCTTCGAACTTTTAGATGTTCTGGGGAAAAATCCCGCCTGGGCCGCCATCCCCGTCGTGATCATCAGCGCTTTAGATATCACCCAAGAGATGGGCGACTATTTGGCGCCCCGCACGCTGGCCATCTTGAAAAAAGGAAAATTCACGAATGACGAACTGCGAAACTTGCTGCGCCCCGCGATCCAAGCTTGCGCGCTCGCGCAAAATTAAATTTTCACCCCCGCTCACCGCCATGCCTAAAATATTATTGATCGAAGATAACGAAATGAATCGCGATATGCTTTCGCGCCGCCTCGCTAAGCGGGGCTATGCCATCACGGTCGCCGTGGATGGGGAACAGGGTCTCGCCCTCGTCGCCCAAACCGCACCAGATCTTATCCTCATGGACATGAGCCTGCCCGTGATTGATGGCTGGGCCGCGACCCGGCTGTTGAAGGCTGCGCCCGCCACGGCCCAGATCCCCATTATTGCCCTCACAGCCCACGCCATGGATAGCGACCGGGAGAAGGCTCTCGCCGCCGGTTGTGATGATTTTGACACTAAACCAATCGAACTCGAACGCCTCCTCGGGAAAATTGACGCATTATTGAAAAAATATCCACCGCAAGTATGAACCAACCGGGCACTAAGTTACCAGTAAGCGACGGCACGTTTTCGCCGCTGACCCTCGCGCCTTTAATTCAGGCCATTCACGCCCACGACCCCGTAGCGCTGGCGAAGC
>CAIVJE010000108.1 GCA_903906135.1 uncultured Verrucomicrobiota bacterium | reverse complement strand
GCGGATCACTTACCGTATCCGCGAAACCAATTTGCCCCCGCCGGGCCCGCGGCGTCCGCGCCGCTATTGATCCGTTCCCTCTGGGGTGTCTTGTGCAGACGCGCCGCGGTCATCAATCACAGGTTAAGGCGGCCCCGATGCCGCCCGCGCCTGCGGCCTTTGCGGATGAGATCGACCGCTACCTGAGTTACGTTGAGCTCGAGCGCGGGCTAGCGCGGAATACCGCTAAATCTTACGAAAATGATCTGCGGCAAGCGGCGCATTTTTTGCAACGCCACGGGGCGAATAATTGGGTGCAGGTCAACGCGACCCAGCTCACCGCGTGGTTGCATGGGCTCAGCGATCAGCAGCTTTCTAGTGCTAGTCAGGCCCGCAAATTGAGCGCGGTCCGGATGCTCTTTCGTCATTTGGTGCGTGAGCAAATTCGGGGTGATGATCCGACCGCTTTGCTCGCTGGGCCAAAATTGCGGCGTAAGTTGCCGCATACGTTGTCGCCCTCCGCCATGGAGAAATTGCTGGCGGCAACCGCCGGCGGTGATGCCTACACGCTGAGGGATCGGGCGCTTTTGGAGTTATTGTATTCTAGCGGTTTGCGCGCGACAGAGATTTGTCAGCTCGGCTTGCAGCAAGTCGACTTGGTGCATGGTTTTGTGCGGGTTTTTGGCAAAGGCTCCAAGGAGCGGGTGGTGCCGTTAGGCGCGCAAGCCAGTGCCGCGATTGCGGCGTATCTCACCGCGGGTCGCCCGCGTCTGGTCAAGCCCCGGACGGGGAGTGATCTCTTTATTAGCGAACGGGGTCAGGCGATTTCTCGAAAAACCTTATGGGTGATCGTAAAAAAATATGCCCAACGCGCGGGACTGCCGGCGACGGTGAAGCCGCATTTACTGCGCCATTCCTTTGCCACTCACTTGCTCGGCGGGGGCGCTGATTTGCGGGCGATTCAGGAGATGCTGGGTCACGCCAGCATTGGCACCACGCAAATTTATACGGCGGTTGAAAATTCGCAGCTCCTCGATCAACATGCCCAGCATCACCCCCGCAATCGGGTTAAAAAATGAGCCTGCAAGCCGGTATTTTAATTTCATTTGGCCTGCTTATGTTTGGTGGGACGATGTATTATTTGAATGAGGAGTATCCGGAAAAGGCTACGTTAGCCCGATTTGGTTTAGGCATTACCGTGCTCGGTTTACTCGTGCTGGTTGGGAGTATTATTTTCCTGCGGCAGTGGACGCCCTAACCCCGCCCAGCGGCGGACTTATCCCGCAAAATGGCGCGCCACTTTGGCCAGCGCGGTCGCCGTCTGGGTGATAATTTCGTCGGTCATCGCGGGATTGATCGCGAGTGAGAAACCATCGGCCAGCATCGCCTCTGCCACGGGGCAAGAAACGGTGCGGTAATCCATCGTCGTGCGACCGGACTCCCGCAGCGGCCAGGCGCCGGCGAAGAAATTATGATTTTGGAAAAGGGGATAGCGGTAAACTGGTTTAGGAATATAGCCGGCTTGGACTTGAACGCCTTCCGCTTTGAGGGCGGTGACGAATTCATCGCGCGAGCAACGCACGCGCGCGAGTTCAAGCCGCATGAGGCAGAACCAAAAACTATGGGTATCCCGTGCGTCGATGGCCGGGAAGACCACCGCCGGTGGGGCGAGCTCGCGGAGGTGGCTGAGCAGGCGAGTGCCGAGGGCGACGTGGCGGGCGATGATGGCAGGTAATTTTACCAATTGGGCGCCCGCGACGGCCCCTTGCGGTTCACTCATGCGGTAGTTGGGGGACAGGGCCTCGGGGTTGCGGTTGCCGGTGACGCGATCGTAGTGCTTATCGCCCCATTTGGTCAGGGTGGGGCCGAACCGTGGATCGTTGGTGCCGACGATACCACCGTCGCCGCAGCTGACGTGTTTAAATTCATTAAAGGAGTAGCAGGCGAGATCACCGAACAGCCCAACGGGTTTTCCGCGATAGCACGCGCCCCAGGATTGGGCGCAGTCTTCGATCACAAAAAGATTATGCTCCCGCGCAATCGCCATGAGCGCATCCATGTCACTGGGATTGCCTGCAAGATGCACGACCATGATCGCTTTCGTTTTAGGCGTGATGCGGCGGCGCACATCCTCGGGATCTAAATTGTAAGTGTGCGGATGGATATCAGCGAAGACGGGGACGAGTTGCTGGTAAAGGATTCCGATGACGGAGCCCATGTCGGTCACGGGCGAGGTAATGATCTCGGAGCCTGGAGGAAGCTGCAGCGCGGCAACCGCAATGTGCAGGGCAGCGCTACCGGATGAACAGGGCATCGTCCATTTAAGCGGGTAGGTTTTTTGAAATTCGCTACGGAGGGCGTTGCATTGGGGCCCATTCCAATAAAAGAGCGATGGTTGCTCAACCATGGCGGTGAGGCGCGCGAGTTCCTCGGCGCCCCAGCGATGATGGACCGGCAGGGTTGCGGTGACGGCGGGGGCTCCGCCGTGAAGGGCCAGGCTAGATGCGGTTTTCATGATCGGGGGGTAGCAGCGGGAAGGGCGTGGAGAAAATCAGAGAGAGAAAAAACAAAACCAAATTCTAGGGCCACCCGCCAGAGGGCTTGTTGTTTTTCGCGTTCGGCGCGAGCGGTCTCACGGTTTTCAACCGCGGTCGTAGCTTCCGCGATGGTCGAGCAGAGCACGCCATAGCG
>CAIVJE010000107.1 GCA_903906135.1 uncultured Verrucomicrobiota bacterium | reverse complement strand
TCGGATCAGTTTATTTGCGCAGGAGCTGGGTACCGCCGAGCCGGTGTCCGCGGTGAGATTAACGCGAGCGCTGGCAGAATTAGGTGGGTCGCTGACGGAAGATCAGCCCGTCGGTTCGGCGCGGCCGGCGCCGGCCCTGCCCCTAAAGCCGGCTCCGGCTACGTCAGGAAAAAAAGGCGCGCCACTCAAGAGTCTGGGCTCCCTCGATCAATTATTTCGCAAATAATGCGGGGCTTTTACCGTTGTTAGTGGGTGGGGATATTATAACCTACGGGTAATTCATTACCCCATGAATACGACCCTGACGACCCTGTTAGAGCAGAAAGGTGGCAGTGTTTACACAATTTCCTCAACGGTGACGGTCGCTGAGGCCGTGCAGGAAATGAACGCACACAAGGTTGGCGCAGTATTGGTGATGCATGGTCTGCAGCTTGCGGGAATTTTTACGGAGCGTGATGTGTTGCGGCGCGTCGTGGGGGCAAGCCTTGATCCTAAGCTTACACCCATCACTCAAGTAATGACCGCCAATGTGCTCACGGTCGTGCCAACCGCCACTGTGCAAGAAGTGATGGATGTTTTTACGGAAAAGCGCTGTCGGCATTTACCCGTGATGCAGGCGGGTCGCTTAGTTGGGGTTATTTCAATCGGGGATGTATCGCGTTGGGTGGCTAACCTCCACCGCGTGGAAGCAGAATCGCTACGGCAGTATATTGCGGGTGGGCTTTCCACCTAGAAGAAAAGCCTCGGGATGTTCGCGGCGGGTGGGCGGGGGCAATCATTTCACTGATTATTTTTCTGACCTGTCATTTGATGGGCAGGATAGAATCCCAACCCCGCGGCGAGGCTCATTTTTATCTTAAATAACTCAATTGAAACCCAGAGGAGGCGGAGAAGGCCGAGGGGAATAGTTCTAGGATTTAGGTTTTAATGTTTATTTAATGAGGCCACCGACTGAGCCTTCGCCTCTCGTCTGATCGCGATCAATCTATGACCTTAATCGATACGCATACTCATCTCGATTCATTCGTTCGCAGTGGCGAGTGGCCGGCAGTTTTAGACCGCGCGCGAGCTGCTGGGGTAGCGCAATTGGTGGCCATCGGCACGGATACTGATGATTGGGGGTTGTACCGTGATTTAGCTCAGCAGCATCCAGGGGTGGTGCATTATTCCGTGGGCTTACATCCCTGTAACGTGGGGGCGGATTGGGCTGAGCGGGTTGCCCAATTAAAGCCGTTTTGGAGTGGCTCGAGTGCCCCTGTGCCGGTGGCGCTGGGGGAAATTGGGCTCGACCGATTTCATTTGCCGAAAGAACCGATCGAGGCGGCGAAGGTTTTTAGTTGGCAGCAGTCAGCGTTCGCCGAGCAGTTGGGGGCGGTGAAGGCGCTCAGTTGTCCAGTCGTCGTGCACTCCCGCGGGGCATTTCCGGAGTGCCTCCAAATGATTGCGACCGCCGGCGTCGATTGGCGCCGGGTTGTTTTTCATTGTTTTAGCGAAGGGCCGACGGAAATGGCTGAGCTGTTGCAGCGTGGTGCCTATGGATCGTTCACCGGCGTGATCACCTATAAAAAAGCAGAGAATGTCCGGGCCGCCGCTCAGGTGCAGGGCTTAGAGCGCTTGATGATCGAGACGGATGCTCCTTTCCTCACGCCCACGCCGCATCGCGGGAAACCCAATGAGCCGGCCTATTTGCGGCACACGGCCGACTATTGTGCCGAAATGTTTGGGGTGAGCCTCGAGCAGTTAGCGACGGTCACGACGCAGAACGCCCGAGATTTTTTCAGGGTAGGTGCTTGAGCCCAAAAAAGCCGGTCTGAGACCGGCTGGCTCGACGCGGAGGAGAGGGGTGGCGGGTTTAGGCCTCTTCGAATTTTTTGGCGAACAGGGCTTCGAGTTCGGCGAGCATTTTTTCGGCATCCTCACCTGTCGCCAGGAATTTGATTTTGCTGCCTTTGGCGGCCGCCAGCATCATGAGCCCCATGATGCTTTTCCCGTTCACTTGTTCTTCATCTTTTTCGACGAAAACATCCGACTTAAATTTGTTCGTAACGCGTACGATCATCGCCGCCGGACGAGCGTGGATACCCATTTTATTTAGCACCAGCAGCTCTTTCACCAAGGTGGTGGCGGCGGTTGGGTCGTTCTTTTCCATTGCGGTTGGGCTGGGTCGTCGGGTTAAAAGGAAACGCTAAAAAGCTGGTCGCGTCCCCCCCTGCAATCTTAAAGACCCCCGTATGCCTGCCTTTGCCATTATTGTACCTTGCCGTTTGGAGTCCACTCGCTTTCCGCGTAAACTTCTCCATTTAATTAAAGGTAAGCCACTTGTGCTGTGGGTGGCTGAGCGAATAACGGCCCAGGCGCCTGATTATCCCCTCTGGTTTGCGGTGGATGATAAATTATTAGCTGAGTGCCTAGAAG
>CAIVJE010000106.1 GCA_903906135.1 uncultured Verrucomicrobiota bacterium | reverse complement strand
TGGCTGCCGTGGCTTGCGCTATGACCGTAAAGCACTTGGTTGGACGGAAATCGCCCGCCAATTAGTCGACGCCCCCCGCCGCGCGACCATCGTGCGCCACACTAAAGAAACGAAGATAACCGTTTCAGTTGACCTCGATCAGGCCGGACCCGCCCAGCTTTCCACCGGGCTCGGCTTTTTTGACCATATGCTTGAGCAGATTGCAAAGAATGCGGGCATCACCCTTGCCATCACCTGTGCAGGTGACCTTGAGATCGACGAACACCACACCATTGAAGACGTCGGGATTGCGCTGGGTCAGGCTTTGAAACAAGCGATCGGTGATAAACGCGGGCTTGGGCGTTATGGTTTCGTCCTGCCCATGGATGAAGCTCAGGCACACGTGGCAATCGATCTGAGTGGCCGCGCCTACTTTACTTTTGAGGGTAAATTCCCCCGTGAATTTGTGGGAGAAATGCCGACGGAACTCGTCGCCCACTTTTTCCGCTCCGTCAGCGACACGCTGCTCGCTACCCTGCAAATGAGCGTCAAGGGCGATAATACGCATCACATGGTCGAGACGCTCTTCAAGGGGTTCGGGCGCGCGCTGCGGCCCGCCATTGCGCGCAGCAACAGTCATGAAATCCCGAGCACCAAAGGCGTTCTCTAATGTTAGCGATCGTCGACAGTGGTGGCGCTAACATCGCCTCGGTGCGTTTCGCCCTCGATCGGCTCGGGATTCAGAGCGAGCTCACGGCGGATCCAGCTATTATTCGCTCAGCCGACCGGGTAATTTTACCGGGCGTCGGCGCGGCCAATGAAGGCATGCGCAAACTCCACGAGCGCGGCCTCGTGGACTGCGTGCGCAACTTAACTCAACCCGTCCTCGGAGTTTGTTTGGGCATGCAATTACTATTCGAATCCTCCGCCGAAGGTCCCACGGAAACCCTGGCGTTGATTCCGGGCCGAGTAGACCTGCTCCCTTGCGCCCCAGGTATTCAAGTACCCCACATGGGCTGGAATACGATTCTCTCAGGAAAAAACGCCCCCTTGCTCGAAGGGATTGAGGAGGAAGCCCGCTTTTATTTTGTGCACAGCTACGCCGGGCCCGTCAATGCGTTCACGGTGGCCAGTTGCGACCATGGCACCCCCTTCGCCGCCGTTGTTCAGCGCGGTAATTTTTGCGGCGTTCAATTTCATCCGGAACGTTCCGGGGTGGCGGGAGCTCGGCTGCTTAAAAATTTCGTGGAGGGCCGCGTATGAATTTTTCCCCGCCGGTTTCGCCGCGAACAAATATGATTATCTATCCCGCCATTGATTTGCGCGGCGGACGGGTCGTGCGCTTGACTGAAGGTAAATTTGATCAAGAAAAAACCTATGGCCATGATCCGCTCGCGGTCGCGCAAGATTTTGCCGCGGCCGGCGCCACCTGGTTACACGTCGTTGATCTCGATGGCGCGAAAGACCCCTCTAAGCGTCAAACGGCCCTCGTCGAGCAACTCGCCCAAGGGAGTAAGCTTAAAGTGCAAACCGGCGGGGGGATTCGCGAAACCGCCCAGATTACCGCCTTACTGAGCGCGGGTGCGCACCGGGTCATCATCGGTAGCCTCGCCGCCAAACAACCAGAACTGGTGACTGAATGGCTCCAACAATTTGGCCCTGAGCAAATTATTTTGGCGCCTGATGTCCGCCTCGATGAGGCCGGCATTCCCCGCGTGGCGGCGGCAGGATGGCAAGAAAGCACAGGGCTGGCGCTGGATGATTTTATCAACCGCTTCCTTCCCGCTGGGCTCCGGCATATTCTTTGCACCGATATCAGCCGCGACGGAAAATTATCTGGCCCTAACTCGGCCCTCTATGCGCAGCTCGTGAAAAAATTTCCGACGCTGCATATCCAAGCCTCCGGCGGAGTGGCTTCTTTGGCAGATTTGCAGATGCTAAAAACCACCGGCAGTGCTGGCGCGATTGTGGGCCGCGCACTTTATGAGCATAAATTTACTTTAGCGGAGGCCCTCGCATGCTAGCCCGGCGAATTATTCCCTGTTTGGATGTTCGCGCCGGCCAAGTGGTCAAAGGAACCCAATTTCGCGATCATGAGGTAGTCGGCGATATTATCGAGCTCGCCCAACGCTACCGCGATGAAGGCGCGGATGAATTGGTGTTTTATGATATCACCGCAAGCAGTGACGGACGAACCGTCTCCACCGATTGGGTCACCCGTGTCGCGCGCGTCCTCGATATTCCTTTTTGTGTCGCCGGAGGTATTCGCTCCCTTGAAGGCGCTCGCCAAATTCTTCACGGCGGCGCCGATAAAATTTCCATCAACTCACCCGCTTTAGAAAACCCGGCCTTAATTACGGAGCTGGCTCACGAATTTGGATCCCAATGCGTCGTGGTCGGTATCGATAGCCGCCAAGAAGCCGGTGACTACTTCGTGAAGCAGTACACGGGAGACCCCGATAAGACGCAGGCCACCCGCTGGCGCACGATCGACTGGGCGCGGGAAGCGCAAAGGCTTGGGGCCGGCGAGGTCGTCCTGAATTGCATGAACCAAGACGGGATGCGGCAGGGCTATGATCTCGCGCAGTTGAAGCTCGTGCGGGCCGTTCTGACCATCCCGCTCATCGCGTCCGGCGGCGCCGGCACCCCGGAACATTTCCGAGACGTTTTTCGCGAAGCCGGTGTCGATGGGGC
>CAIVJE010000105.1 GCA_903906135.1 uncultured Verrucomicrobiota bacterium | reverse complement strand
GCCATAGCCCAGCCCAGCTGGAATATAAAGTTTCCACTTATCGCCCGCCGCCATCAGCTGCAGCGCTTCGACCCAGCCTTGAATCACGCCGGTGACGGCGAATTCGGCCGTATCACCCCGTTCCACCGAGCTATCAAATACCGTCCCATCGATCAGCGTCCCATGATAACGCACCACCACGGTATCCGTTGATTTGGCCTTGGGGCCTTTGCCCGTGACCAGAATTTCATACTGCAAGCCAGAAGCGGTAATTTTTACGCCCGCGCGGGTTTTATTTTTTTCTAAAAATTCTGCACCCGCGGCAAGCTGCTTAGTGGCGGCTTCTGCTGTCACTTTTGCCATCCGCTCCTGGAGCGTGGTGAACGCCGCTTGGATGTCGGCCTCAGGTAAGGCAGTTTTAGCTTTGCTGAGGCCATCCTCGAGTCCCGCCTTCAGAGCCGCTTGGTCCACGGTAAAACCGCCCTGATGCGCGATGCCGGAGCCCATATTGAAGCCGATGCCATAGCTGACGCGCTGTTCGACCGTGATCAACGTGCTAGCGGCGGCGGGTTTGGTGGCGGCCTCCTTCGGTGCCTTGCTACAAGCGGGTAAAAGCAACGCCATGGCGGCCAAAGCGATGCTGAGGGAAGTAATGGAGCGAGCGCTCATTGGACGGGAGGCAACAGATGTCATATGGAAGAGTCGATAAAAGGGCCGAACGCGACGGTGACAAGGCTCGGTTTCGTTGCCGCAGGTATAATGGCTAATTTTAAAAATTAGCCGCCTAGGCCGAACGGTAGCAGCAAGCCCACCGCCGCGATTGCTTGGCTATAAAATGATCGAAGGATTTTAGCGATGCCCCCCACGGTGGGCACCGTGGCCACCGTGCCAGGCACTGTGACCACCATGACCGTAAGATCCGCCATGGCTCTGATGCCCGCCAAAGCCCCAGCCGAGGCCAACGCCCACAGCCAACGGGGTCCAAAAGTCCCACGCAGGATCATAAGCGCGAATGTAACGGGGCGAATAATATACGGGTTCGCGCTGCGTGTAATAAATGGTTTCTGGTTGCGCGTAGACCACCCGCGGAGCTGGAGCTGGCTCTGCTACCACCGTATAGGTAGCCGTTGATAGCGCGGCGGCACGCACAGGAGTAGCCGCCGCCACTTCTACCGTGGTGGTGTAGGCAAAAGCGCGCGTACTGCCGTCCGGATATTGATAGACCACAATCATGCGATCGGGAGTCTGTTCCATTCGCAAAATAGTCAGACCTTCCGCTTCAGCATCCTTCAATAAAGAGGTGGGCGTGGGTAATTTCTCAACCGCCACCACCCCATTGAGCGTCACAGGTGCGAGCGGTGCAGCGGAAGCTGGGGCAGGAGCAGGAGCATTTTCCTGAGCTGAAATTGATGAGCTGACCATACTCGCGGCCAGCAAAAATGACGAAAGAAGAGCAGTGGTTTTCATAGATAATGGAATAGTTACTTAGCTAGACCCTAAGCGCTACTTTTGGTGCCGTCAAATCCGAGTTAAAAACGGAGACAGATAAAACTGATTTAACCGCTGCATTTCAAGTCGTCCTGGCTTGTCTCGCAGGGGCGGAAGCCTCGTTGTGGCACTGATGTCACTGCCGTCAACCGCCCCGCTGGCCCCCCTGAGTGGATTCCCGCATCCCGATGCGGTGCTCGACGCCTTTCTCCAAGCGATGACGGCGCGCGGGCTGACACTTTATCCTGAACAAGAAGAGGCCATTCTCGAGCTGTTCGCAGGCCGTAATGTCATTCTTAATACACCGACCGGCTCGGGCAAATCATTGGTGGCGGCGGCCCTGCATTTCAAAGCACTCTGCGCGGGGCAGCGTTCCGTTTATACCTGTCCAATAAAAGCGCTGGTTAACGAAAAATTCCTCAGCCTCTGCCGAGATTTCGGTCCAGAAAATGTCGGCATGATGACCGGTGATGCTTCGGTCAACCCCCACGCGCCCGTGTTGTGCTGTACCGCAGAAATTTTGGCGAACATCGCGTTGACCCGCGGCGCGCACGCCGAGGTGAGCGCGGTGATCATGGATGAATTTCATTATTACTCAGATGATGAACGGGGCTACGCTTGGCAGGTTCCCCTGCTCACTCTGCCGCAAGCGCGCTTTTTACTGATGTCCGCCACGTTGGGCTCGACCGATTTTTTTGAACGTGAATTAACCCGCGTGACGGGTGCCCCTAGCCTCACGGTACGAAGCGATCGACGACCAGTCCCCCTCGCTTTTGAATATTCGGAAACCCCGTTGGGGGAACGGGTGAGCCAATTGCTCCTCGCGCAACGCGCACCGGTCTACCTGGTCCATTTTACCCAGCGGGCTGCGGCCGAAGCGGCCCAAGCTTTAATGAGCCTACCGATTTGCACGAAGGCAGAAAAAGGAACGCTCGCGACCGCCTTAGAAGCCGTGAAATTTAATAGTCCTTACGGAAAAGATATGAAGCGCTGGCTGCGCCATGGCATTGGCGTACACCATGCGGGGCTTTTGCCCAAATACCGCATTCTGGTCGAACAGCTGGCGCAAAAAGGTCTGCTCAAACTTATCTGCGGTACGGATACCTTGGGGGTCGGGATCAATGTCCCGATTCGTACCGTGCTCTTCACCCAGCTCTGGAAATACGATGGCAAAAAAGCGGCGATTCTTAGCGTGCGGGATTTTCGCCAAGTCTCGGGCCGAGCCGGCCGAGCTGGTTTTGATGATCAAGGCTACGTGATCGTTCAGGCGCCGGAACATTTTATCGAAAATAAACGCGCGGAGGAAAAGGCCGCGGCTGATCCGGCCAAGAAAAAGAAGCTCGTTAAACAGCGCGCCCCTGAGGGCAGCGTGAGTTGGGATGCGAAAACCTTCGAACGCCTGCGCACCGCGGCGCCGGAGGAACTTTCATCTCATTTTGACGTATCGCATGGCATGCTCTTGCTCGTGCTAAGTCGCGACAGCGACGGGTGTCGGGCCCTGCGAGACCTCATTAATGATTGTCACGAAACCCCCACCAAGAAACGCGCTCTACGCCAACGCGCTTGGCAGCTATTTCGAGCCTTGGTGGAGAGAAAAATTATTGAATTTATTCCGCGCGAACCTTCGGGACGTCGCTTACGCGTTAATTTAGAGTTACAAGAAGATTTCTCCCTCCACCAAGCGCTCTCACTTTATCTCATCGATACGTTACCGCTGCTGGAGCGTGAATCGCCCGACTATCCGTTTGATGTGCTCACGCTCTGCGAAGCCATCGTCGAGGACCCAGAACAGATCTTGCGCCGCCAAGTCGACAAGCAGAAAGGTCTTAAAATCGAAGAATGGAAAGCGGCCGGCATTCCCTACGAGGAGCGCATGGCGAAATTAGAGGAAGTAGAACACCCCAAGCCACTGCGAGAATTTCTCTACGAAACCTTCAACACTTTCGCGGCCGCGCACCCTTGGGTCGAACAGGAAAACGTGCGCCCCAAGTCGATCGCTCGTGAAATGTTTGAGCGCTACCAATCATTCGCCGATTACGTCCGTGACTACGGACTCGAGCGCAGTGAGGGCTTA
The DNA here is from genome assembly GCA_903906135.1 of uncultured Verrucomicrobiota bacterium. Lineage (GTDB taxonomy): Bacteria > Verrucomicrobiota > Verrucomicrobiia > Opitutales > Opitutaceae > Lacunisphaera. Next base: position 7,574 of record CAIVJE010000105.1, on the reverse strand, counting down.
CTTTTGCGCCATCTGATGCAAGTTTGGAAAGTGCTTAATCAGACGGTACCCGCGGCGGTTAAAACGGAAGCGGTCGTAGAAATGGAAGAATATTTTCGTGAACTCATTCGCGGCATTGACTCGAGTTTACTTGACGAATGGGAGCGCCTTAAGAACCCAGATTTTGTCGCGATTGAACTCGCGGCCAAACCCGCGCGGCCCGCGAGCTTTGACCTCACCCGCGATACGGTGGCCTTTCGCCGCTTGGTCCGCGTGGGGGTCTTGGGTTTTCTGCAAGACGTGGCGGCCCGCGATTGGGAAGCCGCTCGCTTACGCTTGGCGGCGCCCGCCACGACGGTGGCTGATGAGACGGTCAGCCTAGTCGAAAGCCGCCGCATTGAGAAAGATTTTCAGCCATATTTTGATGCCCGCGGCCGGTTTCGGCTCGATCCCGAGGGCCGCGCCTTGAAACACACGCATTTCATTGAAACGAGCGCCGCTCGCGCCGAAGCGGGGGAAATTCTAGAGGTAGCTCAGATCTTGGCTGATCCGGATGCCTCCAACGACTGGGAAGCTCGCTTTGAGGTCTTGCTGGATTGTTCACGCCGAGAAAATCGCGTCGTGTTGCAATTTCTTACCGTGCAACCGGTGGGGACGTGAGCATTTCGCGGACCACAGGCAGGCTCAACCAAGACCTCAGCTCGGGAAATTCGTTCGCTTGGGCTTTTTGACGGGCTGGCCTAAATCCAGATGCCCATCTGGCTTCAGCAGATCATTAGACTGACTGAAACGTGCGGGCCAAGCCGCTCGTCATGCACATTGCTTTTGACCGAGTCGGCGACGGCAGTTTACGTAGGTTGGTTAATTATTAATCTCAGTCTGACGTCACCCTCTCATGCCCGCTAATCCCGTTATCATTTACACCAAGACCGACGAGGCCCCGGCCCTCGCGACTTATTCTTTATTGCCGATTATCCAAGCTTTCACGAAGCACTCGGGCATCGCGGTCGAGACCCGCGATATTTCAGTCGCTGCCCGTATTCTGGCTAATTTTTCGGATCTCCTGCCCGCCCATCAGCGCGTGGCCGATCATTTGTCAGAACTTGGCGCCCTCACCCTCCAGCCGGAAGCCAATATTATTAAGCTGCCGAACGTGAGCGCTTCCGTGCCCCAACTGAAAGCCGCCATCGCCGAATTACAGGCCCAAGGTTATGCGCTGCCTGATTTCCCCGAAGTCGCCACGACTGTCGCAGAAAAAGATGCTAAAAGTCGTTACGCCAAAATCATGGGATCCGCCGTCAATCCCGTGCTGCGTGAAGGCAATTCCGATCGGCGGGCGCCGAAAGCTGTCAAAGATTACGCCCGCAAACATCCGCACTCCATGGGCGCTTGGCTACCAACATCAAAGACCAGCGTAGCCACCATGGGACATGATGATTTCTTCTCCAACGAAAAATCAATTACCGTGCCGGCTGCCACCAGCGTCCGCATAGAGTTCGTACCTGCACCCGCCCCGGCTGGGGCTGCGCCCGAAGCGATCGCCAAGGCGGCCCAGATCATCGTCCTGAAGGAAAAAACTCCGCTACAGGCTAACGAAATTCTTGATGCTACTTTCATGAGCAAAAACGCCCTGGGCGCCTTTTTTGCCCAGCAGATGGCGCAGGCTAAAAAAGATGGCGTGCTCTTCTCCCTCCACTTGAAGGCCACGATGATGAAGGTCTCTGACCCCATCATGTTTGGTCTCGCCGTGCGGGTATTCTTCAAGGATCTCTTCACGAAACACGCGACGACGCTCGCCGCGCTGGGGGTCGACCTCAACAATGGGTTTGGCGATCTCGTGGAAAAAATCGCCAAGCTTCCTGCCGAGCAACGCGCGACGATCGAAGCTGATATTGTCGCAATCTTGGCCGCTCGGCCAGCGGTCGCCATGGTCAATTCTGATAAGGGCATCACGAATCTACACGTGCCGAGCGATGTCATTGTCGATGCCTCCATGCCCGCGATGATCCGGACTTCGGGCCAAATGTGGAACGCCGCTGGCCAGGCCCAAGACACTCTCTGCGTAATTCCTGATAGCTGCTATGCCGGAGTCTACCAAACCACGATTAATTTTTGCAAACAACACGGGGCCTTCGACCCCAAGACCATGGGCTCCGTGCCTAATGTTGGCCTCATGGCCCAAGCCGCTGAAGAATACGGCTCCCACAATAAAACTTTTGTCGCCCCCGGTCATGGCACGATCCGCGTGGTCGTGAGTGATCAACCAGCAGGCGCTAGTCCGTCCGTTTTAATCGAACACGAAGTGCACGCCGGCGATATCTGGCGCGCATGCCAGGCTAAGGATCTCCCCATTCAAGATTGGGTAAAGCTCGCCGTCTCGCGAGCCCGCTTGAGCCAAACGCCCGCTATTTTTTGGCTGGATGCCAAACGGGCGCACGATGCCCAAGTCATCGCCAAGGTAAAAACCTACCTCGCTCAACATGACACCGCCGGACTGGATATTAAAATCCTGCCCCCCGCTGCGGCTTGTCTCGCGACCCTCGAACGACTCAAGGCCGGGCAGGATACCATTTCGGTCACCGGTAATGTCCTGCGCGATTATCTCACTGATCTCTTCCCGATTCTTGAAGTGGGCACGAGCGCCAAGATGCTTTCGATTGTGCCTTTAATGAAAGGCGGTGGGCTTTTTGAAACGGGCGCCGGCGGCTCTGCCCCGAAGCATGTCCAGCAATTCACGGAGGAAAATTTCCTGCGCTGGGATTCACTCGGCGAATTCTTCGCGCTCGCCGCTTCTTTTGAGCATCTCAGCCTGACCCAAAATAACGCGGCGGCGAAAGTGCTGGCCGATACCCTTGACGCCGCCAACGGCAAATTCCTGGAAAACGATAAATCGCCCGCGCGCAAAGTTGGCGCCGGGATCGATAACCGCGGCTCACATTTCTATCTCGCGCTCTACTGGGCACAGGCGCTGGCCGCGCAGAGTCAGCACGCCCAGCTGCAAGCCCTATTTAAACCAGTGGCAACCGCGCTGACGGATGGCGAAAAGCAAATCGTGGCTGAACTCATCGCAGTACAAGGTAAACCGGTGGATATCGGTGGCTATTACAAACCCGATGACAGCAAAGCCTCGGCGGCCCTTCGGCCGAGTCTGACTTTCAATAATATCTTAGCTAAATACCTCAGTTAGTCGCGCCGGAGATATTTTTTAAAATCAGCCAAGAGAGATACGGCCTAATCCGCATCTCTTGAGTTGGTTCACCGAGCTGGCTAAGCTTGGCCGGCCACCACCTACTAAAGATTCTGCGGTGAGCTGCCGCTGCTTGGTAAGCTGGGCGGAGATGCTTACTAAAACAGTTTACAGCGGCGGGTAATTTAGAAAGGTGATTAACGTATACAATTTGACGGCCATGAATACTGATCAAGCTGCCATCCCGTACCTTCCGTTACCTACGCCGACTTCGCCGGCCGTTATTTCGCTTATTTTATTTTTATGAATCCACGAATCCAGGTAGCGGGATTACAAATTGCCGCGCCACTGCACGATTTTGTGGAGCACCACGCCGCCCCTGGCAGCGGAATCGCTCCGGCTGACGTTTGGTCAACTTTGGCAACCTTAGTTCGCGAATTGGCGCCTACTTTGCGCACGCTGCTCGATCATCGCGATCGGCGGCAGATGAAAATCGATGAATGGCATCGGGCCCAAGGCGATCAGCCTTTTGACCCGAGCACTTATCACCGCTTCCTCGTCGACCTCGGTTATCTTTTGCCCGAGCCCGCTGACTTCAGCGTCATTACCGAAAATGTTGATCCAGAGATTAGCCAGATCGCCGGGCCTCAGTTAGTCGTACCGGTGAACAATGCCCGATACGCACTTAATGCCACCAATGCGCGCTGGGGAAGTTTGTACGATGCGGCGTACGGCACCGATGTCATCAATTTGCAGGCAGCACCGATAACCCCCGGGAAATATAATCCAGTTCGGGGCACGCAAGTAATCGCGTTGGCCCGCGAATTTCTTGAGCAAGCGGCACCGTTGAAAGCGGGTCGGCATCGCGAGGCAATTGCCTATTCGGTCGATCACCAAAAACTCAGCGTGCGCCTAGCGGATGGCACGACCACCGGTTTGGCGCAGCCCGAAAAATTTGTCGGCTACACTGGGACAACCGCGGCACCGACTGTGATCTTACTTTGCAATCACGGTTTACATTTTGAAATCCAGATCGATCGATCGCATCCAATTGGACACACTGATGCGGCCGGCATCAAAGATGTCATTCTCGAATCAGCGATCACGACGATTCAGGATTTTGAAGATTCCGTGTCCGCCGTGGATTCAGCGGATAAAATCACTATTTACCGCAACTGGCTCGGTTTGAGCCGAGGTAACCTGACAGCTGTTTTTGAAAAAGACGGCCGCCAATTTACGCGCGCGCTCAATGCTGACCGCCAGTATACCCGACCTTCGGGTGACGCCTTAACCTTACCTGGCCGCAGTCTGCTGCTGGTCCGCAATGTAGGGCATCATATGTTCACCGATGCCGTCCTCGACCAAGCAGGGGCGGAAATCCCGGAAGGCTTTCTGGATGCACTCATGACGTGCGTCATCGCCAGGCATGACCGAGCTAATGGCACGACCGCGCGGGTGCGCAACAGCCGGACGGGAAGCATTTATATCGTCAAACCGAAGATGCATGGGCCGGAGGAAGTCGCGCTCACGTGCGAAATATTTAAGCAGATCGAAGCGGGTTTGGGCCTTCCCCCGCTAACGATCAAGCTAGGCATTATGGACGAGGAGCGCCGCACCACGCTCAATTTGCCGGCCTGTCTGAAAATCGCCCGGGAACGCCTCATCTTCATCAATACCGGATTCCTTGATCGAACCGGTGATGAAATTCACACCAGTATGGAAGCTGGGCCAATGGTGCGAAAAAACCTCATGAAGCAGCAGCCTTGGATTTTAGCCTACGAAGATTGGAACGTAGATATTGGGCTGGCGGCGGGCCTTCGCGGTCGGGCGCAAATCGGCAAAGGAATGTGGGCGATGCCCGATCTCATGGCCCAAATGCTTGCTACAAAAATTGGTCACCCCCAAGCCGGCGCCAACACCGCTTGGGTTCCCTCCCCGACTGCTGCCACGCTTCATGCGATGCATTATCATCGAGTGGATGTAGCGGCCCGCCAAGCGGCGCTCGCTTCGCGCCCCCGCGCTCGCCAACAAGACCTTCTTACCATTCCATTACTGACTCCCCCCACGCTGCCACCGGCTGATTTGCAGCAAGAACTAGATAACAACGCGCAAAGCATTCTCGGTTATGTGGTGCGCTGGATCGATCAGGGGATCGGCTGCTCGAAGGTGCCGGATGTTAATAATATTAGTCTGATGGAGGATCGTGCTACCTTGCGTATTTCCAGCCAGCACATGGCCAATTGGCTGCGCCACGGTCTCTCCAGTGAAACCCAAGTCCGGCAAACACTCGAGCGGATGGCTGCGATCGTAGATCGTCAAAACTCTGCCGATGTGAATTACCGCCCGATGGCGCCCGATTTTTCGCAGAGCCTCGCATTCCAAGCGGCCTGCGATCTCGTCTTTCAAGGTTGTCGCCAACCCAACGGTTACACGGAACCCATCTTACATCGTTATCGGCGCGCCGCCAAAGCCCGCTAGTCAAGGCCAGCGACGAAGACATGACCGCATTTGCGACCCGCCTGTCCGCCCTGCTTCCTCCCGAGCGGCTGCTCTGGGAGCCGGCGCAGCTCGCGGCGTATCAAAGCGATGCCTTGACCGCCTATCACGCTCAGCCAGTCGCCATCGCTATTCCGGAGACAGCTGATGAGGTCATCGCGCTGGTTCGTTTTTGTTTCCAGGAGAAAATTCCTTTCGTGGCCCGCGGTAGCGGGACCAGTTTATCCGGTGGTTCCCTGCCTGTAGCGGGAGGCATCGTCATCGCCTTGAATCGGCTCAACCGCATTCTGCTCCTTGATCCGCTGCAACGGACCGCCGTCGTTGAACCTGGAGTCATCAATCTCGCCGTCTCCACCGCCGCCTCGGTCCACGGTCTCTATTACTCCCCAGATCCTTCCAGTCAGTCGATTTGCACGATCGGCGGCAACGTGGCCTTCAATTCCGGCGGCGCGCATTGCCTGAAATACGGCATGACCTCCAACCATGTGCTCGGTCTCAAGGCCGTACTAGCCACCGGCGAAGTGGTCACCTTTGGCGGTTCGAGCCGCGAACAATTGGGGGCGGATTGGTGCGGACTATTCACGGGCAATGAAGGGCTCTTCGGGATTGCGCTTGAGATAACACTCCAACTATTACCAAAACCGGAATGCTATCACACCGTGTTGGCCGGCTATCGCACCTTAGAGGAAGCAGGTGATGCGGTCTCGGCCATTGTAGCGAGTGGACTCTTACCGGGTGCGATTGAGCTGATGGACGCCTTAGCCTTAGAGGCGGCCGTGGCCGCGGTTCATGCCGACTACCCCGCGGGCTGCGCGGCAGTTTTAATTGTAGAACTCGAAGGGCCCCGTGAAATCGTCGCCAGCGAACGCGGGCGCTTAGATGCCATTCTGACTGCAAGCAAACCGGTTGAAATGCGTCCGGCCCATGATGGCACAGAGCGGCTCGCTATCTGGAAAGGCCGTAAAAGTGCCTTCAGTGCAGTCGGGCGGCTCTCCCCTGATTTTATTGTGCAAGATGGCGTCGTCCCACGGCGTCGTCTGGGCGAAGCCCTGCGACGCATTGGCGAAATGACAAAAGATGCTCAGCTGCGCTGCGCCAACGTGTTTCATGCCGGTGATGGCAACCTCCATCCGCTGATCCTCTACAATGGCCGTAATCCCGGTGAACTTGAGCGCGCCGAAGCTCTGGCCGGACGGATTTTAAAAATGTGCGTGGAGCTAGGTGGCTCGATCACCGGCGAACATGGGGTCGGAGTGGAAAAGCGCGACTACCTGCCCGAGATGTTTAACCCTGAGGAGATGGCCTGTCTGCATCGCATCCGCGACGCCTTCGATCCTTTAGGTCTAGCGAATCCAGGGAAAATGTTTCCAAACGGTCAAGCCCCAGCGCTCGTCAGCCATGGCCTACACCCGCTGGAAAAAGCCGGCCTCATCTCACGCGAATGACCACGCTCCTAACGCCCACCTCTGTTGCAGAATTCGTCGAGGCCATCCGCGCTCATTCGACGGTGCTGGCGATCGGCGCGCAGACTAAGCCCCGCCTCTCAGCGGTGAACGATGAGGTGGTTCGTTTATCTACCCTCAAACTCAGTGGCATCGTCGAATACGAACCTGATGAATATACTTTTACCGCTCGCGCCGGCACTCGGCTCAGTGATCTCGCGGCCACTCTTGCGGAGAAAGGCCAGTATCTGCCCTTCGATCCGCCGCTCGTGGCCAGCGGCGCCACGCTGGGTGGCACGGTGGCGGCAGGACTGAGCGGACCTGGACGTTTTCGCTACGGCGGCCTGCGTGATTTTATTTTGGGGGTACAATTTATCGATGGCGCCGGACGCACCCTTCGCCTGGGCGGCAAGGTCGTTAAAAATGCGGCGGGCTTTGATCTGCCTAAATTCTTTGTCGGCAGCCTCGGT
>CAIVJE010000104.1 GCA_903906135.1 uncultured Verrucomicrobiota bacterium | reverse complement strand
TAAAATTAACTTAGCTTGAGGGTAAGCGCGACAGAGGCGGCGCAGGGAAGCTTGATTGCTGGCGTCTTCCATTGCGCCATCCCGCACGATGTGCAGCAGGAGGACGCCGCGGGTCTCATGGAGCAACTCCCACATCCACTCCGGCGCGAATTCTTCGATGGTCGCGTTCATGGTATCCGGCCGTTGCGAGTAGCAGTGGTAAACTTTAATCCCGCAAAATTGTCCGCTGCGTAAAGCCGTCGCGACGGCCGCTTGATCGTCGCTGGGTGAAACCACCATCAAGGCGCGGCTAAGCGGGGTGCCTTGGGCGCGAACTTCCCCTGCTACCCAAGTGTTCATGGCGCCGCGATCTGCCGTCTTGTGCGGCATGCCAAAATAAAGCCCGTGAATTTTCTTGGCGGGCATATAACGCTGCAGTGCGGCGCGATGTTCCACGCACCCGAGAATTTTTTTATCGCTTAAGAAGGGCCAAGCATTCGGAGCAAAATGATCCGCGTGATACGGGTGGGTGTGGATATCGTAGATTTCCTGCGGCAAAAAATCTGCCACCGCGGCAGCGGCCAGTTGCTGGTCGCGGGAAGTAAGCGTTTCGAGATATTTCATTTGAGGGGAGGCGTGAGATTAATGCGTGGTTTGATATTCCAGAGAATCACTGCGCAAACGAGTAAGCCGCCGGCGCCAAAATTGAATACGGTGGTGATGCTGACGTGCGCATCGCGCAGGGCGCCGCCGACATAGATGGTGGCGCCACCGACCATCACGGCGAAGGCATTGAGCAGGCCAAAGCCGGTGGCGAGATAGCGCGGCTCAACCACCTGACACAAAACGGGCAACATATTGGAGTCGGGGAAGGTCCGGAAGAAGCCATAGATGAATAAACCGATGAGCACAAAAATAAGTACCGGCGCATTAGCCGTTAAAAGAACCGCCGGCACGGTCATGAGCACGCCGATGACGCCAACCCAAATCCGCCCACGAGGATGGAGCTTGCTCCAGCGATCGGCCCAAGCACCGCTGACCACCATCCCAATCAGGCTAGCTGAATAAACATAGCCGAGCGCCGTTAGGCCGGCGCGGCCTTGGGTCATGTGGAATTGTTCTTGGAGATAGGTAGGCATCCAACCGATGAAGGCGTGGCTGGCGAGGCCCAGCGTGCCCCAAAAGAGGAGGGCGAGCACGAATCCGCGGGAGCTGAACAAGCTGATGAGAGCCTCGCCTAAGCGCACCGGAGGCGGGGGCGTTGTGATCGTGCCGGGCTGAACCGGCGTGGCTGGTCGGTCGCGCAGCAATACGATCAACACGATGGCATAAATAATGCCGATCCCACCGAAGAATTTAAAAACAAAAGTCCAGTCCTGCTTATCAGCAATCCAGCCGCCCAGACCGCCTAAACCCGAACCGACCATGACGCCGCTGAGGTGAATGCCATTGGCGAGCGAGCGGGTGTGGTGGCGATGATAATCCATGAGCAGCGCACCGGCGGCAGGAAAGTAGCAGGCTTCGCTGATCCCCATGAGCCCGCGATAGAACAATAATTCGTTAATGGAGGTTGCGTGGGCGGTTAGCCAAGTGACCGCTGACCAGGCGAAGAGGGAAAAAATAATGATCCGGCTCCGGTTAAATTGGTCAGCTAGAAAACCGCCGATCGGACTCAACAGCCCATAGCTCACCAAAAAAACTGTCGTGAGCAGACCAAATTGCGCGTCGGTCATCGGGATCGCCTCCTTAATGGAGCTGCGCATCGTAATCAAAATTAAGCGGTCGAGGTAATTGAGACAGCCGACCATCCATAATAAACCCACCATTAACCATGCGCGGGAAGGAAGAAGCTCTGGGGTAGTCGTCATGAGGGGTAGAGTAAGCGAACGGAAAGAAAAGCAGACGGAAAGATGGCGGTTGGCTGAGGGGTAGCCGGCGCGTGGACAAGAGCGAGTTACACGGGAGTAGCTTTGGGTTGGGAGGGAGTTTTATTTTGCGTGCGAATTTCGTTTACGCGTTGGGTGAGGACGCCCTCGAGCATGCCGCTGGGCTCGCCAATGCAAATAAAGGGATAGCCGCGCGGGATCCACGTGGCGGGATCGCCCACCATCATCATTTTCTTGCCGGCCTGTTCGCCAGCGGTTTTGAGCCGATCAATCGCAGCGAGGAGGATGGGCGAGTCTGGCTCCCAGCACACGCCGAGTGAGGCGGATAAGTCGTAGGGGCCCACGCCCATCGTCGTCACGATCTCATGGCGGGCAATGGCCTCGGCGTTGGCTAACCCCTCGCGGTCTTCAATCTGCGGAATGACAATCAGATCATCCTCCACTTCCTCTTTCCAGGTAGAGGCGTTAAAATTGCTGACCCAACGAACCCCCGGACCACCGGGTCGGCGGCGACCGCGGGGTGGAAGATAAATGGCATCGCGCACCTCATCCAGGGCCTGCGTGTTACGCACCGTCGGCAAAAATAAACCACAGGGCCCGCGATCCATCGCGAGCCGCACCGCGTTATAAGTTGGCTCGGGCGGACGTAATAAAATGGGGAAATCTAATAATCGCCCCAGTGCAAGTGCCTCCGAGACGCGATTATCGCCGGGGTGGTGGTGCTCGTTATCAATGATCGCGTAATCCAGCCCCGCCTTCATCAGAATCTCGATGAGATCGAGCCAGAGGTGTTGAATGATCAAGACCCCAAGGGTCGGCTGACCAGACGCGATTTTTTTACGGAGAATCTGTGCGCTTTTCATGCAAAACAGGGTGGAGAATGAGAGTGATTAAAGCGCTCGGCAGATAATACCAGTGCACGATTAATTATTATCCATCTGTATACAAACAAAATTAACTTTTTTGGCGGTGAATCTACGTATTTTTTATGTGAGCCAGGGTGGAGGCTGAGAGTGAGTAAAGTGCTCGGGAAAAAGCGTCAGCCCGGGATTAGGCATCGACTGAACCTGTCAAAAAATAGTGGCTCATCGAATTCGCCGCGATCAGTTCTCGGCCCGACCGCCGGGGCCAATATTTTAGCGGGAGAATTAATTAACGATTAGCGGTCGCTTGCGGCTTGATGAAAGCGAGTAAGACAACGCAGACGAGGATACTGACTGCGGCAAATTGGAAGACGCGGCTGACATCCACGTGGGCATCGCGCAGTACGCCGCCGGCATAAATGGTGATGCCGCCGATAATGCAGGAGCATAAATTTAGCACGCCGTAGCCGGTGGCGCGATAGCGAGGGTCGGACACGGTGCAGAGAATCGGCATCATGTTGGAATCAGTATAAGCCTTATTCAAACCAAAGAGAATCAGGCCCGCGATAGCCAACGGGAGTAGGTCCACGCTGGAGGCGAGGAAGATGCTCGGCGCCGCAATCAGCAGGCCAATCATCGGCACGTAGATACGACCTCGTTCATTCGTGCGGCACCAGCGATCGGCCCAGGCCCCACCGATCAAAACTCCAAACAGCGAGGCAATCTGGAGATAGCCCGTGGCCGATAATCCGCCCGCACCTTGGGAGAGGTTAAAATGCTCTGTGAGGTAAGTGGGCATCCACCCGACGACCGCCCAGCCGGCCAAGCCCAGTAAACCCCAATAACAGAGGGCGAGAATGAAAGAGGTGCGGCCAAACAAGCTCTTGAGTGCTTCCGAGATTTTGACGTTGGGCATACCCACCGCGGCGAGCGCGGAACCGTCAGGTGCTTTTTCTGCCGGGAGATCGCGTAAAAAAAATGCGACCAAAACCGTATAAACAATCCCCACGATGCCGAAAATAAGGAAGGCGTGACTCCAGCCTTGGCGTTCTGCAATCCAGCCGCCTAGTCCGCCCAGCGCGGATCCCACCATAATACCGCTCATGTGAATTCCCGTCGCGAGGGAGCGGGTCGGCCCGCGATGATAATCGGCGATTAACGCGAGGGCGGCAGGAATGTAGCAAGCTTCACTGACCCCCATCAACGCGCGGGTGATCAATAATTCATTAAACGTGGTCGCGTGCGCCGTCAGCCAGGTGATGACCGACCAGGCAAAAAGACTCCCGATAATCACTCGCGAACGGTTGTAGCGGTCAGCGAGAAAGCCCGCGAAAGGACTCAGCAGCCCATAAACCCAAAGAAAGACTGACGTCAGTAAGCCGAATTGCGCATCCGTCATGGGGATGGCCTCAGTCAGTGACCCCCGCATGGTGGTGATCATGACGCGATCGAGGTAGTTGAGGCATCCGACCATCCAGAGGAGGCCAACGATGAGCCAGGCTCGGGAGGGTAATTTTGGGGCAATAGTCATGATAAAAATTAGACCGACCCTCGGCGGCAGCCATCCTGATAGTGACCCGCCCCAGTGGGGGTATTCCTTGTGGGATGGGGCGGGTGTCTAGCGAATTAAATCTTAGTAGCCCTTATCCCAACGAGTCTCGATATTGGCGGCCGCTGTTTCTGAAACCCACACATCGGTGCGGAGGGTTTGCAGAATCGACTCAGGGACGCGCGGGGTGACGGGTCCGTGCAAGACGAGCCGCGTGGTGAGGCGCTGCCATGAGGCGAAGGAACCATCAACCGTGATGGAGTGCATATCGATGCGGTGCTTAGAACCGATAACCTCAGCCGGCCCAATCGTGGCGGCTTTAGGTGGGACGGCGCAGAGATCACCGCTCATGCCGAAACAGCCATGGAGGGAATTTTGAGCGATGGTAAAAGGACTGAGCGTGCAGACGCGCGGGCCCATTTTTTTCCATTCCTCGAGCGAGCCGGCAAATTCTGGCGCGTCCGGTTCAATGAAAGCGAGATGGCCGGTCCAACCGGGACCGCTGTAGCAAATATCGGCGCCGCCCAGATCAGCGAGCATCTTGCCGTAGTCCTTCACGTTTTTGTCCGTGAAGATGCGCACCTGTTTTTCCGCAGGGCGCAGCTTGGGGTCGAGATTGCCCAAAAAGTATTTTTTGAAGCAATGACCAAAGCCAAATTCCCAAGATTCGGGCGCGATGCGGCCTTGTTCATCCGCATATTCGTCCATGTTGAACGTATGCAGCTTGCGGCAATTGACGCGGCCGCGATTCAGCATGGCGGCGAGTTTCGCGTACCCCGGCCAGGGGTTGGGCATAATGGCAACGAATTGCTTATCCGCTTCCATGGCCGTTTTGATCCGGAAATACATATCCGAGATCCAGAGAAACTCCATTTCAGCATCAGGGTAGACCGTAATGCGGAAATCAGGATTGGCGTGTTTCGTGATATCTTCGCGTTTAATTTTCCGCGCGCGGGCAATGGCCCGGGTATCGCGAAAAGGAATGAAGCTCGCTGGGGCGAAGGTGAACTGGCTGGAATTTTTTTTCATGGAGGGTTTTCTTAGGGGAGGGGCTCGGTTAAAGAGCGCTCAATTAATTGGGGCTGACGATTTTGAACGCCTGATCGACGCTCAGACCTTGGTGGACGATGCCCATCAGAGCCTGCGTGATCGCCGCCGGATTGGCATGTTGGATAATATTGCGACCGTAGACGATGCCGGAAGCCCCTTGCGCCAGCAGATCGTGCGTGCGCTGCAGGATTTCGCGGTCACCGACTTTACCACCACCGCGGACGAGTACCGGCACGCTGCCGGCGGCCGCGATCACTTGGTGATAGAGCTGCACATTATCCGTGGGATCCGCCTTGATGATATCGGCCCCGAGTTCAGCGGCTTGGCGTACGAGAGGAATGATTTTCTTCTCATCGCCATCCACCATGTAACCGCCGGCCTTCTCATTGGGTTGGAAGACGAGCGGCTCCACCATCATCGGCATACCGTAACGTTCGCAGGCGGGTTTTAGGCGGAGAATATTTTCTACGCATTGTTCGCCCACCTCAGGTTCCCCGGGGATTTGGAAAAGATTAACGCACATACAGGCCGCATCGAGGCGCAGGGCCTGCTCAACGGGATCCGCAATCATTTGACTGTAAAGGCGGCGCGGTAATTTTTTGCCATAAACATTAGCCACATCCAGTCGGAGGACCAAGGAAGGTTTCAGTCGCCCTGGGAGGGATTGAAGATGGTGCGCTTGGCCAACCGTCAGTTGGATCGCATCAGGATTAGCTTGGACCACGGTGCGCACCGCGGCACCGATATCTTCGATGCCGCTGAGGAAACCCAATTCATTAAAAAATCCATGATCGATCGCTACGTCGAAGCAGCGGCGTGACACGGGATGGAAGAGGCGGTTGAGACGGAAGGAATTCATGGTAAATAGAATGAATATTCGCGGGTTTTAGTTATAACCAAGTTCTTTCGCGGTTTCGCCGATCGCTTCGTCGATGAGATCCATGCCTTTGAGCAAGGTGGCTTCATCCATGACGATCGGTGGGCTCATCCGTAGGATATGGCCAGCGGGAATCCAAGCGAGACCCTTGCGGAAGGCTTTTTGGTAAACGAGCGTACCGGCTTGGTCGAAGGGCTCTTTAGTCGTCCGATCTTTGACGAGCTCGATGCCCATGAGGCAGCCTTTGGCGCGCACATCACCGATAATTTTGTGCTGCTGCTTCATCCGTTCCATGCGCTTGAGGGCGACTTGGCCGAGATGGGTGGCATGCTCGAGCAATTTTTCCTCTTCGATGACTTTGGTCGAGATGAGCGCCGCGGCGCAAGCCATGGGGTTGCCGCCGTAGCTGCTTGAAGCAGAAATGCTCTCGAAGCATTCCTTGTATTGTTCGCGCACGGCGACGCAGGTTACCGGGAAGCCATTGCCGAAGCCTTTGCCCAAGGTGACCACATCAGGCACGACGCCCCAGTGTTCCATGGCCAGCCACTTGCCCGTTCGGCCCCAGCTCGTGAGGACTTCATCTGCCATGAGGAGAATCTTGCGCGCATCGCAGAACTTACGAAGTTTCGGGAAGAAATCATCCGGCGGCATCACCGAGCCACCCCAGCCTTGAATGGGCTCGAGAACAAACCCAGCGACCGCACCGATCGTGGCCTTGTCCAGATACTGGCCGTAAAATTCAATGTATTTATCGGTGTCGATGGATCCGTCCGCCTTGGACCAGACGTGGCGGTAAAGGTCCGGCCGCGGGACCATGTGGGCGCCAGGGGCGCGGGTGGCACCGTAAACATGGGACCGGATCTGGCCCAGCGAGACCGCCCCGTAGGTTTTGCCGTGGTAATCGTTGAAGCAACTAATCGTCTCGTGCTTGCCCGTCGCCGCGCGAAGAACGCGAATACCCGCTTCAACTGCCGTGGTGCCGGAGTCGTAGAGCTGAAAGCCATTGAGGTCGCCGGGTAAAATTGAAGCCAGCTTCTCCATGAGCTCAGTCTTAATCGGGGTCGTGAAATCGTGGGCATTCATCAGTTGCGAGGCGGCTTTGGCGATGCCTTCGCTGATCTTCGGATGACAGTGACCGAGGGTCGTCACGTAGATGCCCGAGGAGAAATCGATGTATTCGTTGCCATCGACATCGCGCAGCACGCAGCCGGCGCCAGATTCAAAAGATACGGGGAATAATTTTACTTGGCCGCTCAGTCCCTTGAAGTGCTTGGTGCAGCGATCGTGCCAGTGCTTGGAGAGCGGTCCCGGGGCCGGCACGGGCATATGCGGGACGCGCTTAAGATCGACGCGGCCCCAGTCGAGGGTGGAGAAAGATTCAGGAGTGGTGCTATTTTTCATAATGAGGAATTAGGATTTAACGGTAATTATTTTTGGTCCGAGCCGAGCAAAGCGTTTCAAGCATGCCGCGGGGGCCGCTGTATTCGTGATAAAAAAATCGACATCAGCCAGCGTGCCGTTGCGGGCGAGGGCGGTTTGGCCGATCTTGCTGTGGTCGGCGAGGAGGCATGATTGGGTCGCGACCCGCCGCATAATTTTGTCGACCCGCGCTAAGCGGAGATCGGAATTGTAAATCGCCCCATCCAAGCCGATGCCGTCCGCGCCCTGAAAAGCGAGATCCGCGGCAAATAGCTCGAGACAATGCTCCGTCGCGGGGCCGGTTAAATCAGGGCTGCCCCGACGGATAACGCCACCGAGGAGAATGACTTCCACCCCGGGCGCATGTTGCAACTCTGAGGCCACCGCGAGGCTGGGGGTGATGACGGTGATGTTGAGGGCATCCTTGAGTAGCACGGCCAGTTCGAGGGTGGTCGTGCCAGTGTCTAAGATGAGTCGTTGGCCTGATTGGACCAATTTGCGCGCTTCCCGGGCGATGGCTTTTTTAGCGGCCCCATTATTTTCGCGCCGTCCGCGATAATCAAATTCCAGCATCATCCGCTGCGTGAGCACGGCCCCGCCGTGGGTGCGCTGGATGTGGGCTTGATCTTCGAGCACGGCCAGATCGCGGCGGATGGTCATAGCACTCACATCGAACTCAAGGGCTAGACCAGAAACAGACACCCCCGATCGCGCGGCGAAACGTTCGCGAATCTGAGTCTGACGAGCAGCGGAGGGCAGATTTTTCAACAAGGCGATTTGCCGGCGAATGTTCATAAAAGTCAAATAAATAGCTAAACGAACATATTATAACATTTACACCTTGGCCGTATTTAGCAGAATTTCATCTCAATTTATGCCGACGCCCCCTTCTGCTGTGACCACAACTTTCTGGGCCGGCGCTGCCACCTCGGTGGTAACGCCCCCTTCGAGTGTCTTCTTATTTGGCTATCCGCATGTACCCCGCGCGAGCACGGGCATTCACGATCAGCTCGAGACCTCCGCGCTTTTCCTGCGCCATCACGATGAAAAAGTTATTTTCATCTCGAACGATCTGATTTTTGTCGGCCGGCAGCTCGCCCAAGAGGTGCGTCGCCGCGTCAGCATCAAAACAGGCGTGCCGATGGGCGCCATCGCGATCACCGCAACGCACACCCACTCGGGCCCGGTCATGCTCGACTACTTAAGCAATAGCGCCGATCCCGTGGTGCCGAAGACTGATCTGAACTATGTTAAATCGGTCGCGGACAGTATGGTGGAGGCGGCTTGTGCGGCCGTCCGCTTGGCTGTGCCCGCCGAAGCAGGTTTGGCCGTGGCCCGAGCGGAGGGCGTCGGCACCAATCGACATGATCCCGCTGGTCCAGCGGATCCGGACGTTCCAGTGTTAATGGTCCGGACGGCCAGCGATCACCGACCGTTGGCCTGCATGGTCTCGTATGCGATGCACCCCACCGTCTTGCATGAGGATTCCACGTTAATCAGCGGCGATTTCCCTCATTTCACCCGAGAATATCTGCGGACGCAGGGTTTTCTGCCGAAGCACGCGACCATTCTCTATCATAATGGCGCCTCGGGTAATCAGAGCCCACGTCACGTCACGCGCGAGAATACTTTTAAAGAAGCGCAGCGTTTGGGTGAAATTCTCGGCGCCGCCATCGCGCGAGTCATCCCCAGCATTACCTATTCGCAAGCGTTGCCCTTAAAGGTGCGCAGTACGCTCGTCGCCCTGCAATTGCGGGCGCTGCCCACCGTAGCGGCGGCCGAGCTTCGGGCGCAGGAAGTGAAGGCCCAGTTTGATGGTTTGCGTGCGGCTGGGGCGCCACGCACCGCGGTGCGCACGGCCGAGTGTGACTGGTTCGGCGCGGAAGAGGCGGTATCTTTAGCCCGCGCTAAGGTCGACGGTCGGCTCGAGGTCGCGGCGGCGCGATCTAACCCCGCGGAAATTCAAATCGTCCAATTGGGTGAATGGAATTTTGTTTTCTGGCCGGGAGAATTTTTCGTCGAATACGCGCTCGAGATTAAAGCGCTTTGGCCAAAAACATTTGTTGTCACGATGGCGAACGGCGAACTGCAGGGTTATATCGTGACGCCTGCTGCGGCCGCGCTGGGTGGCTACGAAGCGACCAATGCACTCTTTGGCGCGGAAAATGGTGACCGCTTCGTCAAAGCGACGCTCGCCTTGCTGGCCGATAAAAGCTAGACCATAGCCCACATGGCTCTGCTCCTCGGCATCGATTTTGGTACATCTTACTTCAAGGTAGGTCTCTTCGACGCTCAAGGAGTGCAAAAAGGACTCGGTCGCGTCGCGGTGAACAAAGCGTCACCGCACCCTGGCTGGAGCGAACTCCCCGTCGCGGATTTTTGGCGGATCCTTGGGGAGGGGCTTACCGCCGCACTCGCGGAAGCTCAGGCGACGGCGAGCGATATTGTCGGCGTATCCTATTCTTCTCAGGCGAATACGCTGCTGTTGCTCGATCGCCATGATCAACCGTTGACGCCTTTGGTCGTTTGGACCGATGTCCGCCCGCAGCCATTAGAACCCGCCATCGAGGCTTTCGGCCTATCATCGGCGTTTCAGCAAGCCACTGGCTTCAGGGGGCTGGCCCCAGGGTTTTCCTCCGTAAAATATCGTTGGTTTCAGCAGCATGAGCCCGCGCTCTGGGCGCAAGTTGCGCGGGTCATGACTTTGTCTGATTATTTCACTTTTATGCTGACCGGTGCCACGGTGGGTGATGCGAGCACCGCCGCTTTTACGGGATTATATTCTAATCTGCAGAATGGGTGGTGGCCTGAGGCCTTGAAGTTTTTTGGGGTACCGCGCGCCTTTTTATCGCAGCCCCTGCGTCCGGGCACGGTGGTGGGTCGGACCACGCGGCGGGCGCAGGAGTTTTTAGGCTTACCGGCGGGCGTGCCTTTTGCCGTCGGGGCCATTGATCATCACATGGCAGCGATTGGCTCGGGCATCGCGCAATTGGCGGAGGCCAGTATTTCTACGGGGACCGTGCTCGCCGCTTTGATTCTTGTCGATGCCGTCAAGCCCGTGATGAATTGCTATCATGGACCGCACGTGGATCAGCGATTTTATCGGCTAGCTTTTGATCCTGCGGGGGCCACGCAGTTAGAGGATTATCAGCGACAATTTGCCCCGCATTTGGACATAGCGCAGTTGGTTGCACTCGCCGGGACCGTCCCGCCGGAGGGGGCGGCCGCCGCCAAGACGAGTGACCATCCTGACTGGAAGCACGCGGTGGCCATTCGCAATATGATGGAACGGATCAGTGCGACGCAGCGCGACCTGCTGCACCAAGTGCAGGCGGCTTCCACGATCCGGCGCGTGATTGCGACGGGGGGCGGCGCCCGCAGCACGAGTTGGCTGCAGATCAACGCCGATCTGCTCAACGTCACGATGATCGCTCCGCGCTGCCATGAGCGCGCGTGCCTCGGGGCGGCGGCATTTGCCGCGGTGGCGGCAGAAATTTATCGGACGATTCCTGAGGCACTGGATGCCATGGTCCAAAGTGATCGCGAGATTACGCCGGTCGCCGCAACCGTGGCGATCTATGCTAAAAAATATCCCCGCGCGGAACGCACGGAGCCGATCAGTTAATTATTTTTTTTATTAATCGGTCGTTAAATTTTATGCTAAAAAATAAAATTGCCCTGGTTACCGGATCGACCAGCGGCATTGGTTTGGGCATCGCCCGAGCGCTGGCCCGGGAAGGCGTTCATCTTATGTTGCACGGTCTTGGCGATCCAGTGGCGCTAGAACGTTTGCGCCAAGCTTTAGCTGCGGAATTTGGGGTGACGGTGCGTTACCATGATGCCGATGTCAGTAAAGCGGCCGAGGTGGCGCGCCTGCTGGCGGAGACCGAGCAAGCTTTCGGGGCCTTGGATATTTTGGTCAACAATGCGGGGATTCAGTTTGTGGCGCCCGTCGAAGATTTTCCGCCGGAGCGCTGGACCGCCATTCAGGATATCGTATTGAATTCAAGTTTTCATGCGATTCGCGCAGCGGTGCCAGGCATGAAACGTCGCGGTTGGGGCCGCATAATTAATTTGGTCTCAGTGCATGGTTTGATCGCTTCGCCCTTCAAGAGTGCTTATGTCGCCGCAAAACATGGGCAGATCGGCCTCACCAAGAGTGTGGCGCTCGAGTTAGCGGAGACCGCCATTACCTGTAATGCTATTTGCCCAGGTTATGTGCGCACCCCGCTCGTCGAGGGCCAGATCGAGAGTCAAGCGAAGGTGCACGGTTTATCGCGCGACCGGGTGATTCGTGAGGTGATTTTAGCGGCCCAGCCCACGCGGCGTTTTGTCGAAGTGGAAGAAGTCGCCGCCCTGGCGGTGTTTCTCTGCGGTGACTCGGCTCGTTCCATTACCGGGGCGGCAATTCCCATTGATGGGGGTTGGACCGCTCGCTGATTTTTTTAACCCCGCTCGTCGTATCATTGGCCACAAAATGCACAAAAAGCGCAGAATTATTCAAGGCATGGCGGCGGAAAAGTTGAGATAAAAAACAGGCGGTGAGTTCCTTGGCCGCCGCGAAAAAATGAAAATAACCAAACCGTCGGCCCGAGCTTAAATTGAAACTTTACCCCGAAACTTGTCCGCGCACGTGGGTGAGTTTCGGTTCTGATCTAGACCTTACAACCTAAACCTTGCAGCCACTCCGCTCGCGTTATCTCCTATGAAATCAACTCGCTTTTCTCAATGGGCCGTGGGGCTCGCTCTCCCTTTTTTGTCGGCCTATCTCGGGGCCGGCGAGCAACCGTGGCAAGCGCTGGCGTCGTTGCCTGAATCGAACGGCGGCGGCATCTGTGGCGCTGTGCCCGGAGCTATTCTGGTGGTGGGCGGTACGAATTGGTCCGGTGGGCAAAAGCACTGGCTCTCCACCGTCCATCGTTTGGACACGGAGACGCTGCGTTGGACTACGCTGTCGCCGCTGGCGCAACCGTTAGCGTACGCCCTCGGAGGCGTCGGTCATGATCGCCTGACGATTGCGGGTGGCACGACGGGCGAAGCCCTATTTACCGGTAGCCTTCGCCTGAGTGGGGCGGACGCGGTCACGCCGGTTGGCACTGGCATTACGGTGCCCGCGGTGCTGGCGGCTGGCGCGCAGTTGGGTGATGAATTAATTGTGGTGGGCGGCAGCGATGATGCGGCGAATGCGGCGGGATTCCGGCGCGATGCTTTTGCGTGGAATGTCCGCACCGGTGAACAGCGGACGCTCGCGCCTTACCCAGGGCCGGCTCTAGGAGTGGCCGCTGCTACCAACGCCGGAGATGAACTTTTCGTTTTCGGCGGAGCGGGCTGGAATGATTCCACCAAGGCGATTTTTAATCTGACCGAAGCGTACGCGTTTTCCGTTACCCAAAATACCTGGCGGCGTTT
>CAIVJE010000103.1 GCA_903906135.1 uncultured Verrucomicrobiota bacterium | reverse complement strand
TTGGCGGCGTCGTCTCGGGCGCGGGCTCGCTGACGCAGGCCGGCACCGGAGCGCTCACCCTCACTGAGACCAACAGCTACACGGGCGGCACGACCATCAACTCCGGTGCCGCACTGCAGTTGGGCGACGGCGGCACGACCGGCAGTATCGTTGGCCATGTGACCAACAACGGCGCACTGATCTTCAATCGCTCCAATGCGGTGACCTTTGGCGGCGTCGTCTCGGGCGCGGGCACGCTGACGCAGGCCGGTACGGGTGCGCTCACCCTCACTGAGACCAACAGCTACACGGGCGGCACAACCATCAACAATGGTACGATCGCAATCGGCGCCGACGCCAATCTGGGCGCCGCCGACAGCCTGCTCGTGATTTCAGGTGGCAGTCTGCAGCTGACGGGCAATGTTAGCACGGCCCGCCCCATCGGCATCGGCTCGGCGGGCGGAACCATCAACACCGGCGCCTCGCAGCTGAGCACTACCGGGAGCCTCATCGGTCTGGGCAACCTGACCCTGCAGAGCACCGGCAGCTGGAACCTCGGCGGCAATGCCTCTGCCTACACGGGCAGTTTCCAAGTTGCCCAAGGTACCCTCTATCTAAATACCGCGCTCGGCGCATCCCAACTGACGATCAGTCCCGGCGCCGCGCTGCGCGGAACCGGTCTACTGGCCGGAGCCCTGTCGGTTCAGGGTCAGCTCAATCCCGGCAACTCCCCGGGCACCCTCAGCGTAGTCGGGCCGGTTAGTTTCGCCGCGGGCAGCACGGCGATCTTTGAAATCGACGGCACGGGCACCGGCAGCGGGGCCGGCAACTACAGCCGCCTAGTTTCCGCTTCGAGCATCGTGCTTAATGGTGGTATGGTAGTTCCGGTGCTGCGTGGGCTGGGCGGCTCCGCCAGCAACACCTTCGCGCCTTCGCTCGCCCAGCGCTTCAATGTCATGGTGGGCGTCGCTGGCATCAGCGGCAGCTTTGCCGGACTCACCCAACCGACGGCGGGCCTGCCAACCGGGCTTACCCTCGACCTCGTCTACAGCACGAGTTCACTCGACCTTATCTTTACTCCAGCTGACTACGGCCAGATCACCGCTGTGGGCATCGGCTACACTCCGAACCGGGCCCGCACCGGCGCTGCACTGCAGGCCCTGCGCCCGGCTGCGGGAGTGCGCCCGGTCGGCGACGTGGCCGCGGTCTACCCGGCGCTATTCAGCTTGGATGCCGCAGGGCTGACCACCGCCTTGGACCAGATCGGCACCAACGTCTACGGCCAACTGCTCGAAGGCGCGCTGACCAACCGGAGTAAGCTCATGGCCACCGTGGCGAGGCACCAGCCGCATAGCAACCCGTTCTGGGTTGATACGATGGCGGGTCGCGACTTCGCCCCGGGCGATGGGCTGACGAGAGGTTATGTCCAAACCAACTTCGGGGCCATGGTGGGCTGTGACCTCTGGCGCACCGCCCCCTGGCTGGGTGGGGTCGCCATTCAAAAACAAGCGGGACGGCTGTCGTCCAACGGGGCGGACCGAGCCTATGCCAAGCTGGATAAAATGGGCTTGGGCTGGCTGGCGTATGCGCGTTACACGCAGGGTCCGTGGCAATTCAATCTCGCCGGCGAAACCAGTCGCACCGCGGCCGAGGTGTCGCGCACGATTGCTTTTGGCGGTCTAGCGCGGCGCGCCTTGGCCAGCCCGGTCATCAACACCGCCTCGCTGTCGGCCACGCTTTCGCGCGACTTCCAGCGGGCGGGTTTCCTGATTCAGCCTTCCGCCGGCCTGACTTATGGCTCGGCTTGGGCGTCTGCTTTTACGGAAAGCGGGACCGGTCTACTCTCCTTGCATGCGCACGCGGTTAGCGACGAGCGCGCGGCCACTCTCTTGGCGATCGACTTGAGCCGCCGGCTGCTGGGGGCACGCCATCCGCTCCTGCTCTCGGTCAACCTCGGCTACGAGCACCAGCTCAATACCACGGGCGCCGAGAGCCGCGTCAGCTTGACCGCAAGCGGTTCGTCGGTCTTTACCCTGCGGGCAGTGCGTCCGGCGGCGGACCTGCTGCGCGTGCGCGGGCTGGCCGCATTCACCCTCTGCAAAAATTCAGAGGCCTACCTATCGGCCGAGAACACCGCGCTCAGCCGGCATCAGACCGGCTACAGCCTGCGCGGCGGGGTTAACCTGCACTTCTAAACGCCCACGCAGACATAGTATTGGTATCCTCTTCATTCGCTAAAACCGTCTCTGGAGTAATGCCCATGATGACATAGCAACTGGGGCAAACTGCTACGACCCATACCAGTGGTACTGTGAATGCGAAAGCAGAGAAAGGGGCGAACGAACCAGCAACCGAGAGCCAACTGGCATATATTCGCAGCCTGGGCGGCAACCTTTCGCCATCTGCTTCAGAACCCAAAGCCTTAGAATTAATCTCTCGGTTACTGGGTCATGAAGTTAAGTCCAGTCCTTCAGGTTGCTTGGCAATTATTCTAGTGGGGTTGGTAGCTTGTAGTGGCATCACTTATTTAGCCCAGACTTAGCAGATAAGCGAGCAACACATCGACAACATGACCAAGCGTGGGACTATCCCTCGTGTTTAATTCGGTCGTAGGTCCTTGATTGCTATGGTGCGAGTGCCGGGAGTCGAAATCGGATATGCCGGGTTATGTACCCGGCTAAAAAAGAGCTATTTACACATTTTCATATGAGAATCTTAATAAGACAGCTTGGCAGGAATTGGCAGGAATGGGTATCGGGTGGCACCATTTCTGACAGGAATGTGACAGGAATCTTAGGCGATTGTGCGGGTTCGCATTGAACTGAGTAGTCACGTGTTTCGGTGGCCAAGCCTTGCCATAAATTTTCGCTAAGGAAGGTCGATCTCAGGTTTAGCAGGCAAGGGTAGCCATCAGGGTCTACAACGCCGTAAATGAGCAGCGGCATGGTTGGGAATAGCCCTCGCGGCAGATCTTTGCAGATAGTGGCAGGTAGGCCGTCCATTGACCTAGCTGGCTATTAATCAATCTCCTCAGAACAGGCTTCTTTACCTAAGAGCGGCATTGTACGGTAACCCCACGCATCTAGGCTATTTGTAATATAAGTCTGCAGCACTCCAATTGATGGCGGCCGGTGGGATATCGGAAATATATTCGGATCCAGGATAGTCGGAGTATTAGACTAAGGACAGCGCGGGAGATTTCTTATTCATGCCGTCTTAGACTTATTGCCAATTTTGCACAGAGACACAAAACGACTTAACGGCTTGAATTAAGTCATCACCCGCGAGTCCTTCAGAGATTGTGCTATTCTTGACTCCTGAGGCAGAGAATAGAGTCCCAAGGTAGTCCGACTTCACGGCAAAATTTACATTCTGGGGTACGATGCCAATGTTTTCTATGAAGTATTTCGCATCCAAGGCCGCGACAACTACCCCGATAAGCTCTCCACTATTTGTAATCAAAGGACCACCACTATTACCCGGTTGAATTGGGACATTCATCTGAAGAATGCGGGGGTCGTCATTCATCCCTGCTAGGCTGCTGATGGAGCCGTCGGAGAATTTAGGCTTAGTTCCAAGCAAAGCCCCTAATGGGTACCCCATCGTGAATACTCGTGTGCCTTCTCTTGCGACAGAGGATGGTCGAAGTGCATAAGGCAGAGATTTTCCACTAAGCGAGCTATTCTCGAAACCAACGAGTTTAAGTATGACCAAATCATTAGACCGGTCCGCAGTAACGATATTGCAATCAAACTCCTCGCCGGCGACTGCGGCTCGCAATTTCTTGGCGTTTTCTATCACATGAAAATTTGTAACGATAAGCCCTTGCTGGGTATCAACTACAAAACCGGAGCCAGAACCGGCGAGTTTTGGCTCCGCTGTGCCGTCAGCTAGGGTTGAAGCAACTATAGTACGCGCTTTCTCTTGTTCAGCGTACTTAGGGAATATCCGAATGAGTCTGAATTCGCGCATCCCGATTTGCCCTCTGGGTTTAAGTGCTATTCCTAAGAGATTGATAGACTCTTGAACCATATCGAAGGGTTCGGTGCCCATATTCGGATCAACGAGCAAGCCTTGGTAGACCCCAGCAACCGCTGTCGCTGATACTGTCAATCGGATGTGACCGATCATTTGCTTAGGGTCTGAAGATTTTGTAAGATACCCTGAGAAATCACCTACTTCCGATCCGTAATGTCGAATGATGGCCACTTCGAAAGAATCCAATCCCTCTGTGGCTCCCAGTGTTGCCCAGAGGCCTTCGATTGGCTTAAGGCTCTCTATTCTATCCTGCATCTCTTGTAGAAGATTGACTCTAGAGGGTCCGGGTCCCGCTTGCTTCCGCCTTTCAATAAAATTAGTGCTTTTATCGAAGCCAGGATGGGCGGCTAGAAATTGCTCATAGCTATCCAGAAAACTCAACTGGAGCGCCTGCTTCCAATCTCTTTTAGTTGTTACACCGCTCGCAGTAAATATCACTTCATTGCGCGAGTCTTTGAAGAAGATAGTTGCTCTAACTTCGTAAGCATCGCGGAGCATTTTTTTCGTCTTGATGTGCGTCCATGTGGGAATCGCAAATAATACGCGTGAGGCATCAAGCTTCCTAAGCTCCTCTTTTTTGTCGGTATAACTGGATAGGTTTTCCGTCTTTA
>CAIVJE010000102.1 GCA_903906135.1 uncultured Verrucomicrobiota bacterium | reverse complement strand
GAATCGAAACGGGTGACAGCAGCAGCGGGCAGGGCGGTAGAGATTTTGGCGGAATTCATAAAGGAAGGTCGCCACGAACGCATATTCCAAGGGGGGCTGGCAAGTCTGCGATAGCCGAAAAAGAAAAGTGCCGATTGATTATAATCGGTCGGCCGTTTTCAGCGGCGAGCCAAACGTTGGCGTTAGAAAAGTCCCAGTACTAACGACGGAAATAAACCAAGTCCGAGGAGCAGACCGACCGCGATCAGCAAGGTGAGCGCCGTGGTGATCGGTACGCGGATCCGCGCGGAATTTTCCGCCGCGGGGGCGACAACCATGGCCTGCTTTAAGACGAGGAGATAATAATAAAGGGCGACCGCGCTGAGGGCGATGGCGAGCAAGGTGAGCCAACCGGCGGGGCCCGCGACGCCGCCAATTTGTAAGGCGGCCGCAAACACGGCGAATTTACCAAAAAAACCAGCCAGCGGAGGGATGCCCGCGAGTGAAAGAATAAAGACCGTCAAGCAGCCGGCCAAGAGTGGTGAGCGTTGATACAAACCGGCCACGTCGGATATTTTTTGGCAGCGGCCCTGTTGTTCGAGCACGGCGATGACGCCGAAGGCCCCGATGGTAGCTACCCCGTAGGTGGCTAGATAATAAAACAGGGGCCCCACTCCCGCGCTGCCGGCCGCGATGACGCCGAGCAGCATAGCGCCCGTATGGGCAATCGCCGAGTAGGCCAGCAGGCGCCGAAGATTGCTCTGCGCCAAGGCGGCCAGATTACCGAGCAGGAGGGAGGCTCCTGCGAGGAGGGCGACGAGAATTAACCAGCCGCCGGAGTTACCAGCTGTAGCTACGTCCCCAGCCAGGGAGCTCAAACCGGGCCACAAGAGACGCAGGAAAAGGGTAAAGCCGGCGAGTTTGGAGGCCGAGGCGATCAGCGCGGTGGAGGGGGTGGGGGCGCCTTCGTAGGCATCGGGGGCCCAGAGATGAAAAGGCGCCGCCGCCGCCTTGAAGCCGAAAGCGACCAACACCATGACGAGGGCCAGCGCGAGCAGCGGAGTCATGTGCCCGTGAGCTAAGCTCGAGGCGATCCGTGAGAACTCGAGTTCGCCCGTGACGCCATAAATGAGGCTAAAGCCAAAGAGCAGAAAGGCGGTCGCCATGCCGCCAAACAGAAAATATTTTAAAGCCGCTTCAGCCGAGGCGCGGCGGTCTTTGTCAAAACCAGCCAGCACATAAAGCGAAAGACTCGCTAGTTCGAGGGCGACGAAAGCGACCAAGAGATGATGAGCCGCGGCCATCAG
Organism: uncultured Verrucomicrobiota bacterium; assembly: GCA_903906135.1. Lineage (GTDB taxonomy): Bacteria > Verrucomicrobiota > Verrucomicrobiia > Opitutales > Opitutaceae > Lacunisphaera. Next base: position 2,884 of record CAIVJE010000102.1, on the reverse strand, counting down.
GGTAAACCCGGCGGTCGCAAATAAAATGATCGCAACGTATTCAGCCGGATGGCGGAGGAGTTTAGCGCCAGCGGTTACTCCGAGCGTAAGCAAGGCGAGTCCCAGCACGCCGGTGCGGGTAGCCAGGGCCAGTTGGTCCAAGATGAAATTGTGCCCATAAATTGGGCCGAGCGCGCCGACCGATACGGAGTCAAAAATCGCGGCGATGAGCGCGGTGGCCCCGATCCACAGGGCGGCGGTCCGACGTTCGGCCAGGGTATGCTGGCGACCGCGAATGAGATCATAAGTGAGGACTAAGAGGGCCCCGACAATCAGGGAAATTTCGGGCAATAGCCCCCGGGCGAGCAGAGCGTAGCTATAATTCATGGGGTACCTCCGTGCCAGATGGCCTGCAGGAGTGGAGAATGCAGACTCGGGACAATCCAGTTGAGCAGCAGATCAGGTTGCAGCCCAATTAACAAAGTTGCCGTCAGCAATAAAATGGCCCCAGTGCGTTCCGCCCACGTGATCGGAGTGTAGTGGGTCGCATCGAGTGGGGCTTCGCTTGCGGGTGATACCTGACCAAAAAAAGAAATTTGCATCACGCGCAAGGTGAAGGCGGCAGCGATGAGCACGCCGAGGGCAGCGCTCACGGCCCAGATTTTTGAAACCTGCCAGGTCCCGCTCAAGATAGTCAGCTCGGCCGGGAATCCGCTAAAGCCCGGCATACCCATCGAAGCGAGACCAGCCACGACAAAGACCACGGTGGCAAAAGGCATGAGCCGATGCAGGGGAATTTTCCGGAGGGCTTCTAGCTGACGAGTATGGGTGCGCTCGTAAACCATGCGACCGACAACGGCGAAGAGCAGTCCGGCGATTACGCCATGGGAAAACATTTGGAGCACGGCCCCGGCCGCGGCTTGGGGATTGGCGGCGGCGAGGCCCAGCAGCACAAAGCCCATGTGGCTGACGCTGGAGTAGCCGATGACGAATTTAAAATCATTTTGCACCAACGCGACGAGCCCCGCGTAAATAATACCCGCCACCGCGAGCCAAGCGATGACCGGTTGCCAATACGTCAAGCCAGCGGGAATGAGACCCATGGCAACGCGCAGACAGCCGTAGGCGCCGAGCTTCATCACGACACCGGCAAGCAGCATCGATGCCCCGGTGGGGGCCGCGACGTGGCCGGTCGGGGCCCACGTGTGAAAGGGAAACATGCCCGCCAACACGGCAAAGCCCGTGAAGATCAGCGCGAAGATCATGACTTGCTCAGTATGACTGAGGCTCGTTACGGCTTGGGCTAATTGGGTTAAGCCGAAACCAGCGGCGTGGCCGGTCGCGTAAATCCACAGCAAGCCCGCGAGTACCAGGGCACTTCCGGCGAAAGAATAGAGCGCGAGCTTCATCGCGCCATACTGCCGGTTGGTGGAGCCCCAGTTCGCGATGAGAAAATATTTTGGGACGATCGCGATTTCGTAGAAAACAAAAAACAGAAAAGCATCCGCGCTGAGGAAGACGCCGTAAACTCCGCCGATCAGCGCTAGGTAGAAGGCAAAAAATTCCCCAGTGCGCTCTTCGATGTTCCACGAGAACAACACCCCTGCGGTCGCCGCCAAGCCAGTGAGCACCAGCAACGTGAGGCTGATGCCATCGACTGCGAGGTGGTAGTTGATTCCCATTTGGGGAATCCAAGGCAGATTGATCAGGGTTAAGACGGACGCAGAAGGCGTGAAGCCAGCGGCCGCATATAAAGTCAGGCCCCAAGCAGTCGCCGCAGTGAGCAAGGCGACCATCCGCGCCGTGGCTGCTGACCGCTGGCCCGCCACCAAGGCCAACCCGGCCCCGGCGAACGACAGGTAGATGGTAAAAGGCAGCAGGTTCATGGCAGGAGAACAGTCCACGCGGTGACCAACGGGTTGAAGAGACTCACGAGGGCTTGCGGCCATACGCCGAGAATAAACATCAAGGCAATCGTCGGGACGAGCGTAGCAATTTCTAAGGAATTGAGATCACAGAAGCGGGTAACGCTCGCTCCTTGGGGCCCGTGGAAGACGCGTTGCCAGAAGGTCAGCAAGAAATAGGCGGTGGCAAATAAACCCAAGCAGCTGATGGCGGCAGCCCACGGCGCGAGCCCAAAGACTCCGCGGAAGATGAGAAATTCGCCGACGAAACCATTGAGTCCGGGTAAGCCCAGCGAGGAAAAGAGGGCGATTCCGCAGAAACCGGCGAAGATGGGGGCAGCGGTCCGCACGCCGCCAAAATCATGCAGGCCGCGTAAACCCCCAGAACGGTTTTCTAAAATCCCGACACAAAAGAAAAGCGCGGAGGCCGAGAGTCCGTGATTAAACATCTGCAGCACCGCACCGCTGAGGGCAGCGGTGGCGGCCGCCGGATGTAAGAGCCCGGACCCCGCGACGGCGAAGAGCGCGAGTAGGCAATAGCTCACGTGATTAATGGAAGAATAGGCGACCATGCGCTTCAGGTCCGTTTGCGCCATGGCGGCAAAAGCACCGAGCACGATACCCGCTACCGCCAAAGCACTCAGCACCGGCGCTGCGGCTGAGAGTTGCGTGGGGAAAAGCGGCCAGAGGATGCGGAGGAAACCGTAGACGCCCATTTTGGACATGACGCCGGTCAGGAACATCGAAGCGCCCGTCGGGGCTTCGGCATACGCGGAGGGCAGCCAAGTATGGAAAGGGTACAGGGGAACTTTCACGGCGAGACCAAGCAGCACCCCGAGGAAAATTACGCCGAGGGCGGGACCGCCGATTTTCGCGGCGAGACTTCCATTATGAGCGAGGGCGGCGAGCTCCACAAAATCAAAAGTCCCGGCCGTGGCGAAGAGCGCCGCGAAAGCCAGCAGCATGAAAACACTGCCGCCGATGGTATAGACGACAAACTG
>CAIVJE010000101.1 GCA_903906135.1 uncultured Verrucomicrobiota bacterium | reverse complement strand
CGCCCCGGCCACAGGGCTTGATCCTCGTTAGAAAAAACCGCCTTCAGGGTAATCATCCCCGTGGTGACATCGACGGTGTTGTCGATAAAGTCCAAGCGGCCATTTTCACGCGTCAAGCCAGTGGTGCGATCGAGCGCGGATACGGTGACGATCCCCGCGGCAAAAGCGCGGCGAATTTCATCCAGCGATCCTTCGGGCACCGCATAAGCCACCGCAACGGGCGCCAGTTGATTGACCGTTACGAGCGGAAAGTTATTATCATTCGCCTTTACCAAGGCGCCCTCATGGAGCAGGAGTTGCCCCGTCCGGCCGGCGATCGGCGAGCGAATTTGGGTGTAGCCCAGTTGCAATTCAGCATTCGCGGCCACGGCCTCTTTGGCCTGCATGAGGGCCCGCGTTGTTTCTGCCTTGGTCGTTAGAATAGCGTATTGTTCTTTCGAGACGGCGTCTTGCTGATCAAGCCGCGTGTAACGCTCCGCATCAGATTGGGCGCGATTGGCCTCGGCTTGCGCATTAACGAGGTCGGCTCGGGCAATGCGTAAACTATTCTCAAAAGGCCGCCGATCTAATGTAACCAAGAGATCGCCGGCTAAGACATTATCACCCTCCCGGAAATGCACCTGCGCAATAATCCCGTCCACTTGAGATTTAACGCTAACGGTGCGCAAGGCCTGCACGGTGCCGATGGACTCAATGCGCCGCGGCACATCCTGTTGACGGGCAATCGCCACTTGCACGGGCACCACGGGTGCAAAGCCAGCCCCCGGAGTGGCCGAGCGGCTACAGCCGAAGGTAAAAACCAAACTTAACCCCAAGAGAAAAGCGACGGAGCGAAGACGGGAGTGCATAGAAATGTTTTTAAGATAAAAGCGCGAAAGCTTAAAATTTAAGCAGCGACGGCTTTTGCGGAGCAGAGGTTAAACTTAAGTTGGCGGAGCTTAGCTGGCAAGGCTAGCGCCAATCAAGGGCTGGGCCCCAGCAGCGTGCCGGGCCGCAATTTATTTTGAAAACAGCGCTGCCCTAAGCTTGCAGCCAAGCCATAATCCAAGCAGATAAATCTGATCATCGATCGCCTCCTCTTCATGAAAAGCACTCCTCTCCTTTCCGCGTCCGTCTTGGTGTTAATCTTGAGCCTAAATGCCCGCGCCGAAGTGGGCCCGGCGCCCAGCCCGGCACCCGCGATGACCCCCGCGGCCAGCGCGACCGCCACCGTCAACACCGCGGACTTAGCTCCGCGCCTCAGTGAAACCGAAAGCAAATTGGAGATCGCCCTGAGCAGTTATGGTCTTTTGCAGAAAGAATTTGATACGCTCACTGAAAATTCCGGCAAAGCGGCCGCGGCTAGCCTCAGCGAAAAAGACACCTTAACCGCCCAACTTGCGACCGCCGAAAGCCGCGCCAATGCGGCCCAAGCGGAGGTCACCGGAGCTCGTGAAGCCCTCGCCACCCTCCAGCGGGCCTCCGCGCAATACGCCAGCGATCTCGCCACGGCCCGCGCTTTGATCAGACAGCTGCAAGGCACCAACACCATTATTGTCACTGAGAACTACCAACTGAAAACTCGCCTGGCGGGCGGCGCGAACTCCGCGGTCAGTCCCACCCCGCCCGCGGCGAGCCCCAGTGAGAAATCTCATTTGGTGGTAGCGGGCGATTCACTCGCCCGCATCAGCCAACGCTACTATGGTACGGCCAAACGTTGGCAGGATATTTATTCAGCCAACCCTGATAAAATTGGCTTGGACGGCGTGCTGCGCCTCGGCACGCAATTGCGCATCCCCTAAGCGACCGCTGCCCTAGCGGGATCACCCACTTTTTAAGTGGGAGGCCGCGATAATATTTGCGCGAAGCCTAAGCCGGCCGCGGCAAATATTGCTTCGCCTCGCTGCCGCAAATTTGTTCCGGTGGCGCTATGTCTCAATCTATCGCCTTCATCGGCACCGGCGTCATGGGTCGCAGCATGGCAGGGCATCTCCTCGCCGCGGGCCACCAGCTGCATATTTTTAATCGCACCAAAGCCAATGCGCAGGCCTTGCTGGAACGCGGTGCTCAGTGGCACGAGTCGGCGGGGGCGGCGGCGGCCCAGGCGAATTTTGTGTTCACCATCGTCGGCTTTCCCGCGGATGTGGAGCAGACCTACTTTGGTCCAACGGGCATCTTGGCTCAGGCTAAGCCCGGCACCGTGCTCGTTGATATGACGACCTCGAGTCCGTTGCTGGCCCAACGCATCGCTACCGCGGCCACGGTGCGAGGTTTAGCCGCGCTGGATGCGCCGGTCTCCGGGGGTGATATTGGGGCGAAAGAAGCGCGCCTTGTGATTATGGTCGGCGGCGAGGAACCCGCCTTTCAACAGGCGCGGCCATTATTAGAATGTATGGGTAAAAATATCATCCGCCAGGGCGGACCCGGCGCTGGCCAACACTGCAAAATGGCTAATCAAATTTCCATCGCTTCGATTATGATGTCCTGGTGCGAAGCGATCACTTATGCGCAAAAAGCTGGCCTCGATCCCAGTCGCGTCATCGAAAGCATCGGGGGCGGCGCCGCCGCGAGCTGGTCGCTCAATAATTTGGCCCCGCGCGCCCTCCGTGGTGATTTTACGCCCGGTTTTTACGTGAAACATTTCCTCAAAGATATGCGCATCGCCCTAGAATCAGCGCGCGCAATGCAGCTCGACCTGCCGGGCTTGCAACAGGCCAATAAACTTTACGAAGAAGTCGCCGCGCGGGGTTGGTCCGAAAACGGGACGCAAGTTCTGTTAAAATGGTATCAAGCCCAGGGCTAAATTCCCGCCGCTCCAGCTCCCTCTCATTATTTTCCCCTAACCATTATCCATCTCATGGCTCTGCCCTCCTCCTTTGCCGGCGTCACCGTACACTCAAAAGCTAATATTTATTTCGACGGTCGCGTCGTCAGCCACACCGTCCTGATGCCTGATGGGGCCAAAAAAACCCTCGGGTTAATCTACCCAGGCAGCTATCACTTTGGCACCGGCGCTCCGGAGCGGATGGAAATTGTCGCGGGAAGCTGCCACGTGACCCTTGATGGTCAAACTGGCCTAAAAAATTATGCGGCCGGCACGGCGTTTGATGTACCGGGCAAAAGTGGTTTCACGATCGAGGTAAAAACGGGGATCTGTGAATACATCTGTTCATTCCTCTAAGCAGCGCGCGGCGCGGCCGGCACCCGCGACCGGCTGAGCTACTTTGACGCGCAAACTTGCTCGCGCGAGGGCGCGATCCCGTTAGGTTGCAGCAATGCGCTTCCTTTCGACTGCAGTTTTGGCCGCGGGCTTAGCTCTCCTCGCTTCCCCGTTAGCGGCAGAGCAACTCCCCGATGGACTGTACGCGGATTTTATCACGCCGCACGGCGTGATTACCGCCGAACTTTATTACACCCAAGCCCCCCTCACTTGCGTTAATTTCACCGGGCTCGCGGAAGGCACCCTCGCTCCAAAAAATGGGCAACCATTTTACACTGGCCTCACTTTTTACCGCGTCGTTCCGGGTTTTGTTATCCAAAGCGGCAACCCCGGCCTCAAGGACACTGATGATGAAAAAATTCCGCGCCCCCATCATTTTGCGGATGAATTTGTGCCCGGGCTGCGGCACGACGCAGCGGGCATTCTCTCGATGGCCAACGCCGGTCCGGACACCAACAGTTGCGAATTTTTTCTCACCTTAGCCCCGACCGATCGGCTTAATTATCTGCACAGCGTGTTTGGTCGGGTGGTGCGCGGCTTAGCCATTCTCCCGCTCATTAAACCGAACGAAGCCTTCGCGATTAAGATCCAGCGGGTCGGCGCCGCGGCGCAGGCCTTCAAAAATGATCCGGCCACTTTTCAAGCGCTGGCCGCGGCCGCTAAAAAATACTCGGGCGCGGCGACCCCGGGTCCAACCGCACATTTTGACGATCCCGCTCATCTCTTACCGCAGGAGATTCCCCGGGCCAAAAACTTTAATTTCAAGCTGGCGAACTTTGAGCGCGTTACGGGGTTGAAAATTGTCGCCCGGTTATTTGCAAAATCCCCGAGTGCCGCGGAAGACAATGCTCCTGGCGCTTTCATGCAAGCGCTCGCCCAACAACTCGGCACCGCACAACGCGGCGCAGTCGCGGCTTATTTTGCCGATGAAGCTGACTGGCGCGTCTGGATCGGCACCGAATCTACGCCCGCTTTTTTTGGCCAACCCACGACGCTGGCTGATCTAAGGCCCGACGGAACTTTTCATCAACAAAAGGAAATCTTCTTGGCGCAAGCCGCCACGGCCGGCGACGCTGCTTATGCGCAGCAGAAGAAAAATTCTCCCGCCGATCAGCCGCCGCCCCCCGCGCAACACCTCAAGCTCCGCACCGATGCCTTGCTCGATAGCCTGATCTTTAAACTCGAACCTAAAATTAAACCGCCTTCGCAAAAATGAACGCCCCCACCCGTATTTTTCTCGCCGCGCTCTGCTTGGCCCCCAGCTCGCTCTTGTTCGCGGCGGATGGCCTGCATGGCCTCGTCGCCAATAAAATAGCGGCCGAATATCCTTCGCTCGAGCGGCTCTATCAAGATCTGCACGCGCACCCTGAGCTCTCGCTGATGGAGGAGAAAACTTCGGCCAAAATTGCGGCCGAGCTGCGCCAAGCAGGTTTCGAGGTTACCGAAAAATTTGGCGGCTACGGGATCGTCGGCGTGCTCAAAAATGGCCCCGGACCCACCTTGCTGATTCGCACCGATCTCGACGGCCTGCCGGTCACTGAAGAAACGGGCCTCGCCTACGCGAGCCAAACCCGCGCCACGAACTTGGCCGGCCAGTCGGTCGGAGT
>CAIVJE010000100.1 GCA_903906135.1 uncultured Verrucomicrobiota bacterium | reverse complement strand
GGTGGTTTCGGGAGCGACGGGTGAAATGCCGGTCTGGAAAAATTTCATAATCTCAACCGTGAGCCCGTGGTAACTGTATTTATCCCCAACGGTCGTCACACCCTTGGTTCCGATAACGGTCACGCCATAGCCTTTGTACCCTTTGCGGTTCCCTTGAGCGATGCCGATCCGGCCATCGGACCAAATGCCAGTGATGAGGTCCGTGTTAGCGGTGTGCGTACGGACTACCTGCGTGCAACCTGGTCCGAGGACGGTGTAGAGCGCTTCGACGCAGTGAATTCCATACCAGAAGAAATCAGTGTGATGGGGCTCGAATTCCGCTGGTCCTACCGAATAGGCCGAGGTGATATCCCCGATCAGTGCTAGTTTCGGGCCGTAGGGTTCGGGTGCGTAGCGGAGCGATGAGGAGCTGAAAACCGGTACGCCCGCAGCGCGAGCGAGGCGCATGATTTCGACGGCATCTTTGAGTGAGTTCGAGAAAGGTTTGTCGATGAAGATGGGTTTTTTGGCCGCCAAGGCGCGGCGAAATTGGTCAAGGTGCGGGCGACCATCGAGACTCTCGATCAAGATGGCATCGACGTTGCGGGAGAGTTCCTCGATGGTGTCGTAAATTTTCACCCCGTAAGTTTCGACTAATTGTTTAGTGTAGCCCTCGACGCGGGACGCGCTGGCTTCGATGTCAGGGCTACCCCCTTTGAAAGCGGCGACGACGCGCCCGCCGGGGACGTGGCCGGGATCTTTGGGGTCATTAAAAGTTTTGGTAAACGCCGGCACATGCGAGGTGTCGAGGCCGATGATCCCGAGACGCAGCGGTTCCGCGCCGCGGAGGGTCAGGAAGGATATAAAAACAAGCAGGAGGATTGAGCGAAGCATAGGTGGGGTGGAGTTTAACTAGAAAGCAGGTTGGCCGCGGCGCTGTCGAGGTAGAGTATCGCCGCTGGATGCTGGCGGAGAATAGACGCTGGACACGCGGTGGTAATGGGACCTTCGACGGTGGCAAGCACGGCGGCGGCTTTACGCGGACCAGGCACCTGAATACTCAAGCGCCGCGCTTGGCGAAAGACGGGGATTGTGAGGGTGAACGCATGACGCGGTACCGCGGCGAGCGTCGGAAAACAGCCGTCGTTCACTTGCTGTTGGCGGCAGGCGAGATCGAGCTCAACGACTTTCACCAGCAGCGGATCATCAAAATCTGCCACCGGGGGATCATTGAAGGCGATGTGACCATTTTCGCCAATGCCCATACAGATCAGATCAATCGGCTGGGCGCGAAGCAGGTCCGTGTAGCGTGCAGCGACGGCGACGGCATCTGATTCCTCCGCCGGCAGCGGATGGAAACAGCCGATTTTGACCTGACGCAGCAAGTGCTCGTGAAGATAGTGGCGAAAACTTTGAGGGTGGGTTCCGCTCAAGCCGACATAATCGTCCATGTGAAACGCGGTGATTTTTGACCACTCGAGCGTGTGTCCGCATTGGGCGGGATCAATGAGGGCTGCTAAAAATTCATTCTGCGATGGTGCGCAGGCAAAAATAACCCGCGCGGTACCTTGCTGGGCTATGACCGCTTGTAAATGCGCAGCCACGGCACGAGCTGCCGCGCGACCAAGAGCGGCGCGGTCAGGATGGACTTCGACGGCCAAGCAGCCAGCGGTGAAATGGTGAGGAGTGATGATCGGCAAGGGAATTAAAGAGCGGGAAGCGTGATCCCAAAAGCGGCTGCCGGGGCGGTGGACCAGGTATTACGCGCAGCTTCGGGCGTTAGGTTGAGCCACTCAGCGATGTGGCGCACGCCGACATCCGGGGTGAGCGTGGAGCCCGCAAAATTTTTCTCGCCGGGCTGTCGCGCCACGCCATCCGCGCCAACGGCAATGAGGTGCGGTCCGATGGTGTAGCGACCGGGTGGGGCGCCCGCGCCCGCCATGGCGTCAGTCGTAAAGAGGATGCGACCGGTGGGTTTGGCGCGGACAAAATTCTTGAGAACTCCTTTGGGCAAATGAATCCCGTCTGGAATAAAGCAGGCGGTGAGCTCGTCGCGGGCGAGGAGGCGTTGGACGATGTTATCATGACGCGGCAGTTCGAGCGGACAGCCGTTGCCGAGGTGCGTGCAGAAACGGGCGCCAGCGCGAATAGCCGCGTCGATCTCGGCCTCGCTCGCATTGGTGTGGCCAAGAGAGACGTGCACGCCTTGTCGTGTGACGGCAGTAATAAATTCAGCACTGCCTGGCCACTCGGGCGCGAGGGTGATGAGGCGGAGGCGGCCTTGGGCTGCAGCTTGGAGTCGCTCGTAATCAGTGAGGGTGGGTGCCCGCATGGGTCCCGCAGGATGGGCCCCGCGGTAGCCGGGAGTGGGACTGAGCCATGGCCCTTCAAGATGATAACCTAAAATTGCTGCGCCGGCTGTAGGCACGGCGGCGCACAATTTTTCAAGGGCAGCAAACCGGCGGCACAGTAAATCTATTTCGTCAGTGATGAGCGTAGCAAAAATCCCGGAGGTGCCGTGTTTACGCAGTGCGTCGACGGCGTGCGTAAATTCTGCCGCGGTGAGGTCGTCGCGTTGAAAATCAATTCCGCCAAAACCATTAACTTGAAAATCGAAAAGCCCAGTCGGGTTCATTTGATCAGATTAAGTTCTTCGGGGCTCCAAGCGTCAGTGTGCGCTTTCGTCGCGGCGCGGATTGCCGTGACTTGGGCGGGATCGACGGGCGAAGCGTCGTGGCCCCACTCGCGGCGGATATAGGTGAGGATCGAGGCAATTTGCTGATCATCGAGAAAACCTTGGGCAGGCATATCGCCGGCGTGAATGCGATTGGCAACTTTGATCGGCCCACGAACACCGTGAAGGACGATGCGCACCGTGCGTTCGGGGGAGCCGAGGGCCCACTCGGAATCGAGCAACGGCGGGGCGAGTCCATCGAGACCGCGTCCATTGGTTTGGTGGCAGAGTGCGCAGACGGCCGTGAATAAAACTTTTCCGTTCGCAAAGCGCGTTTGTTGATCGGCGGTCAGGGGTGGTATAGTGGCCGCGGCGGCGAGGTCGGTTCTACTGGGCCAAACGATGATGGGGCTTAATTTATCAATCGCGGTGGTGAGCGCGGGATTTTTCGTGAGGAGGTTCCAACCGATGGGCTCATGGGCAAAGGATAGCGGTCGGCGAGAGCCGTTGACCCCAGCGATCATCCCATTGAGCAACGCTACGACGCGGGCGCTGCTGGGCGATTCGGCGGCCGTGAGCGCAAGGAGGCGCTCGATTCGTGCGGTTTCGCGCGAAGCGAAGATGCCATTAGCCAGACCAGCGAGGAGGGCGTTCGCAGAGGCATTGTCAGGAGACCAGGCAGGATTTGCGACGAGTCGCTCAAGCAACGGCAGTTCGCGCTCACCGACGCCGCTCAGGAAGGCTTCGCGTAAATAAGTGTTCTGCGGATGGGTGCGAACAATGTCCGCGAGGGTTAGGTCCGTCGACAGTTCGCCGTGTTCGCCCAACGACAGCACGGCCTGCAACTGGACTTCGGCCGAGGCATCGGAGGCCAGCCGTAAAAGTTGGGCCACGAGTTCGGCGCGGTCGCGCGGGTCTTTTAAAAAGCGTTCGCTGAGACGAAGGGCGGAGGCACGGACGATAGGGTCAAGATCAGTTAAGGCGTGCACGATACTCGCGCGATCCAAGGCGCCCATGCCGTCGAGAGTCCAGAGAGCTTGCATGCGACCGAGTGGTTGCGGGCTGGTGAGGATGAGCTGACGAATTGCGGGCGCGAGGGTTGCGTCGCGGCCTTCCACGAGGAGCCGTTGAGCTGTTTCGCGCCACCAAGAGTTGGGATGCGCGAGCCGTTCGACCCATTGCGCGGAGGTGAGCGTGGGGAATGGGGCGAGCCGTGGGGTGGGGCGATCGCTGGGGACGATGCGATAAATACGACCGAGATGCTGGGGGTCAGCTAGGTGACGAGATTCGCTTTGTTTGCGTAGGTAACTTGTCAGCGAGATCCGGTGCTGAATAACGCCGCGGTAAAAATCGATGAAGTAAAGTGCCCCATCCGGACCGGTGTTGAAACCGACGGGACGGAAACGTTCGTCGGTGGAAGCGATAAATTCCTGTTGTTGATACGCGTTACGACCGATGAGCGTGCCCTGGCCGGCGGTGAGGATGTTGCGTCGGATGAAATTGGCCGAAGGCTCGGCGACAAAGGCGTTGCCATAAAATTCTGGCATGAGGTCGCCGCGATACACCCAGGGTGAGTTAGCCGCGGTAAATTCCTTGAGTTTGCCGTCGCGCAAAAAATTAGGGAGATAGCCGCGGTTGATACCGGGGTTGACGCGAATGGGCCAGACGAAGAAGTTTTCAGCCGCATTGACGTTGGTCCCAGCGAGGTAGCGGAGGTTGGGGTTACGCTGGAGATAATCGGAGGGGATGATATCGACGCGCAGCGGATCGCTGTTGGAGCCATGGAAGAGGTGGCCGAAGTTATCCTGACTGAGACCCCATTGGCCGCGAAAGAAGGTGCTGGCAGTTTCCCAGGTGCCCTGATTGTAGCGAAATTTTTTCGTGTAGGCTGCGCTGTAAATCCAGTTGTCCTGTGCCCAGAGCAAGCTGTTGGGGGCGCGCTCGGGATTGGCGAGGAAAGGTCGCTTGGGATCAACTTTTACCCCGTAGTCGGTGGCGACGACGGTCTTTTGATCTGCTTTGCCATCGCCATTGGTATCGCGCCAGAAGGCGAGTTCGGGCGGAGCGCCGACCAACACCCCATCGCCGACGAGGGTGATGGCGCGCGGTAGCACGAGGTGATCGACGAAGACCTGCGAGTCATCGTAACGGCCGTCGCCATCACGATCCGTCAGAACCACAACGCGACCGACAGGGGCGTCTTCGCCGTTGCCGTCGAGGTCGGGCATGTAACCACGCATCTCAACTACCCACATGCGACCATCGGGTCCGAAGGTCATCGCCACCGGATCTTGCACGAGGGGCTCAGCCGCGGCGATTTCCAGCTTAAACCCAGGCATGAGGGTGAAGGCCTGGAGCGCCTCTTCGGGCGTGAGGGCGGGAGCCGGCGGGATTTGATCGGCTGGTACGAGGGGCACCTGAGGGGCGCCGAGTTTGTCGGCGTTATCCCCGATCTGGGCGCGGGCCAGCGCCGCGCTGGCGAAAATAACGAGCAGAAGAAAAAAGAGCGAGCGAGGCAGCGAGATCATGCAGCAGGCAAAAAGTGCGAATGAATGGGGAGGTGAGCGCGAGGCCATTGGGCTCGGCGAAGCAGGAAGACTTTGATCGCTCTATAATTAGTCAAGACTGCGCCGATAGCCTCCGCCGATTGGCGGAATTTAAAGGGTAAAATTTTAAATTTATATCCCTTAATCTTTTTCGCCTGCTGGGTTTTCGGTGACCCGGATTATTCGGGCAGTACTTTACCTTTAGTTTCGGGGGCGAACCAGATCAGGCCCAGGCCGGCGAGGTAGACGAGGGTGATGATCGCACCGGCTTTGGCGTAGCTGCCGTCAAAACTCTGCATCAGCGAACCCATTTGAAGGGCACCGATGGCGGCGAGGATACGGCCAGCATTGAAGGACAGGCCTTGTCCCGTCGCGCGTACGCGGGTGGGATATAATTCCGGTAGATAGAGCGGCAACCACCCATAGAAAGCAGCGGTAAGGGCTCCGACGATAAAGGTCATGACCAAGAAAGGGGGGCCGTAAGCATCGATCCCACGAAAAAGAATGGCACAGCTGATCAAGGAGCCGAGACAGAGAAGAAAATAGGCCAAGCGGCGAGTAATGAAGCGGCCGATGTAAGCGCCGAGCATACAACCAAACACCGCGCCGATCCCGGCACTCATGCCGGTCCAACCTTTGGCGGTGGGGTCGGCCACGCCGGCCATCTTATCCGCCCAGAGCGGCAACCATTGCACCGAACCCCACGTGCCGATCAGCGCAACCGAGGACAGCGCGGTGGCGATTAGCGTGGTTTTTAAGAGCTTGGGCCCGAGGATTTCTTGCAACGGCTTGATCTTCGTCGGGCTAGCCTTCACCGCCGCCTGCCATTTTTCTGACTCGGGGATGAAGAGGCGAATAATGAAAGTGAGCAACGCGGGAGCCGCGCCGATCAACGCCACCCAGCGCCAGGAATCGATCGTTACTTTGAAAAAGATCGCGATGACGGCAATCAACGCAAAGCCGACGTTTGCCGCGGCCCCAATAATGCCAGCCATCAATGGGCGGTGTTTCTCGGGCCAGATTTCCATGACTAAGGCAATGCCGAGCGACCACTCGCCACCCATGCCAAGGGCGGCAACGAAGCGCGAGGCGCATAAATGCCAGGGCTCGCGCGCAAAATAAATGAGTCCCGTGAAGACGGAATAAACCAAAATACTCGCAGCCATCGCGCGGACCCGGCCGATTTTGTCGCCGAGCCAACCAAACACTACGCCGCCGCCAGCTGCGCCGATTAAGAAGGCCGCCGTCGCGTAGCCCATCCACTGGGCGACAAACGAATCGCTTAACGTCAGCCCATGCGCCTGTTGCATCTGCAATAAAGCCGGGCGGGCGATCAAGGGGAATAAGCCCATTTCCATGCCGTCGAACATCCAGCCGAGGAACGCGGCGAGCAGGACGGAAAAGAGTCGCAGTTTATTGGGTGACTTGAGGTCGGCCGGGGCGGGGGAATTCATGTGCGATGGTCTGAAACTCGGAGCGAGCTCCGCTGGGTTGTGGGGTGGGGCCTGCCAGCAGGCACTGAACGGATAAACTGATAGACCACCGCGCGAATCGCTGGCAAGCAAGCTCCGCCAGATCGACTATAATTTAGTTAGCGGCCGTCGACCGTGGCCGTAATTTTATTTTGCAGCGCGGCTATCGCCCAAGCGATCAGGGCATACGCGGCGCTCGCCACATGGGCATTAGTCGCGACCTGGATACTCGGATCGTCAAACTGAATCATCCCGCCGCCGCGACCACCTTGAATGATTTCAAAAATAATTTCGCCCACATAAATAACAAGTACCGCTGGCCAGAACCAGTCTGACCACTGCCGTTGCCAACCTTGGGCGGCTAAATACAGCAGGAGACCGAGATTGACCGCGCTGAGTCCACCGTAGCGCACCATGCTGGGATCAAAATAATAAATGATCGCTGAAATAAATGCGGGCATGAGTAGAAGCGCCCAACGGCTGAAACGCTTATGGCGCGCTTCGAGCAGACCGCCCATGATCATAAACAACCCAGCATCAGCCAAAAAATGGGGCCAGCCAAAGTGAACGAGATGACCTGTCCAGATGCGCCAATATTGCCCAGAGGGCAGCACGGTGCGGTCGTAAATCAGTCCGTCGCGCCAATGCGGATTAAATTGAATTACCAGAGTCGCCAATCCCACGGCGATAAATAGCCAAGGTAATTTTCCGGGGTATAATCGACGAAGTGACTGCAGCGGCCGAAGCATGGATATGACGCTGATCAAGTAATCCGTCGACGCCAGCACCGACCGAGGGCCAAACAGCTCAGCACCACGCCGAACCAATGACTGGGGGCACCGCCACCGCCGCCACCACCGCTACTAGGAGCAGGCGAGGGTGGGACGACTACCGGAGCGGGGGTGACGGTTAATGTCGCGACCGTGCTGGTGACGCTGCCTGCCGTGGTCGTGAGCTTGACGGTGTAATCGCCGGCGTTGCTGGCTTGAACATTACTTAAGCTGAGGCTGGAACTGGTGGCCCCAGTCAGGGCGACATTGGCGAGCGACCATTGATAAGCG
>CAIVJE010000099.1 GCA_903906135.1 uncultured Verrucomicrobiota bacterium | reverse complement strand
GTGCCCCGGGAAGTTGTCAGGATCGCCCCCTCCGGAACTGTCAGTACCCCGCGATGCACCTCGAGCACCAACTCGATGCCGGCAAACATGCCCGGCTGGAAGCTCAGCGGCGCTCCCGTGACATAACCTTTCACTTGGCTGGAACGCGTGCTGCGCTCGATGACCGAGGCGATAAAGTAAACTTCGCCGTTCGCCCGCAGCTCCCCCGCTGGCGTTTGCACGCGCACGGTAAAGCTTGTACTCGGTTTTATCTTAGACGTGTAACGTTCCGGCACTTGGAAATCAATTTTGAGTCGGCTCAGATCGTTGAGGGTCGTCACGATCGTGGCCGCGGTAATATAATCGCCGGCGGATATCGTGCGCGCCCCCACCACACCATCAAAGGGCGCTTTGAGCTCCATCTTGGCTAGGCGAATCCGCAGCAACTGCACTTCCGCCTCAGACGCGGCGAACTCAGAACGCACTCGATCGGCTTCCGCTTGAGACATCGAGCGGGATTCCGTCAAATTTTGACTCCGCTTTAGACTGAGTTCATTCAGATGAAACCGCGCCTCCGCTTGCGCGAGTTGGGCGCGAAGTTCGGCGTCATCGATCTTGAGCAGCACTTGCCCTTTTTTTACCGCCCCGCCCTCTTCAAATAAAACCGCCCGAACCTGACCCGAGATTTCCGCGCGAATCTGCGCCGATTCATTGGGCGCCAAAGAACCAACCAAAGACAGCGTTTCGGTTAAATCGCGCTGCCTAATCGCGGCCACTTCCACCGGTTGCTTCGGTACGACTGGCGCCACGGCGCCGAGCTTGGGCTTACCGCAACCCGCGACCAGCGCGAAGCTCAACGCACTCCCGATGATAAGTATCCCGCGCTTAACCTTCGGTGAATTCAGCATAAAATAGAGGCCTAATTCAGCCAATATGCTTATCGTAATCAGCGGCATTTAGCAGAGTATTTACGTCGGCCGGATTAGCCAACGTCAACCTCAGCATCCAGCCGTCGGTGTAAGGAGCTTGATTCACTTTCTCGGGCGTTGTCTCTAACTGCTGATTGACTGCCAGCACCGTGCCGGCCATCGGCGCATAAACATCGGAGGCGGCTTTTACCGATTCCACCACGCCGAAGGTTTCACCGGCCTTGAGCACGGCCCCCACTTTAGGCACTTGGATATAAGTGATATCCCCCAAGCTATTCTGGGCGTAATCGGTGATGCCAATGGTAGCGGTACCATCGCCCGCTAGCTGGACCCATTCATGTGATTTCGCGTAGCGCAGGTCAGAGGGAACGTTACTCATATAATTAGTTCTTTTTTAACGAAACGAACGGTGGCTTGACGAGTTGCAAATTTATTTTTGTGCCGCGGATATCAACGACGAGCGGCGCTGTCGCGGCGGTGGTGGCAACCAGAGCGGTGCCGATCGCCTCGTTGATAATCGGTGACAGCGTGCCGGAAACGACCCGGCCCACCACCAACCCAGCGGCATCACAGACCGGCGTTTCCGCTCGGACGATCCGCCGATCATTCGTTTTAAAATAGACGATCTTCTGTGTGGAGCCCTCCGCTTTTTCTCGCTGGAGAACGATCGAACCCACAAACGGGCCTTTATCGAATTTAACCACCCAACCGAGCCCAGCCGTGAGCGGAGTGATCTGGTCGGTGATTTCATGACCATAAAGCGGAAACCCTGCCTCCAAGCGCAAACTATCCCGCGCCCCTAAGCCGGTGAGCTCAAGGCCAAAGGGACCACCGGCTGCTAGGATCGCCTCGGCCAAGCCCGCGCCCGCAGTCGCGTCACAATAAAGCTCAAAACCATCTTCGCCGGTGTATCCCGTGCGACTGATCAGGCATTTAACGCCGGCGACTTCCCCGTGCACAAAGTGATAATATTTGATCTCCGCCAAATTCGTTAGCGTCAGCGTTTGCACCAACGCCGCCGCG
>CAIVJE010000098.1 GCA_903906135.1 uncultured Verrucomicrobiota bacterium | reverse complement strand
TCAGTTGGTAGAGCACCACCTTGCCAAGGTGGACGTCGAGAGTTCGAGTCTCTTCTCCCGCTCCATTTCATCAGAAGCCTCAGCGAAACAATAGTTTAGCTGGGGCTTTTGTTTTGGTAAATAGGGCCAAGTACTAAAAAAAATAGGCACAAGTACTAAAAAGACGCCGTTAATCGCCGAGGGTTACTGATGACGCGGGACACGCATGAGATGCCTTCACCAAGCATTGGGTTCTCGGGGCTTTTGCTTTGGGATTCAGCAAAAGTGAAAACAGAAACGGCCTAAAGTGAGAACAATTCGCCAGCCGTGACCCCGCGAAATCAAGCTGCTTGAAGAGTTAGTCTTCTGCCTGCTGCTCCTCGGCTTCGCTTAACTGGGCGGGGGGCTAGGACCTTGAGCCTCATCTTGGCGTCAAGGATCTACTTATCGAATTTCTTTCGCGTATATAGCACTTCGTCATCAAACAGCTTCGGGTTGGCAAGGTTCTGCTTGATGAGTTCTTGGAGCGCAGCCTGACCCTTGGTGGTCCCCGGTATGACCTTCGTGTTGACGCTCTTTAGGCCAAGCTTAGTGCCATCAGCCGAAACTTGATAAGTCATGTAAAGATATTTGCCGTCAGTCACCGTCAACTCCTGCACGCTAAGGAACGCGGTACCGGCGAAGTCTGAATGATAAGCACGGTACAGCTCGCCGTCGGATGAGACAACGTATGTAGAATCATCCAGTTTCCGCACGTTCATGTATTCGATCTTCTGGGCGTTCACGTTCACAAAAACCCAGTCGCCCAGAAGTCGACTATCGATCGTGCGGGTTGGCTTGACCGTGAGGGGAATTTCAAAATCGCAGCTGTTGAAGAAAAAGCAGCCAGCCCCGATGAGCAAAGCACGGATCATTTTCATGGCGTATGTTAACATAATTAGACCGTTAATGCTCCGCATTAATTGCTCCCCCGAATTCCGTTATTCATTCAATGGAGGCCAAACAGGACAACGGGGCTGAAGCTCCCCGGCAGTGAGCCGCTCAAGGCCGTAGAGAAACTCGATCTTGCGATCCAGCAGGTCGCCGATCGCCAGCGAATTCTTGTTGTGGCTCCTTGCGCACTTTTCGACGTCGGGCCGATACTTGAAAAACCGATTTTGCTTCCGCCCCATAACATCCACTCCGAGATAGACGGAGTACCCGACGACAATCCCGTTACGTTTTTGAGCTGAGAGGGATGGCGCAGAAACGGGACCCGACTTCCCCGTCGGAGAGTTAAGCGCGTTCGTGCCAACCCCCCCGAGCCGACCTGAGTTGGTCTTGGGTCAAACTTTGACCTAGTCCCAACCGACCCCGCCGCCCCAAGATTCACAATACTAGGTTTTAATGGCTCTGTAATATTGCATATAGGTTATCAATTTTACGCAATCACCGCTCACTGCTTAGACTGTGATTGCGTGGCGCGAGCCGCCGGTAAGCATCTGGATCAGTTTGATTTTAATGCACAGACTTCCGCCAAGCTGCCTATGGCTTGCCAAGATGAACGCGGTGCGCTGCGCTTGCAAAATAAGCCGTTTGGGCGCCTTTTGACTTAATAACAAAGCGATTGCGCGCTCGGCCTGAAGTGGGGAATTAGCTCAACTGTCATCATCTTGAAAATTTATTTATTCTCCGGTGGTTTTTTAAAAAATAGTCTGCGGCGATGGTCCGGGATGATCATGTTAGTTGCCTTATCCGGTGCGTGGGCCGCGCCGGTGGGTGACGAAGCCGAGCTGTTGCGGCTCACGCACGAATTTGAGCGAACGCTGGAGGGGGCTGGTGATCAGCCAGCCTTGGGGGGGCTCTTGCATCCGAACTATACTTACACGGGTCCTGATTTACCGGCGGCAAAATTAAACCAGGAGGACCGTGTGATCCGTCGAATCGCGCTGGGCGGCGGGCCGAGTCATGAAGTGGTCGTCCGGCTCAGCGGGCCGGTGGCGGTAGTGACGGGTAGTTATAGCGCCGCCCAAGCCTTAGCGCGGCCGCGTTTCTTGGTGCATGGACGCTTTACAATGACGTGGGTGCAGGTCGGCGGGCAATGGCAGCTGCTCGCCGAGCATCGTTCGCTCAACGACGAATTGGAATGGGCGTCGTTGGCCGCCAAGCAGCCGGTGGCGGTAGCGGATAAATCAGAAATTTTTGCCGCGACGGTTGAGCGCCGGGAGGAGGGCTACACTGAGACGCAGGCGCAGCGGGGTTCGTTGCCCAAGAAAATTGGCCGACTATTCCGGCCATATGAGGCGACGCAGATCGGTTACACCTTCGATCAAGGCGATGAGGCCTTCATGGATTTTAAATTCTCAACCATGTTCCCGCTGTACCATCAGGGCTATCCTGAGCCGATTCGGCGGAGTACCGGAGAGAAGTTTTGGCGGTCGTCTGGTCTTACGGGACCCAATGTGTACTTCGCCGCAACGGTCCGCGCGGGACAATATATTGAGACGCGACCGTCATCGCCGGTGGTGGCCAAGCGATTCAATCCGCTCCTCGCCGTGCGTTTTTGGTCGACCAATCGGGCTGGACCAGAGTCGGAGGAGAATTTTTTAGAGTTTTTCTACGGCCACGAAAGCAACGGGCAATTTATCGCCAGTCGGGAACGCTTCGAGGAGCAGCTGCAGGTTTATCTGAATCAGGCACACGATGCATCGTCGCCAACGAGTGCGACGATAGCCGAGAAAACAGCGTATCGTAGCACCCGCGATAATATCAGTCGGGGCTGGGATTACGTGGGACTGCAGTTTGCGCGCGACTGGGATGCTGATTTGTCGTGGGCGCCAGAGTCTAAGCTCTCTTTTCGGGCGCGGTTAAATTATTTTCTGCCGAAGGGCGCGCTGCAAGGTCCGGCGGAAGAGTATAATGCTTGGGAAGGCGATCCAGAGGGTAAGCAGCGGCGCCGCGTGGATGGTCTAACCTTTCGTTATGCACTCACGGTCGCGACTCCCCGGGGTAATGGTCCGCTCGTAGGGTTGGAGCGATTATTACAGTTCGAGCGGCGCTACGTGCTCATCTGGACCACCGGCTACGAAAATCCTTTTAGGTATAATACGTTTCGGCTCGAGGCGGGCGTTAAACTCGCCGGGTTGCCGTTGATGGCGTGGTACCGCTACGGTTATAACAGCGACCTGATCGATTACTACCGGCGCGATCACAGTGTCGGTCTGATGCTTTCTTTTTGGAATTTCTAAGCGAGCCATCACGGTTCACGGATCGGGCCGCGCCAACTCTCAACGGCGCGCGGTTTGTAATATAATGTATTACAAACCGCACGAGGAGGGGGGCGGGGGCGAGGGCGGGGTGGGGGCGAGGCGAGGGTGGGGTTTACGGGGTGCGCTGGGGTGGTTGGTGAGTGGTGACTTGGTAGCGGGCGCCTTGGTAGGGGACGTTGGTCAGGTGAGCGGACGAGTCGAGGAGGGGGCAACTGGGTTTCGTCGTCAGATGAGTGTAGCCAAAATTAAGACCAAAGAGATCGCTGAGTATTGTTTCAAAAAATCCGCCCGCGCAGATCACGGTCCAGTCGGTGATGTAAGGCCATTCGGTCGGAGCTTTGCGCGCGCCACCGGCGATGGGAGCGGCATAGGTTTCCACGAAGTGAGCCTGTGAATACGGGCCTTGATTGGCGCTGCGGGCGAGGCCCGGTAGCCATTCGGCCAGCACATGGCTGTGGCCTGTTTTTGCCAAAGCGCTGGCGGCGAGGGAGACCCAAGCGGGATAGGAACCATTCCACTGGTGATCAGGGCGCAGAGAGAAATCGATGTCCTCATCAAGCGGGGAGAGGGCGGCGAGCCAAGCGGGGCTCATGAGTTCGCGTTGAAAGAATGCGACCATCTCTGCGATTTGGGCGCGGGGCAAATCAGCGTGCAGAAAATTGAGGGTGTGGATAAAGTCCCAGATATGGCGCACGGGAATTAAGGAGCCATCGGGTTGGCGACAGTGCCAATAACCGGCGCCGGCGACATAGAGTTGCTGGATTTTCGGAATGAGGACCGCGGCTTCAGTGCGCAACGCGGCGGCTTCATTATTCTCGCCGAGATGATCGAGAAGCAGCGCCGTCTCCCGCAGGATCCAGACATTTGCGGCGTTGAGCGAAGCGACTTCGTGGGTGTAAGTGCCGACCGCCTCGAGCAAGCTGTTGCGATCGCCGTAGTCGGCGAGGCCCGAGCTGCGCGTGAGCTGACGATAGTAAGTAGCGCAGCCGCGGAGGTGGTCGAGAACGGTGCCGGGTCCGACCCGCTGCTGCAGCCAAGCGAAGTCACCGCTCACCCGCACGTACGTGGTGATGAGCTGGGCCATCGCGTAATCATTGCACGAATACCAATTACCCGCACTTTCGCCGCTGACATATTCGGTGCCGAAATGCTGGTGGATATCACGGGCCAGCCACAGTTCCAACATGCGGCGGACGCACGCTGGGTCTAGCATCACGAGCAATAAGGCAGTTAACGACCAATCATTAATCACGCTGGTGGTCACCCAATAGCGCGGCATGAGCGTGGTGTAAGTGCGGCCGTGTTGAGAGAGCGGATGATCCCGTTTGAAATAAACGACTCCGATAATCGCGTTTAGATAGATGGCGCGCAGGTCAGCATTCGTGGTGTGCAACTGGGGGAGGTGCCCGCTGTAACGTGAGTTGCCGGGGGTAAACACGGCGGCGATCTCCGCTTGCCAGTCCGTGGCGGCGGCTAGGATTGCGGCCGTGGGCGCCTGTTGCCAGATCGTGAGCTCTTGGAGCAACGCTGCGCTTTGTCCGCCCACGGCGATGAAGAAAGCGAGTTCGCGCGTTTCCCCAGCGGCAAGCGTCCAATCAAAATCAAGCCAACGGCCCGTGAGGCGATCGGGTCGGGGGGCGGTGGCTTGGACGGCGTAAGCGGGACTCGTGCGAGAGGCATAGAGGAAGCCACTGCGATCCGGGGTGGGCGTGATTTGATTGCGCACGAGAGTGGCTGCGGGCGGGGTCCCCTCCCACGGCGTGGTGGAAATAGCTGGGCCTTCCCGCGGCGAGTAGGGGGTTTTCCAATCTTTGAGTGAGTGGACCACGCCTTCGCCGGTGAGCACGCGCAGGCGGGCAGGCTGGGCTTGGGCCGACCGATTGGTAAGACGCAATACCACCGTAACCGTTTGGGTGCCGACCCCCATCACGGTCGTGCTGTGCAAATCAAAGTCGCCCCAGCGCAGGGATCGGTCGAGGCGATCGGGCTGCCAGCGAAAATGAATGGGCTGGCCCGTCGTAGAGAGGCAGCACTCGTTCAGGGTCAACGTCCCGAGCCAGCGCTCACCGGTGGAGTAAGGCGGGAAGGTTAAATGTTGGACCGCGAGCACATCTGGTGCCGCCTGTAAGCAGCCGAGAAAATTAGTGAGCGCGGGCGGATTGAATTTATCGCCCGTGCGATAAATCAAATCAGCACTGGCGAATTCAGCGAGCGCGGGAAAGTTGGACATGGTTTAAGATAATTTAAGGCCGGGAGGGTAAAGCGGCGCGCGTTGTCACGGTGTTAGTACGCTCACGCTATGAACCGCGATGGTGGGGATCATTTCGAGAATGGCTTGGGTGCGATGTGGGCCAGCCGTGTTGACGAAATTGACGAGCTGCGCCAAGTGCGCAAAGGATCACCCCCAAAGCCCGGTGCGGGGTGTCCGACTTGGGTGGGATAGCTAGAAAATCCGGGATGACCCTTACAATCCACCTGCAGATAATCGGGATGCACGCGGTTGATGATATTCTCAATCATCGCCGGCGTCGTGTGCTGGCCCACCGCGGTGCCATCGGGTCCCGCGTGAAAATCAAAATGAATTCCGATAAAACTATCGGCGCGTTTTAGCCGCGGGGGCGCCGGCGGCTCGCCGTACGCCTGAGTGCAGAGCAATAACGCTGCGAGCAGGCACCCAGCACGAGACGAAGTTTTCATGGGAGTAAATTATTTCACGGCAAATTTTAATCAGTGGCTAAGAGAGGTGCACCCGTCGCGGCATCGAACACCGTCGTGCTCCGCGGCGGGAGGTTGACCGCAATCGTGGGTCCGTGGGGAAGATGGAGTTGGCGCGCGCCGCCGTGCAGGGTGTGCACCATCAATAGGCCATCACCCAGCAGCGTGGCATCGTCGTGATCATTAATCACGTGACAGCCCGCGCAGCGACCCAAGGCGCGGAGGAAAGTTGGTTCGGTCGGGGCCAGGGCGAAGGTCCACCAAGTCGCCGCCGCCGTCTCACGCCGTGCCGCGCTCACGCTGCCATCGCTCCAGCGTCCGATCACGTGTTCGGCTGGGGCGGTGTAAGCGGGGACGTGTTTAGGGGCCTCGAGAATTTGTTCTTCCGTGGCGCCATGCAATTGTAGGTGAGAAGTGGGGACGTTGGAATCGCGCCCCGTCGTAGGAATACCGCTCAACGCGGTAGCGAGGGCGGCGCCGACGTTCTGCCCATCGCCCCAACCGGCATAGCCAGTGAGCGCCAGATGGCGTCCGCCGGTGGCGAGCTGAGTGGTGATGAGGTGGCGCTGCGCCTCTGTTAGAATTGGCGTGGTGCCAAAAATAATCAGGCGAAAGGGCGATAGATCCATCGTGGCCAGTTCTCCAATGAGGGCTTCATCAAAGACGAGTCCCGAGCGATAAAGTCCCTCGAGCAATCCATCCATGCCGCGCGCGGAGAAAGGATTGGGTCCAACGGGAGGTTGGGCGCCGAATTTGAAACCTTCCAAGGACCAGCGTTGGGCCACCGTGTGGCAGAAGGACCAAGGATCGTGGATCACGAGCGTATCGGC
>CAIVJE010000097.1 GCA_903906135.1 uncultured Verrucomicrobiota bacterium | reverse complement strand
ACGGTCAGTTAATTGAAAATAATCCGATTGAAATGATCGGTGCCGTGGTCGATCCAGATCTCCTCGTTTTGCGCAGCGGGATAGTGGTGGCTTCGTTTGGCGTACGCGTGCCGCCCCGCGCTTGTTGGCCCCGGGCGGAGCATCCTTGGAACGGAAACTATCTCGCCATCAGTCTCGATAGTGGGGTGACGTGGAGTCACGTGGTGCGGATGACCTCCGGCGTTTTGACGACGCATTATACCGCCATCGAAGAATCCCCGACCGATAATCGAATCTTTTTCGCCTATGACCTGGGCTCTTGGGGCAGTCCACAAGGCCGCGCCACCTTTGGCCGGACCATTGATATTACTCTCAGCAAAAATTAACTCTGCTCCACTGATGTTATATTTACGCACTCCGTTTGTGTTACTCGCCCTTGCGCTGCTTAGCACAACCTCGCACTCGGCTGAGCCCAGCGGGCGCGAGGTCCGTGCTGTTGTGATTGATGCGGATCCCCTCTTTGATCCGAATGTGACGGTTGAGCTTGGGCCGGAGCAAATCGTCGCTCCGGGTGCAGGCTGGCCTTATTTATTTCAGACGGCCGAAGGCGGTACAATTGTTATGGGCCATGTTAAATGGCTCCCGAAGGCAGCACTCCCGGTTGTGTTTACGATGCAGTCATTTGATGAACGCAAAACGTGGCAAGCCTGGCAACCAACTGCAGCCCAAGGCCCAGGACCCATTACGGAAGGAGTAGCCCTGCAACTAAAAGATAACCGCATATTAGTTTTTGATGTTTATGCTGATCATCAAGGCGGCAAGATTTTCAGCGGTAAGCGCTGGGTTTCTCGAGATGGCTGGCGCACGCTTGAGGGGCCTGAGACGGTTAAGGTGAGCGTGCCTGATATACGGACAGATGCTCAAATCGATGATCGGGGTGAACTCGTTTCGCGACTCTATATACGCCGCTCGATCTTACAGCTCCCCAATAATGATTTGCTAGCGTGCGCCTATGGAGTTTTTGAAAATGATACTAGCCGGGTTCAGTATTTGCCTGAAATGCGACAGGGTCGTTCATACTTAATTCGATCACAGGATGAAGGCCTCACTTGGAGTTATCTGGCAACCATCGCAGCACCGCCGCAGGGTCAGGAGGGTTATGCTGAACCCGTGCTGCTTTATCTGCGCCATGGCAAGCATGCTGGTCGCTTAATATGCCAGATGCGCGTTGGTCGTGAACATGCTATTTGGCAAACGGAGTCGGATGATCAAGGCCGCACTTGGCAAACACCGCATGCGCTTTCTTGGACTTACAGTCGCTACGGTCGTGAGCGTCAAATCGTCGGAGTCGATCCTGACTTGATTGAGATGAGTGATGGCACACTGGTTATGTCTTACGGGCATAAACCTGATTACATGAGCCACGGCAATTTTATGGCCTTCAGTCTTGATCAAGGGGCTACTTGGGAGGGCGAAACTCGGCTTAACAGCTCGTTGACTCTGGCCTATACGGGGGTGCGCGAAATTAGCCCAGGAATCCTCTATGTTGTTTACACGAGCACGAAAGAGCAGCGGACGGAAAAATATAAATCAGCGGTCTTCGATACCATGGGGCGCACCGCCATCGTAAAGGTGCGGCGCAAGTAAACGGGTCTTTTCGCCATGCGGTGGTCATTTATCTGATGACCTACCTCTGCTTACTTCGGCCAGGCTCGCCTGAGCGTAATTGGGTGCACCGCGCTCATACTCCCGCCTAAATTATACCACAACTTAGCCAGTAAATTGATCGTTCGCGGCCTCTTAAGGATTGTAAGATTCTTTTGGATAATTTTGTATACCGTGGTCATTCTGCATTTCTTGCAACGGATCGAGGCGATAACCCCTAACCCAAAAAACGCTTATGAAACGATGGTTGATCTCAACGCTGGCCCTTTTTCTGGCCGTCACGGCCTCCGCGCAGACCGCGGAAAATAATCCGGCCCAAGTACTAGAAGTCCGCAAAATCTGGGACGCTGGAGCGCACAATGCCTTCACCGATCTTATCCGCTGGAAAAATGTCTGGTGGTGCACGTTCCGCGAGGCCGACCACCACGTGGGCGAGGGCGGCAAGATCCGCGTCCTAACGTCGACCGATGGCCAGGAATGGGCATCCGCCGCGTTGGTGGGTGAAGCCGATGTGGATTTGCGCGATCCGAAGTTTTCGATCACGCCCGATGGCCGATTGATGATTGTGTGCGGCGGTACTATTTATGTAGGCAAGGGCTATCGCGGCCGCCAGTCCCGCGTGCTGTTCTCGAACGACGGCCGGATCTGGACGCCACCCGTGAAGGTGTTGACCAGCGGCGACTGGTTGTGGCGCGTAATCTGGCATGACGGCAAGGCCTATGGCACCGCGTACGATTCAAATTATTACCGTGTTCCCGGCAGCGAGGACTTGGTCCGCAACATGGGGGAGTGGACGCTCAAGCTTTTTCGCAGCGACGATGGGATTAAGTGGGACCTAGTCGGCCCGATGGAAGTGTCGGGCCAGCCGAATGAGACGACGGTGCGCTTTCTGGCCAACGGCGACCTGATGGCCATGGTCCGCCGAGAATCAGGCACCAAAAAAGGCTGGGTCGGCATCACGCGTGCGCCTTTCACCCAATGGACTTGGCATGAAAGTGACCATCAATTTGGCGGCCCGAACTTCATCCAGCTGCCCAACGGATCGCTCGTAGCCGGCACGCGCGATTACAGCGTCGCAGGCAAGCAGACGACCCAGATCGGCTGGCTCAAGCCGCAGGGCATTGAACGGCTGGCCACGTTGCCGAGCGCGGGCGACAATTCCTATCCGGGGCTGGTCCTCCACGAGGATGTGCTTTGGGTCAGCTACTATTCCAGCCACGATGGCAAAACGAGCATCTACCTCGCGAAGCTTAAGCTGCCCTGAGTACGGTCGGTGCCTTGACGTCGGGCAATCAGCGCCTCTCCTCGGAGCGGCGCTGATTGGGTAGCCGCGGTCTATGCTGACCGCCGGCCGGGGTGCCGGCCGCCGGACGATCGATATTACGCTCAGCCATAAATAACCCTAGCTCCCCGCTAGCGGCGTATTTCCCACCAGCCACTCCTCTCGCTAAATACTTCAACCGCCGAGCAGAATCGTCTCAGTCTCGCGTGGGTGGAGGGGACGAATTTTAGCGACGCATCACTGAGGTCATTGGTTAGCGACACCGGATAACTAAAATCCTCTGCTTCCAAGTGGTTTCAATTATATATGGGGGGGGGGGATTCCACGGATATTGGGATATTACGAGAGTAGGCGAGTGGACGGCTGAGAATATCTGCGAAGACAGGATTGTCGCAGTATTACCGACGCACTTAGGAGGATTTTATTTTGTTGTGATCTTGATTTAATTGCATTTATAAATACAAAATCAGTTTAAACCTATACCCAAATATACACCAATGAATAGCTCGTCCCGTACAATCCTCGTCATTATCGCCTCTTGGCTTAGTGCAGTGGTCCCTGCTTATGCCCAGACTGAGTCGGCTGCTGATAAGCAGAAAATCACCCTATCCACGTTTGTAGTTAATTCTACGCAGAACAAAGGTTACACGTCTACGAACAACGGTACAGGGTTCAAAACCAACGAAAATCTCATGAAGATTCCCCAAGCGGTCACGGTCGTCACGCGCGACTTGATCGATGACATTGGGGCGGTGGACGGCTCTAACATTCTACGTTATGCTGGGGTTAGCAATTTCTTCGCGGGTGAGTCGTTCGCCTTGCGCGGTACGCGCATCAATTACCCGCTGATTGATGAGATGCCTGATGGGGCACCGTACTTGGACAATGCGAATCTAGATTCCTATACCGTGCTGCGCGGCCCAGCGGCGACGCTCTATGTCAATGCCGCGCTCGGGGGAACGGTTCTGACAAACTCTAAATTTCCTTTGCCCTATAATAATTATGCAATCACGGCGAAGGTGATGAGCTACGGCACTTATCGACTTGAGGCCGACTTGAATGGACAGATTGGGCAGATTGGTGCCGCCAAGTTCAGTTATCGCTTTAACGCTGCTCTGCAAAGAGGCGACAGTTACTTCAAGAACGTCGTAGACCACCGCACGATCATCCACCCGACTGTCCAGATGACCTGGAAGAATACGATTGTCCGCGTCGCACGAGATCACCAAAGCATCCAGCACGTCGCGAACGGTAATAGCTTTATTACACCTGATGGTAAGCTCTTTACTGGCGCTGGTCGCAGCGAGGGCTTTTACCCTAAGAATGGAATGGAGGATTTTCAGCGGGACGGCTGGCGTGCCTTCCTCATCCAAAAGCTTTCCGACAATTGGGACTTAAAGATATCAGCCCAAGAATGGTGGTACAGCCGCTACGGTTCGATCGTCTTTATTGCAGGCGGCATCAATTGGCCGGCGCAAACGATTGGTCTCACGTCGCGATTAAATGACCAAAAAATTGACGACAGAACCATCGTGGCCGACGTCAACGGCAGATACAACTTTGGTAAGATCAGCATGCAGAGTACTTTTGGCGGGACCTATGAGCACACACACGGTCTCAGTCGTCTTGGCAATTGGGTGCCAGGCGTCTTCACCCCTATCTCAGTGCCGATGGCCAATCCTGGCATGGACAAAATCTCCGCCCCCGATCCTAAGAACGCCACAATTGTCACACCGAATGGCAATAACACTTACAAGGCTAACGCATATTTCCAACAGACCATCACGGCAATCCCAGATCGACTGATCCTCATCGCCGGATTTACAGACAGCAAAATAAGGACAAATAATATTAGCAACCTCCACACGGGCGCGATGGGTGCATCCGTCGAAGGAAAAGGAATGCTACATCGCTACGGTGTGGTCTTCAACATCACTAAACAAGTGGCTTTGTACGCGATGGAATCGACTACCTTTTCGCCTCCTGGCGGTCGTGACGTCAATCTGAACCTTCTGCCTAACGTTGAAGGCTTGGGGCGGGAATTTGGTATCAAGACCTTGCTGTTTGATGGTCGACTCTCATCTACGATCGCGGTGTTTGATATTAATCTGACGAATCAGTCATTTTTCGCCGGTGTCCGCCCTGATGGCATTAGCTATTTGGCTCCCATCGGCCGAGTCAGCCAGAAGGGTTTTGATATCGATCTGGCGTACTCACCTATCCGCGGTCTGCAATTTGTTGGTGCCTACTACCACGGCAAGGTCCGCGCGCTCCGCGGAGATGTTAATTATGTTGCGGGTAGCGACGGCGATAATGTGCCTAATTCCTATTCCGGCCAGTACTCGTTAGTCGGACGTTATGAGTTCCAACAAGGCAGCCTGAAAGGCTTCAATGTCGGCGCGGGCTTCACCAGCCTGATCGGCCGCCTCCTCAGCAGCGGCAACTATGTCGGCGGACCGGCTCTAGAAACTCTAGGCACACTTAAATCCACTGGCGCCAACTTAAATAAGACCAGTGTCATTAAAGTGGAAACCTACCATGAGCTCAATTTGTTTGTTTCTTATAAACTGAACAATAACTGGACCCTCCGCGCCAATATCGAAAACGCTCTTGACGAGGCCTATGTCTTAGGCGCCCAAGCCGCTAGCTTTATTGACCCGAGCCTGCCACGTACCTTGTCAGTCTCTTCGACTTACAAGTTCTAACGTAAAATCCGCAGACGGCTCTAGCCACCTTTCAGTGATGAATACCCCCAAGCGGCTCTTATTCGTCACCCTCGTGGCTTCAGCCGCCCTGCTTCCCGCGGTAAACGCGGGGCCGGAGACCGCTCTCACCGGCCCCGTCGAGCGCTACATCAGCATCGATAACGCCTGCGCTTGGCCGAATCTCACGGTCCTGCCAGACGGTACGATCATCGCAGCCATCTTCAACCGCCCCAGCCACGGTCAGGAGGCCGGCTCGATCGAGGCGTGGGCGAGCCAGGATGGCCGCTTTTGGGAGAAACGCGGCGTGGTCGCTCCCCATGAACCGGACACCAACCGCATGCACGTGGCGGCCGGGTTGGCCCAAAACGGCGACTTGGTCATGCTCAGCACCGGCTTCACGAATCTCCAGCAGCCCGGACAGTCCAAAAAACTGCCGTTCCGCGACCGGCTTCTGCCACCTTGGGTTTGCCGTTCCAGTGATGGCGGGCGCACCTGGGCCCACACCAACTCGTTTCCCTCGCCCCCGGAAGGCTTCGGGCCGTTCCTTGTCTTTGGCGATATCAAGGCTGGCGCAGACGGGGCGTTGCACGCCTCAGCCTATGCCCAAAAGGCTGACGATCCGGAAAAAGTGGATCACGCCTGGCATTTCCGCAGCGACGACGATGGCCGGACCTGGCGCATCATCTCGGTCATCGGCACCGGCCACAACGAAACCGCGCTCCTGCACTTGGAGGGGAAACGCTGGCTCGCCGCCGCCCGGACCATCGGTCCGCAACAGGTCGACTTGTTCCGCTCGAACGACGACGGCGCAACATGGGCAGGCCCCGAACACGTGAGCGAGGCCAAGCAGATTCCCGCCGACCTCGTCCGCCTAGCTAACGGACGTCTGCTTCTCACCTACGGCACCCGCGTTGCGGACCAGCGTGGCGTACTCGGCAAATTCAGCTCAGATGAAGGCAAGACGTGGAGCGCCCCCATCCGGCTCGCCGATTCCCTCTCTTCGAGCGATTGCGGTTATCCCAGCAGTATCCAACGGCCCGACGGGAAAATCGTCACCGCCTATTACTCCGCCGGTGTTGCCGACCACACCCGCTATCACATGGGTGTCGTGATCTGGACGCCTCCCTCCACTCTTACTCCCTGACCACCGTCCCTCTGCTTTCTCCGCTGCGCTGCGTGAGACCTCTTCCGAACCGTCCGGATATTTCCTCACGCAGAGTCGCGGAGAACGCCTTAAATCCCACCCCATGCCAATCCAGTTTTCTATAAGTAATGCCGCTGTTTCATTTCTGCGCCGTCTCTGGCCCCTGTTGGTAGCCACCGCGCTCAGCGCTCAGACGGCCCAGGTTCTTGAGACAAAGACCATCACGCCCGCCGACGAGCCTTATGCCGGCTGGTCGACGGTGGCTCGTCGTGCCAATGGCGAACTCTGGGTGACCTGGTCGGGCGGCCGCGACGGCCACGTCTGCCCGATGGGGCAGGTGCGGGCGATGACCTCGAGGGACGACGGGGCCACGTGGACCTATCCGCGCGTGCTGCTCGACAGCCCGACTGATGACCGCGACTCGGGTGTCTTGGAGACCGCCAAGGGGACCCTGCTGGTCACCACTTTCACCTCGTTGGCGTATGAGGACCATCTCGCCAAATCCGTAATGTATATGCCCGTAGCCGGCAAGAGCTCCGCGATGCGGCCGATGCCCCCAGAGGTCATCGCCCGGTGGCAGGCCACGCAAAAACGCCTAACGGCGGACGAGCGCCAGGCGGAACTGGGCGAGTGGGTGCTTCGCTCGACGGACGGCGGACTGAATTTCTCCGTGCGGATCGCGACTATCGTCAACAGCCCGCACGGCCCGCTGCAACTCAAGGACGGACGGATTCTTTATATCGGCAAGGAGCTGTGGACTAAGAATCAACGCATCGGCGCCGTCGAATCCAAGGACGACGGACTCTCCTGGAACTGGCTGAGCGAGATTCCCGGCCGACCCGGCGATGACGTCGAACGCGACTATCATGAACTTCATGCCGTCGAAAGCGATGACGGACGGATCATCGCGCAGATCCGCCACCAGGGGAAGGTCGATAAGAATTGGACGTTGCAGACGGAGTCCACCGACGGCGGCAAGACCTGGACGATTCCCCGCGCGATCACCTTCGGTATCCCTTCGCAACTCCTCAAGCTGCGCGACGGCCGACTGCTCATGACTTACGGCCATCGTCGTCTGCCCTTCGGCAATCAGGCCCGTCTGAGCGCGGATCACGGACGCACCTGGAGCGAACCTATGATCGTCTCTGGCGACGGCACCGTGGGCGATCTCGGGTATCCTTCGACCGTGGAGCTCGCGGACGGCACATTGCTCACCGTCTGGTATGAGAATATGAAAGGCCTCGACCGAGCCGTGCTTCGTCAGGCGAAGTGGAAGCTGATTAAATAAGCGCGGCTAAGCCGCGCGGGGTATGCTGGCGCGCTGGGCTTGCTACTCTTAGCAAGCAATTCGAAGCGCAGCACGCAATGAGGCCCGCTCTCCGAGATTTCCTCGAGAGCGGAATCCGCCTTGGGATACCTGAAATCTTCTGCCAATTTGCTGATTTTATCCTGATGGAATTGCCTTTGCTGCCGAGGGTAACTTGCTGGTCACACTTTGTGGTGGCGGGACGCTGGTCGTAGG
Source organism: uncultured Verrucomicrobiota bacterium (assembly GCA_903906135.1). Lineage (GTDB taxonomy): Bacteria > Verrucomicrobiota > Verrucomicrobiia > Opitutales > Opitutaceae > Lacunisphaera. The sequence continues at coordinate 2,623 of CAIVJE010000097.1, read as the reverse complement.
CTCAATCACAACCGGAGGTAAGGGATGGACCAACGGTGTTTTTGGTGGAGATGATTTCCAGGCGCTTTACCTCATCGAGGATGATCAACAGGCGCTGCTTTCCACCCGCGGGCCTATCCCTGGACAACGTCGCTATTCACGTAGCTTTAGTTGAAAGAATAGCTGAGCAATCAATCCACGGCACTCCGCTTATTTTTGTTTGTATACTAACGTATGTTATTTATTATTGGCTTTCTGGTTTTTGCTTCGCGATGGAGGTAATTGCCGAGATTTTAAACGCCACGTTGAAGCTATGCTACATCCTGATTTTTTTATGAAAAATATAAAAAATGCGCTGATTGTTTTTTTATTTTATCCGTTAGTCGTGATTGCTGCGACGATCAATTCTCCCGGCACGGCCGCTCGTTACGAGCGCTACATCGCGGTTGATGATGCCTGCGGTTGGCCTCAAATCACTTTACTGCCCGACGGCACTTTGAGTTGCTTGCTCTGGCCCCATCCCCTCCATGGCTTTACCGAGGGCGCCGCGGAGTGCTGGAACAGTACGGATGGTGGGCGGCATTGGGTGAAAACAGGCGTGCCGGTGCCTTACACATCCACTAAAAACCGGATGAACGTTGCGGCAGGTCTGGCGGCGGACGGCAGCTATGTCGCTCTGATTAGTGGCTGGGATATGCGCATGCCACTAGGTTGGCGCCCGGATCCAATTAGCGCTAATACGACTAAGCATTCCTATAAAGATGCGAGCACCTTGAGTCCGATTCCTGCGCGTTCTACTGACGGGGGACGCACTTGGAAGCAATTTACAGCAATTGATGCTCAGCAACCGAGCGGTCAGGGGATTATCCCCTTTGGTCGTATTGCGCCGCTGAACGACGGTACGATTGGTGTAATGATGTATCGAGATGAAGTGGCATTTTTTACTAGTGCTGATGCCGGAGTATCCTGGAAAAAACGCGGGCAATTATCGCACGACCGCACTTTTAATGAGACCGCTTGGTTGACTCTAGCAAACGGCGATCTTTTTGCCGCCTCGCGGAGCTATGGCAGAGGCAATGGTGGAGCCCATAGCGCTAGCGACGGCGCGGTTGGGCAACACCTCGAAGCTTATCGATCGACGGATGGCGGATTAACCTGGAAGGCCGAGGGTCCGCTAACCCTGCCCATGCAGCATCCGGCAGATTTGACGCGTTTACCAGATGGTCGCATCTTGCTTAGCTATGGGGTGCGTAACGATGGTGATTGGGGGATTAATGTGCGTATTGGTGACGCAACTGCGCGTTTTTGGTCAGCCCCATCGCGCCTCGTCGATCTAGAAGGCTCGACTGATGAACCGACCGTAGCTCGGCCGCATCGTGATGGTGGCTATCCCTCAACCGTTGTGTTAGCAGACGGTACACTGGTTACCGCCTATTATTCCCGCGGAGTTCCCGCGCATCAACGTTACCATGTTGGGGTCATTCGTTGGACCCTTCCCGCGATAGAGAAATCCCCTCTTTCACCGTAATTTTAAATCTATCGAGTTACCTCAAACTATTGCCTCCCGTATGAGAAATTACCCCATCGCCTTGTTTTTAGCCTGTAGCTTACAAAATATTTCAGCACCAGCTGTCGCTGAAACATTAATTCCCCTGGCAGCTAATACCCCTCAAATTCTCGTTAACGATTCTCGTGTCCATCTGGCCTTTGGTCTAGAGAATCTCGTCATCGCTGGAGGCCTTCAACCTTCGATGCTTTATACGCGTGAGGGGAGTATTGTCGTTCAATCACACCAGCCTGAAGCTTCCTTGCCGTCGAAACGTTATGTATCGCATAGCGCTATGGGGACCGTTGTTTCGCATAATAATGGGCAGACTTGGTCGCCGTTTTTACCTCAATCTGGACATAATGGCGTAAATATGGAAGGAGGGGCTATTCAACTTCGCGATGGGTCGATTATCTCACTTGATACCTATATTACCCCCGGAAAAACCCCAGGATCTGGGGAAGGGCAGCTCTATTCTTCGAACGACAGTTGGCATACACTCCAAGGGCCTTACGACATCACCTTTAATCTTCCTGGGGTTAATTTTAGTGGTTCATCGGATGACAATGGAAATCCCCATACCGCCGTACGGCTCCATCGCCGCATCCTCGAACTGCCGAATGGAGATTTGCTGACGACCGTGTACGGGTGGTTTGCGGGCGATAACACGCCTTCAGCCTACATTGCGACAATGCTTAAAACACGGGTCGTGCTAGTCCGTTCTACGAATCGCGGACAACATTGGGAACTCGTTTCGACCGTTGCGACAGACGGCACGGTGGGGACCGAAGGCTTTGATGAACCCGTGCTCGCCCGAATTAATACGGGTCCGCACACGGGTCGACTGATCTGTCAAATGCGCACCGGGCGCGAGCAGCGCGAGACAGTTTCGGACGATGAAGGTCGCACGTGGGTGACCGCCTATCCGCGAATTTACGCTGATCTTGATGTTTACCGGACAGAAAAGTGGATCGAGCTGTTTCGGGGCGTAAAAGACAAACACGGTCAGTTAATTGAAAATAATCCGATTGAAATGATCGGTGCCGTGGTCGATCCAGATCTCCTCGTTTTGCGCAGCGGCATGGTGGTGGCCTCATT
>CAIVJE010000096.1 GCA_903906135.1 uncultured Verrucomicrobiota bacterium | reverse complement strand
GCTCGGCCTGCGCGCGGTAATCACCGGCGTTGAAAAATTTGCCGGCAAAGTTTCCGAACAAAAACCGTTGCTCGATGAATTCGGCCAACCCGACATCAACGGGGCGATGGTCGCGGTAGATCACAAGGTCTACGCCTTGAAATATTATCAAGGCGTCCCCACCGCGCTCCAAGCAAAGTTTGCCGCTGAACCTCTGCTGCCGGCTTTTTTACTTAAACCGTACGGCGCGATCCTCGGCTATGCGCTGATCATTGCCGGGGTTTTACTGCTACTGGGCATCGCCACGCGCACTTCGCTGTTGGTGCACGGCTTGATTTATCTCAGCCTTTCCTGCGGCTTGATTCTGATCAATGAAAGCGCGGGCGTCGCGTGGCTCGCCATTCATCTGCTGCTCGTCGTCGCCGCCCTCGGGCTCGCCAGTCACAATCGCTTCGCCCTGACCAAGCGTTGGTAATATTACCCATGACCCTCCCCCTCTCCTCTGCCTCCACGGCCGGCGTTGATCGTCGAGAATTTATGCGAACCAGCCTCCTGGTCGGTGGCGGGATCCTTCTCGGAGCTCCGGCCATCCTCCGCGCGCAGACTCCCCGCGCTGACGCTTTGCAAATAGCCATTGTCGGCCTCGGCGTGCAGGGGCGAATTTTACTCGATGCGATGCTCGGCATCCCTGGCTTAAATTTTCGCGCCGTCTGCGATATCTGGTCCTTCAGCCGCACCTACGGACAAAATCGTCTAGGTAAAGCCGGCTTCAAGGTTGCCGCCTATGCTGATATTGAAGACATGCTGGCGAAGGAAAAAGGCCTCGATGCAGTCATCATCGCGACTCCTGATTTCTGGCATGCGCCGCACACGAATCTCTGCCTGAAGGCCGGCTTGCATGTTTATTGTGAAAAAATGATGTCGAATACGATCGAGGGCGCTCGCTCGATTGTGCGGACCATGCGCGTATCAGGTAAGTTGTGCCAAATTGGTCATCAACGCCGCAGCAATCCGCGCTACCGTCACGCCTTAGATAACATCATTAAAAAAGCCCGCCTGCCCGGCCGCCTCACCAACGCCAACGCGCAATGGAATCGCGCCGTCACCCCAGATGCTGGTTGGCCAAAAAATGCTGAAATTCCTGCAGACGTCTTAAAAAAATATGGCTTCAAGAACATGCACCAATTCCGCAACTGGCGCTGGTACCGTGATCTGTCGGGGGGCCCGATTTCCGATTTGGGAGCGCACCAAATCGATATCTTTAATTGGTTTTTCCAAAGCAATCCCACCAGCGTGATCGCCTCGGGGGGAGCTGACTATTACAAGGGCCGGGAATGGTACGACAACGTCATGGCAATTTTTGAATACACTACGCCGGAAGGCAAAGCGCGCGCCTTTTATCAAGTGCTCACCACGACCAGTGCGGGGGGCGGCTACTTTGAGCAATTCATGGGGGATGAAGGCTCCGTAAAAATTTCCGAAAATCCCGCCCTCACCAAGGTCTATCGCGAAGATCGCGCTCCAGACTGGGAGAAATGGGTGGAACTCAATTACATTAAAAAAAGCGCCCTTGCCGCTGCGGCTCCCACGGCCGGCAAGGTCGATGTCCGCGAAACCGCCCCACTCGTGGCCTACGAATTACCCATCGTCCTCGACAAGCCGCTCCATCAGCCCCATCTCGAAAATTTCTTTGCGGCCATCCGTGGGCAGGCCAAGCTGAATTGCGATGCAGCCCACGCCTTCACCAGCGAAGCCGCCATCTTCCAAGTTAATCCAGCCGTCGCCGCCCGTTCGGCCTACGATTATAAACCCTCTGACTTTATTGTTTAATCTTTGTATGAATAAAATTCTCGCGCTTGCTCTGCTCAGTCTAGCCCCTTTCTCCGCTCGCGCGGAAGAAGCCCTGACTCCGCTCAAGCTAACCTTCCCCCCGCCGATTCTCACCGGGACGCCTGTCCCCAACAAGCTCACTAACTTAGAATCGCCCAGCATTCGACCAGCCCCCATTTTCATCCCGGCTGATGTCATTAATTTGGCGAAAGGCAAAACCGTCACCTCCTCTGATTCAGCCCCGGTCATCGGTGATCTTTCCCTCGTTACTGACGGCGATAAAGAATCCGAAGAAGGTTATTTTGTGGAACTCGATCGCGGCCGCCAATGGGTGCAGATCGATCTTGGAATTTCAGCGGAACTTTACGCGATCGCCGTCTGGCACTACCACGCCCAATCCCGCGCCTACCTCGAGGTCATTGTCCAAGTTTCTGATGACCCCACGTTTAAACAAAATGTCCGCACGCTGTTTAATAATGACGACAAAAACAACGCGGGCTTCGGCGTAGGCACCTCGCCGGCTTATTTAGATAAAAATACGGGCCGGCTCATTGCCGCCAACAAAGCGGTCGCTCGGTATGTTCGCCTCTATAGCGCGGGCAATACCGCCAACGAGCTCAACCACTACATCGAGGTCGAAGTCTTTGGCCGACCCCGCGCATAGCCGCCGGTTGTTCGTCTTGCTCGCCGGCCTCCTTCTCGCCGGCGCGGCCTTCTTACGTTTTGCGCAAATCGATCGACGGCTTCTGCACGCCGATGAAGCAGTGCAAGCTTATCAAACATGGCAGCTCCTGCGGGGTGAGGGCTATACCTACGATCCTGCAGATAAACATGGGCCCTTGCTCTACTATGCCGCAGCGGGTTTAGCAAAAATCTCTGGGCAGACACCGGCCACGCTTACGGCGGCTAAGTTCCGCACCGTTACGCTGCTCGCCGGATTAGGCACACTCGGTTTGCTGCTCTGCGCCGCCCCTCGCCTCGGGCGCACCGCAACCCTGATCGGGACCACCTTGCTCGCAATCGCACCTTTGGCGGTGATCTATGATACTTATTTTGTGCAAGAAGCTTGGTTCAGTTTTTTCACTTGGGCCTTATTTTTTGCGACCCTGCGCTTCGCCGATCGTCCCACGCTCACGGCGGCTTTACTCGTGGGCGGAATCGCTGGACTCATGCAGGCCACGAAAGAAACTTCTGTCCTGCACTTTGCTGCCCTCGGCCTCACTTTATTCATAGTTCGACCGTGGCGCGATATCGTGCGCCTCGGTCCCCAGCTACTGACCGCCTTGCTGGCGGCTAGTTTGGTTTATGTAATTTTTTATTCAGCATTTTTCACCCGCCCAGCTGGTCTCGCGGATGGTCTTCGTGCTTATTTTAATTATGCCGAGCGCGCCTCAGGTGGGCCCCATGACCAACCCTGGTTTTATTACATCTCCCTCCTATGGCCCCATACGCAGGGGGGCATTCACTGGGGCGAGCCCCTCCTGCTCTTAGGCGCCCTCGGCGGTGCCGGGCTCGCGTTTTTGCCTCGGGCCAACCCGACCCATCGCGCCCTGGCGGCGTTCACCGCCACGCTGCTGCTGGTCTATAGCCTAATTCCCTACAAAACCCCGTGGCTCTTGCTGACGCCTTACGCTGGCCTGGCGCTCTTGGCTGGTCTCGGCGCAGTCCACTGCGCGCATTGGCTGCCCAAAAAAATCGAACGGCTGGCGCCTATCATCGTGGGCTTAGCGCTGGTGCTCTCGTGCGCTTGGCGCGCGGGCCCGGCGCTGGGCCGTTACGCCAACGATAGTCGCAACCCTTACCTCTACCAGCCCACGTCGCCTGACCTAGCTAGGCTTGTAACCACGTTAGAGACTCAAGCGCTCGATAAAAAAATCGCCGTGATTAGCCCCGATTATGCCTGGCCCCTACCTTGGTATCTACGCGAACGCACGGCCGTCGGCTATTTCACCACGCCACCGCTTAATCTCTCCGCGTATGATATTGTGCTGCTCGACTCCCGACTCGATCTGCCTCCACCAGCAGCTGCCTCCGCCTTTGGCCTGCGACCCAACATTCTACTTTGGTCCGCGCCGCGATGAATTTCCGGCTAACACTTCCCGCGGGACTAACCGCTTGCACCCATGCGGCCATGGCGACCGAGTGGGTATTTCATTTAGGTGGTCATGACCCAATTTATCTACGCCAAGCTGCGACGGAGGCCTTCGCCCTGATCGATCAACTCGAGGGGAACTTAAGCTTTTATCGCGAATCGAGCGACGTCACCCGTTTAAATCGCGCCGCCCGTGGCACCGAGGTGGCCGTCAGTCCTGACACCCTCGGCTGTCTGGCTCTGGCGGCAGAGGCCGCGCGCCTTACGGGTGGAGCCTTCGATGCTTTCACCGGTCGGGCGAGTGTCGCGGCTAAAGGTCAGGAAATTCCACTCTCTTTACATGATGTTCCGAGTTCGAGTGCCGGAGATCAGCCTGGGCCGGTCGTGCGCCTTCAACCCGAACTCGGCAGCGTGTATAAACTTCGGGCGGGGCCCTGGCTAGATTTGGGGGCGCTGGGTAAGGGCTATGCGCTCGATCAAGTGGCTGCGTTGCTAGCTGAATGGGAAATCACGCACGGCTGCCTCATTGCTGGCGGCAGCAGCTTACGCGGACTCGGCGGTGACGGTTGGTCGTTAGAAATTAACGAACCCCGTAGCGTGCTCCCCCTCCACGGGAAATTTTGTCTCGGGGCTTCTGGCTTTCAGTATCAATGCGGACACATCATCGACTCGCGCCCGAATTCCGCAGTGCAGCCAGCCGCCCGCGCCCTCGTACTTGCCCCAAGCGCCGGTCTCGCTGATGCGCTCAGCACCGCCGCCGTATTGCTCAACGCTGCGCAACTGAAACAACTCACCGATCATGATCCCCGCATTGCTAGCTTAGTCTATATGCCATCAGGTCAGAGCTACCGGCAAGGGGCGCCATTCGCATGAATAAAGCTGACACCCTTCTGGTTATACCCAGTTACCGCGATGGTACGAGGCTCGTTGAATTTCTCCCACTCCTTTGCGCCGCACTCGCCGAAAACGTGGGCAATGTACGGGTCCAAGTCGTCGCAGACGGTTCCCCTGCAAACGAACAGCGTTGGCTCGCAGCCCAGATTGAGGCCCTGCGCCGTGACTACGCTTTGCTCCTACCCATGCAAGGTTATGTCTCTAACCACGGGAAAGGATACGCGATTCGCGCCGGTTGGGCGACCGCTCCGCAGGCAGCTTGGCTCGCCTTTGTCGATGCGGACGGCGCCACGCCCGCCACAGAAGTAGCGGCGCTGATTGCTCAAGCGCAAGCGGCACAGCAGCCCGCCGTATTTATGGGGGTGCGCACGGCGGCGACCAATAAATCAGTCACCAGATTTTGGCACCGCCGAATCGGGAGCCGCGTCTTCAATCGTTGGGTGCGGCTCTGCCTCGGTCTTAAGTTTGCCGATACTCAATGCGGCCTAAAAATTATCCCTCGGGCCTTTTACGCCTCCTGTGTGTGGCATGAAGCCGGCTTCGCTTTTGACCTTGAGCTACTTTTGCGCGCCCGCGCGGCTGGCCTGCCCGTGACCGCTCAACCGATCAGCTGGTGCGAACGTCCCGGCTCATCCCTCAGCCCCACCGCCATGCTCGCGCTTTTTGCCGCGGCCTATCGCCTGCGCCAAAATCTCCCCCAACCCCCGTCTGGTCCTTAACGCAAAAATTACGGGGGCCTGTTTGTAATACATTATATTACAAATAGAATATCTTCAAATGATCAAATCTCGCCCTTGTTGACGAGCAGCCACCCAGCAGAGCAGGCGCAACGTTCTCTCGGCATCAAGGCAAGCGCGTTGCGATTTCAGGCAATCCTGTAAACGCTGGCGCGGTAGGCCAAGAAAGCGCGCCAACCGCGCCTTGCTGCCGCGTTTCCCGACCCAAGGCAGAGTTTGCTTAACCAGCTCATTCCAAAGGGGCGTCTTTGCGCCGGGTTGTAAGGTCAAACCCACCCGCTGCCGCGTGCCCAGCAATCCAGTTTTCTTTAAATTGCGCGCGGCGACGCGTGTGGTCGCTTCAATCGCTTCAAGCAAGCCGAGCGCCAATCCCCCAGCCAATAAAGCAGATCGAGGCAAACGAAGTGAATTCATGGATTTTAAATCTTTTAATTAAAAATAACATACAAGCCCCCCGTTTGATGACGCGAAAAAGACGCTCTGTTTGTAATACAATATATTACAAACAGAGCGTCGCAAAGTATGGAGGGGGGCAGGGATGGCGTAAGGGCACGGGGGGCGCAGGAGCACGGCGGGGACGGGGGTGAACGTAGATAACAGGATAAATGAAACGCGTAGGGCGGGAGAAGAAGGCACAGAATAAGCGACTTGCGCTGGCTTTTTTATTTAGAGCCGCTTAATTTAAAACCACTCTATATGAAAAAAATCCTCCTGCCGCTGCTTACCTTAATTCTCGCGTTCACTCCGGCTTTCAGCCGTGCCGAAGAGCAGAATGCGAAACTAGAAAAAGCGGAGACGCCCCTGGAGAAAACAATGGATGCGCTCAAAAAATCATGGCGCAAACTGCGCCTGCAAGCTGCTGACCCAGCCAAAAATGCCAGCTCACTCGAATTACTCGCGAAAATTCAAGTGGCTACTAAGGAAAGTCTTTTATACTCGCCTGATCTGGCGCGTGACCTGCCTGCCGATAAACGGGACCAATTCATCGCCGGCTATCAGAAAAAAATGAAAGGGGTGATCGTCGGCTTCGATCAAATCGAAATCGCCTTAAAAGCTGGTGATAATAAAACCGTCGTCGAGTTACTCGAAAGAATTAACGCCCTCCAAAAGGAAGGCCATAAAGAATACAAGCGCCCTGAGTAAGCGCTGACCAAAGACGCTCTCCTGCCCTGATTATGGGGCAGGAGAATTTAAATCCTGCTAGCATTCAATTTTCGCATGGCGGCTTAATCAATTGGAGGCTCATTTTATAGAAAACAGGTCTGGTTAGGATAATAAATCTTAGTTCCACCCCGATCACCCCATGACCTACCTCGACCTATCCCGCCGCCAGTTCCTGCAAACATCCGCCGCCGCGGCGTCACTTTTTGTTCTCCCGCGTTTTGCGATCGCTCAAGCCGGCCCCACCGCGAGCCGTAAGCTCAACCTAGCGTTTATTGGTGGGGGCGGCATTGCCGATGTCGCCTTCGATGGATGCCTCGGTGAAAATTATGTCGCAATCTGCGACGTTGATGACGCGCGCGCGGCTAAAAATTGCGCCAAATATCCTCAAGCTAAACGCTTCAAGGACTATCGGGTGATGTTTGATAAAATGCATCGCGAGATCGATGCCGTGATTGTCTCCATCCCTGATCACAGCCATTTCGCCGCGGCCTATTTGGCCATGCAACTCGGCAAACACGTGTATGTGCAGAAACCTCTGACCCACGATATCTGGCAGGCGCGAACCCTGCGCCGAGCGGCCGCCTACTACCAGGTGATCACCCAAATGGGTAATCAAGGGCACACCACGGAAGGGATTCGCCTCGTTAAAGAATGGTATGAATCGGGCGTGCTCGGCGAGGTTCGCGAAGTCCACGCTTGGTTCGATGGCCCTAATTTCGTGAAAGGTCCTTATTTCAGCATTCCGTCCACCTTCCCCGCCCCGACTATAGCGCCACCCGCCTCCCTCGATTGGGATCTCTGGCTCGGGCCCGCGAAGAAACGTAAATACAGCCCTGCCTACACGCCGCTCACGTGGCGCGGCTGGTGGGATTTTGGCTGCGGCGAACTCGGTGATTGGGCCTGCCACACCCTCGATGCTCCCTTCTGGTCGCTGGATTTGGATGCGCCGACCCGCGTCTCGGTGATTAACCTTGAGCCCATTGCCGAGGGTTTCGTCTGCCGTTCCTCCCATCTTAAATTTGAGTTCCCCGCTCGCGGCAACAAACCGCCGGTTGCCTTGCATTGGTATGATGGCGGCCAACACCCTGCCCCGCCGCTCGATTGGGATCGGACGAAAAAATTCCCCAGTTCGGGCATGCTCATGATCGGGGATAAAAACACGTTAATGACTGGCGCCCGCCCCGACACACCCCGCTTGCTACCGGATAAACTTTGGGAGGAATTTAAATTGAACCTACCCGCCAAAACTATCCCGCGGATCAAGGGCGGGCCTTTTCAAGAGTGGGTCCGCGCGATCAAAGATGAAGGGCCGCTGCCTGGTTCTAATTTTGAGTACTCCGCTCGCCTCACTGAAATGTCTCTCGTCGGCTGCATGGCGCAACGCACCAACCGTGATATCGAATGGGATGCCGCGAATATGCGGGTCACCAATCACGATGGGTTGGAGCAGATTATTCGCCAACCCGCCCGTCGCGGCTGGGACTTCGGGGCGGAAGTATGGCGCACTTAAAGGGCTATTCCCAGCGTCCCGCGACACGCTACGTCGGTTCCTAGCGAGCCAGGAAAGCGTTAAAGCGTCGCTCGTTCGCGGCGGTGGTCAGCGGACCATGGCCCGGCGCAATCACCGTATCCGGGGCCAGCAAATCCAGCATCCGCCGCGCGTGTTGGAGTTGACGTTGACAACAGAAATAGCCGCCCCCGAGTGAACCGGCAAAAATAAGATCACCGGATATCAACAGGGCCGCTCCGGCCGGTTCGGTGGTCGCTTGGATGAGATAACAATTATGCTCAGCCGCATGCCCCGGGGTGCAGAAAGCCGTAACCGAAATTTTCTCAAACTGCACCGTTTCGCCTTCCCCTAATCCGTGGCAGCGCGGCCAACGACCGGTTGGGGGACCATAGAACTGCGCCAAACCGGTTTCCTGCAAAACCACGTCAAGTCCGCCGATATGTTCAGCCTCATAATGGGTAATGAAGACCGCCTCGATTTCCTGAATACGTGAGGGCCAAGCGCGATGCAATTCAGGATGGCTCGCCCCGGTATCAAAAAGAATAGCACTATCGCCACCGGTCGAAACCACGTAGGCATTGGCCACGCCCACCCCGTAAGGCATCCGCAGCGGATGAACACAAAACGATAGCCCCGTGAGCTCGGCGACCGGATAAGCGCCCTGCGCCAGCGCATTGAGACCCACTTCGTTCAGACCCAGGACCCGCGCAAGCCGACCCAATTCCAGCTGATTCAACTCGGAACGATAATCGAGCGCATCTTGGATCCGCGCGGAATCAACGTCAGCGAAAGCCGCGAGCTTCTCTTGACTCAAATTAGCCTGGCGGGCCGCTTTTTCTAAGACATCACCCAGCTCATCTTCTAGCGCAGGATTGTCGGAGGAAAGTTGCATCGAAAAAATACTGAGTAGAGTTAGCCATCATTAACGCTAAATGACACGGCTAAATGCGCCCAGCTTCACGTTAACCCAATCAGCCGAGCAGCGCGCTGGAGTTAAAATTTTAAATAAACTAACCTTTGAGCGTGTCAGTGCAGCTCTTCTGCTTTTTACTTTAGCCGATTCTGTATGCTTTCGGGCCCACCCACCCCTCCCCCGCTCCTGACGCTACGCCGTGCCGCTAAGAATTTTGGCGGCGTCCGTGCTTTGCGGGGCGTCGACTTTGATTTACAGGCCGGAGAAGTTCACGCGCTCCTCGGTGAAAATGGCGCAGGAAAAAGCACGTTGATCAAAATAATTACCGGCGCTCATCAACCTGACGCGGGGGAGATTATTGTGGCGGGTCGGTCACTGACAGGTCTAACCCCCAGCCTCGCGCAGCAACTCGGGATTGCTTGTATTTATCAGCAACCGGCACTTTTCCCTGACCTCACCGTTGCTGAAAATATTGGCCTGCGCTTGGAGCCAGCCGGATCGATGCGGCGTATTAACTGGTCACTGCGTCGGCAACGGGCACAGGAACTACTCACTCGAGTCGGCGCCGACCTATCACCTGAGGCGGAAGTACGCACGCTGTCTATGCCCGAGCAACAATTAGTCGAGATCGCCTGTGCGGTCGGGGCCGGCGCACGCATCGTGGTCATGGATGAACCCACCGCCTCGCTGACTAGTCGCGAACAGGATCGCCTCTTCACCGTAGTACGAGAATTACGCAGCAGTGGCGTCGGCATCATTTATATTTCACACCGCCTCGATGAAATATTCGCTCTCGCGGATCGCGTCACCGTCCTCCGCGACGGGGAAAGCGTGGGGACTCACGCCGTCAGGGCGATCACGCATGCCGGGCTCATCAAGCTAATGGTGGGCCGCGAAGTTGACCAACTCTACCCACCGACTGAATTTACGGGAGGAGAAATCGTGCTCGAATTGCGCGACGTCGATTGTGCCGCCTCCGGGGTCAATCACGTGAATTTGGCCGTGCGGGCGGGGGAAATCTTTGGGCTAGCTGGGCTCGTCGGCGCCGGCCGCACTGAATTGGCGCGGGTATTGTTTGGTCTCACTCCAGCCGACCGCGGTGAAATTTTAATCCAAGGGCGACCAATCGCCCCGCGATCCCCAGCCGCGGCGGTCGCCTTGGGTCTCGCTTATGTACCGGAGGATCGTCGCCGCCACGGCGTCGTGCTGGAGCTGCCGATTGATCAAAATATAACGATGGCGATTCATCCTCGTTTATTTCCCAACGCTTGGCTCAAGTTGGGCGCCGAACAAAAGCTAGCGCTTGATTTCATCCGGGATCTAGCGGTGAAGTGCGCTGGTCCCCAGGCCCTCGGCGGCAGCCTCAGCGGCGGCAATCAGCAAAAAGTTTCGCTGGCTCGCTGGCTCGCGACCCAGCCCAAAATCCTGATCCTAGATGAGCCAACCCAAGGAGTTGATGTCGGGGCCAAAAGCGAAATTCACCGCATCATTCGTCAGCTGGCGAAAGCCGGCCTCGCCGTCATCATGATCTCGAGTGATCTGCCAGAAATTTTGGGCATGAGCGACCGCATCGGGGTGATGCGTGGGGGAAAATTAACCGCCATCCTTCCCGGTCAGTCCGATGCCCACGCCGTCATGGCAGCCGCCCTCGGACAGGAATCAGAAAAAGGCGCCGCATGAATCGCTATTTTCGCGAAATTTCCGTCACCGTCGCCTTGGGTTTAGTGCTACTGGTAATGGCGGCGTGTGCGCCCAGTTTTTATCAAGCGCAGCCGCTGCTTTCCCTCATCACACGGGAAGCCCCGACCCTGGTGGTGATGTGCGGCATGGCACTGATTATTATTAGCCGCCAAATTGACATCTCGGTCGGTTCACAATTTTCCGTGTGCAGTATCGGGGCCGGTCTGCTGGCCGCCCGCGGTTGGCCCCTCGTCGCGGTGTTGCCCGCTGCGATGATGATGGGGGCTGGCTTGGGGGCCTTTAATGGGTGGCTCATCGCTGGCCTGCGCTTGCCCTCGATCGTCGTCACCCTAGCGACGATGGTCATGCTGCGCCAGGGACTTAATTTACTTCAGCAAGGTGCTTTTGTTAATCTGCCAGATAACGTGCAATGGTTTGGTCTTAGTCAGACTACTGGGCAATGGACGCTCGTCGGTACCGCCCTCAGTTTGTTACTAGGATGCGGATTTTTTATGCGGCATGTTGCGGCCGGCCGTTGGGTTTATGCGGTTGGAACTGATGCCGAAGCCGCGCGGCTCGCCGGCATCCGACCCCAGTGGGTCACATTTCTCGTTTTTGTTTTTGTCGGCGCATTGACGGGGCTCGCGGCGACCATGAATTTAGTGCAATCGCCACAAATCCAACCCCTCGTCGGCTCCGGCTTGGAATTAAAAGTAATCGCGGCGGTCGTCGTGGGGGGCGTGGCGATCTCGGGCGGACGCGGGAACGTGTGGGGAGCTTTCGCCGGTCTGCTGCTACTCGCCTGCGTCTCGCCCGCTCTCACGCATTTGCACGTGGAAGCTTATTGGGAAAAAGCGATTCAAGGGATGATTATTTTACTGGCCGTCGTCGCTGACGGTCTGCGGCAAAGAGGACTTAAAGGAGGACACGGATGATCGCGGCCAAGAATCAGCCGAGTTGGCTACGCTCCCTCCTCTGCTACGAGACGCTGCTCCTGGCCGTTCTCGTGATCGAGTGGTTAATCTTTTACCATTATGGCACCTCAACCAATCGTCGGGGCCACCTCGTAGGCTTCGGCACTCTCGACCGGCAATTCGATATTCTGCGCCACTCCTGTGAAATCGGCTTACTGGCCTTAGCCTTGACGCCGGTCATTCTGACCGCAGGCATCGATCTGTCGGTCGGTTCCCTCCTCGGACTATGTGCGATTGTTTTTGGCAAGCTCTGGCATGATGGCGGCCTGTCCATTCCTGTGGCGGCGGCCCTCACGCTTGTCGTGGGTGCAATGGGGGGCGGGCTCAATGCCGGCCTGATCACGGCGCTGCGACTCCCACCGCTCATTGTGACCCTCGGCACCTACTCACTTTTCCGCGGACTAGCTGAGGCGATCACGCAGGGCGCCGTCACTTATACTGATTTTCCTAGTGGATTTCTTTTCTTAGGCCAAGAGCGCTGGAATGGGCTGCCCATGCAAGCGTGGTTATTTTTATTAATGACGGTGCTCGTCTGGATATTGGTCCATCGTACAACTTGGGGACGATCGTTTCGCGTGATTGGATTTTCCCCAGAGGGAGCACGCTACGCTGGCCTCCCCGTAGAGCGCCGCGTGAGTATCGTCTATATTTTAGCCGGGATCATCGCTGCGCTCGCCGCCCTGATCTACACCGCGCGACTCGGCCAAGCGAAGGCGGATGCCGGCACCGGTTATGAACTCTTTGCTATCACGGCCGTGGTTCTGGGCGGCACCAGCATTTTTGGTGGCCGCGGCAGTGTCACCGGCACTTTGCTCGGAGTAGCCGCGATCGCCGTACTGAAAAATGGGCTCGCCTGCCTCCCCGTGGTGATTCGCCTCAATGCCGCCGAAGAAATATCCGGTCTTTTGACGGGTGCCCTATTGCTCGTCGCCTTGACCGGCAATGCGATACCGACATTCTTGAAATACCTCCGTGCGCACCGTCCGGCGCGCTGATCATCCCACCCGCTACCCACTATGAATCATCACGTCTCCCGCTGCCTGTTATTCGCCACCCTCTTGTTAGCTGGTCTGCCAGCTGTGTTTGCCGCCGAGGCTAAGCTCATGATTGCCATGATGCCTAAATCCAAGGGCAACGCGTACTTCATCTCGTGCAAACATGGCGCCGACCGCGCGGCCAAGGAACTGGGTTTCGAGTTACTCTTTGATGGCCCCACCGACAGTAATGCGGCCAAACAAAATGAAATCGTCGAAAATTGGATCACGCTAGGCGTCGATGTCATCACGGTTGCCGCGGAAAACAAACAGGGCATTTCTACCGCACTGCGCAAAGCCCAGAAGCAAGGCATCAAGGTCATCACCTTTGATGCTGACGCTTTACCCGATGCCCGTTCGTTTTTTGTCAATCAAGCGACCCCGCAAGGCATTGCCTCCGGTTTAATGGATGAGGCAGCGCGGTTGTGCGGCGCGGAAGGCGAGTTTGCCATTATCTCAGCCACCCTCACAGCCGGCAACCAGCGCGAATGGCTCAAATATATTGATGAGCGTCTCGCCGAAAAATATCCCAAGATGAAACTCGTCGCGGTGCGGCCCTGTGATGATCTCAAAGACAAAGCGCAGTCTGAAGCCACCGCGCTCATGAGCGCTAATCCCCGCCTCAAACTGCTCATGGCGATCTGCTCTCCCGGTGTGCCCGGCGCCGCTGAAGCGGTTAAACAAGCCGGCAAAACCGGTCAGGTTAAGGTGATTGGCCTCGGGCTGCCCAGTGAGAATCGTCGTTATGTCCATGAAGGGGTGACCGACAGTGTGATGCTCTGGAAAACCGAAGATCTCGGATATCTAACAATCTATGCGGCGGCGGCGGTGGCCCGCGATGAGCTCAAGCCTGGCGCGACCAGCTTTAAAGCCGGCTCCCTCGGCACCTTTGAAATCAAAGGTGACAATATCCTCCTCGGCCAGCCCTTCATTTTTAACCGCAGCAACATCGACCAATTCGATTTTTAAGCGCGAGAGTATGCTGTTTTCTCTAGGGTATGGGAGAACGAGGCACTCCCCCATCGTGGGCTGTACCGCGGACCAACTGCAACACGCCCCCGCTACGATTCACGCGGCCGCCAGACGCCAGATTATCGCTGGAGAGGAATTTCGCTCGGTAACTTAGAGTTCATCACCCGACCAACAATCACTTCACTCGCTTGTTTGCTGAGTGTATAGATCACGTTGGGGGTATGTTGATCCCAAGAAAATCCCTGCCCTGGAGCGCTAATCGGGATGGTCGCAACCCATTTCAAAACTGAACCGGCTTCGGGAAATGCCAGCACAAACAATGCGCGGTCATCGTGACCAGTAACGTAAAGAAATCCGCCTGGTCCGAGCGCCCCACCAGAAACACTGAAGCCATGGACCCCGAGCTGGGCTATCAATGCTGGCGGAAAAACCCAGCCCCCGAGCTGCTTCCATTCGCGATCAAACTCAACGAGCCGAGTCCAAGCTGGGCCGCGACCGAGTTCGCCACCTTCACGGCCATAATGGACAAAACAGGCAATCCAGCCCCGCGGCGTCCGGTCGATCCAAGTTAATGAGCCATCCGTGCGGCCAAAACTGTGTGTCGCCCGATGCTGCATGGTCGCGGTGTCCCATTGCTCAACCGAACTGATCATCGGCACGCCGGGAAAATTGGAGTGAGCGCAATAGAGCACGCCCTCGTGGACAATTCCGGCATTTAGATGAATGAGTGGCTCCCCCATCGGACATGACCAAGCCCCCACCCGCTCGCCGGTATCTTTGCGATATTTGCCCAGTGCGTGATTAGATATTACATAAAGATGCTCACGATCGTTCGCCACGCCCTGCCGCGCTTCAGCGGCAGGTAAGCGGTGCTTTTCGATAAAGCGCCAATGACCGGCCAGCGGATTCGCTGAAACTGGCGCCACCGCTAATTCAGCGCTTCCGGCAGAGGCAACGAGCAGAAGTAAGATCAAGAATTTCATAAGATAAATTAGCGGAGACAGAATATAGAAATGAAATCATTCACGTGGTTTTACATTCCAGGCGGTAGCCGCAAGCAACAGAGAGAGCAGCGAAGCGCCGATCCAGAAATAAAATACCGGAGTGAAATTATAAACATTGTGGCCGTTAACCATGGTCTTGTGCCCATCGATAAGGAAACCGCTGATCCAATCCTGGGTGCCGGCCCCCACATAAGCAAACAGGCCAATCAACCCCTTAACCGTGCCAGCCGCAGCTTTGGGCATGATGTCCACGGCAATTAGCCCGGCGAGAAAGACGATGAGTCCACCAACCCCGAAGCCGAAAAGCCCCATGGCAACAACGTCGATCCAACGCTGACCCGCGGGGGCCAGAAAAAGCAGGATCATCCCCGCCGTTTGGAGAAGACCGTAAATTAAGGTAGGTAAATTACGCCGCGAGTTGAAGAACCGGTCTGACATCCAGCCCGAAGCGGCCGCCCCGACAAAGCCCATCACCGGATAGGCTCCCATCACGAAGCCGGCGTCGATCAGCGAATAATGCTTAGTTTCCTGCAAAAAGAGAATAGCCCAGTTGTTGATCGCGTAACGGGCAACATACATCAGGGCGCAACTAACAGCCAGAATCCACACCCAGGGGTTACGGAAGACCTGCTTCTGCAGCTCTGCGGTTGTGCCTTGCGGTGGCGGTCCGGCCGAGTGGTCGTTTTTGTAATCGGCTACCGGTGGCAGACCGTAGGTTTGCGGCCGGTCACCCAAGGTCCGAAACAGCATGAGCGCGACAAAGGCGCAGACGATGCCGGGGCCCATAAACCCCGCCCGCCAGCCGTAATGGTTGACGAGCCACGCCACAAAAATGAACGTCATGCCCTCTCCGAGATTGTGCGCCCCCGCCCAGATGCCGTAGCGTGTACCGCGTTCACGATTGCTGAACCACTGGCAGATCGAGACTACGCTGGGAGCGGAACCGATGGACTGAAACCAGCCGTTCAGACCCCAGAGGATGACAAAGCCAGCAAATAGGCTGGTAAAACCAAACGCCAGGTTGATCAAAGCTGACAGCAGCAACGCCCATGACATGAAGCGCCGGATGTTCGCGTGATCTGAGAGCATGCCGTTTACAAATTTCCCGATCGCATAAACATACAGCATCACAGAGCCGATGATACCCATTTGAGAAACCGTCAGCACCCCAGCATCAAGTAACGGCTTCTTGGTCACCGAAAGCCCGAGACGGCAGGTGTAGAAAAAACCGTAGCCGGCAACGAGAGAAAGAAAAATGCTCCAGCGCTTGCGCTCATAGAGCCGCCGGATGCCGGCAGAATCCGAGAGCAGGGATCGGATCGGGCCGGTCTTGAAGTAGGTGGTGAGGGAATTGAACATGACGATGGCAGGCAACTTGAGAGGAATCAGGACAGGTCCGAGCAACACGACGACCATGAGGCGGGGAGCAACCATCGCAAGAAGCAGCGGTCTCGGGACGCCAGAGTCCTGCCACTATAAGCGATTGGAGTCGTGACTGGCGTATCCACCTTGTCGCTGTCCCGAAGATCTCCTTCGTCCCGGGCCAGTGTTTCCGACGAGAAAGCTACGAGTATGCGCCAAGCAGTTTGCGCGGACCCACGAGCCGGCGAGGACAGTTGCCAGGAAAGACGTGGCGCAACGGACTCAACCGCGAGCAGATTAGCCGCGTATTCGCACTTCAAGTCGTGAATTTGCAGCTTTGTCTCCTGAGCATGTATGGCATGGGAGGGGAACCCGGAGATGATAAATCCAAGGATTAGGAGGGAGTGTTTTTTCATGGGTTCAAAAGTTCTAGGGAAACTCGATGACGAGGAATCGTTTGGCCGGGACCGTAATTTCTTTCATTCCGCCGGGCAGGGCGACTTGCAGGGTTCCTTCGGGCAACTGCCCGGTGATATTCACTAAAATCCTGGCCGCCTTCGCAGTGGCCTGGTTTATCCGGACAGACAATCTTGTGTCCCCACCGGTGGGTAGAATCAAATCGTCGAGCGAGATATCCTTGCCATACAACGCTGGCGGCACATGCGGCGTGATTCGCACCTGCTTTTGAATGCGATCGTAATCGACTCCGAACAGGTGCTCCACGATGGCGGCAATGTACTCCGAGGCGGACCATCCATAACGCTTCACTCCATGTCCCTCTCCGGTCGAGGGCACAACGAACTCGGTATAATTCCGGTGAAATGCCTTGATGGTGGCCCAATTTAATTCTGCCGCCAGATCGGGGCGCCCCGATTCCTCAAGCCCTTTAACCACCATCGCATTGCGCAGAGTCCACACATTTCCCCACCAAGCGCGGCCATCGTAACGACCGGTCGCTTCCACGTAGTCGGCTTCGGTCATCGCCAGGCTGCTCAGCGGCAGCCTGCCCCAATTGAACTGCCCCGGATCAAGCATCCTCTGCAGCAGCCGATCGCGGCGCAGCGGAGGCGCAATACCAAATCGCAGCGGATCAAAGGTAGAGACGATCAGGCGGTGGCGCGCGCGGCCTTGATGCAAATCGTAATTGTAATACACGCCGTCTTGCTCATCCCAGAGCGTGGTGTTGATCCCATGGGACAACTCCTGAAACACCTGTCGGTATTGGTTAGCCTCCTCTGTTCTGCCCAGACTGGAGGCCAACGCGGCAGTGAATTTGGCCCCGACTGCGACGGCCACGTTTAGATCCACCGGAGCGACTGATTGCGGCCTGATCAACTCATCGGGTTTCATGGCCAAGTTTTGATCAGCTTCCCCGAAGGTCTCTTCGAAGAATCCCGTAATGAGCCCGGTGTTTCCGTCCCGCTTGACCGGGGAAAGCCACCAGTCGAGATAGTGCCGCATGGTCTGATAGATCTCTGCCCGCAAGGCCAGATTGTCGGTGCGGCGCGCCACATCGTAAGCCACCTCGAAGAACCGAGGCAGACTGCTGGCATCCGCCACCTGCCCGCGCACCGCCGACCCTCCGTAAAGATCAATGCGACCATCGGGATTCTCCGCCTGGACATCGCGAAATCCGCGCATGGTGTCCTCGGCAAAGCGCTGGTTCGCCCACTTGGCGCCCGTCACGTTCAGGCTGCTGTCGAGCGCCCACCAATTATCGCCATACCTGCCGCCGGGGGCCATCACCGGATAGGTAAACCCCTGCACCGGCACATCCACGATCAAACACTCATCCAGCACGGAAAAAGCATCGGCAAAATCCGCCTGCGCGAGTCCTGGAATGCTGATCTTCGGAACAACGTTGCTGCTGGCGACATCCGGCCTTGCCCGCACCGGTTCCGGAGCCCCCGTCCCGATCTCAATTTTATCGATCCAGATATCGCCACGGATAAGACACTTTGGAATCTGAAACGCGATCTGATCAATTATCCCCTGCCAGCGCCCATCGACATAGCATGTGATCTCTTGCCACTCCTTGCAGTTTCCTTTCAGTGCGACCATTCTGGACCGAGCAAGTCGTCCCAGCTCGTTCTTCTCGCCCCACCCCTGATCTTTGGTTCTCCAACGCAGGCGGAGGTCAGTGGCTGCCGACAGATTTAGAACTCTCAGCCTCACCTGCTGCACACCTGAGGTGCGAATCTCCAAGTTACCTGGAGATTCGATCTGTAGTCTGGATTCGACTTGTGGGTGCAAAGCCTTGTCGCCGTGGATTTGATAGAAATAGCTGGTGATTTTGACGGGATCCGTCTCCTCAGGCTTCATCGTCAACCACAGAGATCCACCCATGACCACGCCAAGCGAAGCAGCTGGAATGCTCCATCCTTCCAGATCGCTAGTCTTGTTGAAATCCCAGTGCCGGACAGTGCTTGTTTCAGTCGGCGATATCATCTTGGTGGCGCTGGACTGGACCGATTGGGCAGGAGCCGCCAATTTGATTGGCGCCGCCACTACAACAGAGACGAATCCGCTGAGCACCGCGGCCAGTCCAGCCAGCGCCGCCCAGTGTGCCCGCACGTGAAAGAAGGCCAGCAGGCGGAGTAACACCACCGCCGGCACCACGGCGACGAGCGCGGAGGCCGCGAGGCGGTCAAACACCGGCGTATAATTCTGGGTCCAGGTCATGGCACTTGCCGGGCGATAGAGTTAACAGAAACGACGTGACGATCAAACCATGCGGGCGACGGGCGGTGCGGCACATTTGCGCGCCAACGCGAAGCCCAGCAGGCCGCCCACTAGGAGCGCCCCGCCCACTAGGAGCAACCCGTAGTCGTAGCCGCCTGTCCGGTCCTTGATGTATCCCATAATCGGCGGCAGGCCGACGCCGGCAATATTGGCCACGGCGTTGATCAGCGCGATCGCCCCCGCGGCCGCCGCCCCGCCGGCCAGATACTCGGTGGTCACGGCCCAAAACACGGGCGTGACCGCCCAGTTCAACCCCACCGCCAGCAGCAACAGACAATAGGTGGCGGTCGGGTTGCCGGCGTAGATGCTGGCGATCAGTAGCCCGCCGGAGGCCAGCAGCGGCAGGCCGAGATGCAGGCGGCGCTCATGCTGCGCGTCGGAATGACGGCTGTTCAAATACATCAGCACGCAGGCCAGGAGGAACGGCAGGGCGGAAAGCAGACTGACGATGAAATTGGATTCGCCTGAGAGTCCCTTCAGGATTTGCGGCAGAAACAAAGTCACGCCAATCGTGCCGAAGGCCTGCAACAGCCAGAATAGGCTCAGCAGCCACACCTTGCCGTCGGAAAACGCACGGCGCCAGCCGGCCCCGTGTCCGCCCGGCGCGCGGGCGGATTCTTCCGCAATGGTTTTATCCAGCCATTCGCCTTGGGCGGCCGACAGCCATTTAGCGTCACGTACGCCATCGGGCAGGCATTTCAGCACGACAAAACCGAGCAACACCGCAGGAATGCCTTCGACAAAATAGAGCCAGCGCCAGCCGGCAAATCCGAGGACCCCATGCATATTTAACAAGGCACCAGACAAAGGCAGACCGATCACCGAAGCCAAGGCCGCCGCGATATAAAAAAAGGACATCGCGCGCGCGCGGTCGCTCGAGGGAAACCAGCAACTAATATAATAAATAATGCCAGGCGTAAAACCCGCCTCAGCCATTCCGAGTAGCAGGCGCATACCATAGAGTTGCTTGGGCGTTTGGATGAAGGCCATTCCACAGGCCACTAAGCCCCAAGTTACCATGATGCGGGCAATCCAACGCCGAGCCCCGACCCGCGCCAGGATCACATTGCTGGGAACTTCGAACAAAATGTAGGTGACGTAAAAAAGGCCCGCACCCAGACCGTACATTCTGGAGGTCAGGCCTAAATCAGCATTCATCTGGAGCGCGGCCACAGAAATATTGGCGCGGTCGAGGTAAGCGACCAAATACAATAACATGAGGAACGGAATCAGCCGCCGAGTAATCAAGCTGATCGTTTCCGCTTTGCTGGCAGGGGTTAGGTTCATGGCTGTTTCAAGGTGTCGCCTAATGCAGCCCATTCCTCGACACAGGCCGTCGTCAACAGGATGATACCTAGACTATAGCCAATCCAGTGGAAGCCCTCAGAAATGCGGGCCTTCACTTGAGCCGGTATAAATTTTAAGTCAGTCACAAGCGTCATGGCGTACCAAACTGATTAACAGGAATTTTGACGACTAATTTGAATGCGTCGCCAAATCCACCTACCTGAACTTTAGCGCGGTGGGCGTCGACCGAAGTATAAATTGAGAAAAATCCTGCGGTCTTAATAACGCGGCCAAATACCGTCCCAGGGTGATGAAAAAGTAGATCTTTTTCTAAATCATAGTCCCCATCATTGGCCAAAGTGTCACGCGGAGCCCACTCAATGGCCTCGCAGCCAGCGAGCGTGTATTGCAGGTCAACATACTTGCGGTGCGTTTCAAAACGCGACTCGGCGGGAGGCACCGTGGCATACCGCACGATAATGGCGTACATGCCCTCAGCCTCCAAAGTGATGCGACCTTCCGCAGGATTCGCGGGCAGATTGCGAATCCAGTCCACCGCGCGCGCAGTCGCCCCGCCCAGTGAGGCTAGTCCCATAGATTCATAATCATCTAATTTTCCGTATATCATAAAATAATCTGGCATTGCCCCAGCAGCCGACTGATCACCGCCCAGAGAGGTGCGCACTCATCAGCAATCAGGACGACATCATCGAGTTGCTCCCACAAAACCCGCACCGCGATTTGCTTGGCTTTGCTCTGTGCCACCTGCGGGCAACTCCATAAGCACATCTCCGCCGGTGCGGGTCTCATTTTCCTAGAAAGCGTCATGGTCGGCGAATGCGGCATGCTCAAAATTATTTTTCGGCGCGAGTGCTCACGGCAGCTTCCGGTAGATTAACAAACGAGCTGCAGGTTGCGTCGGTATGGCAACGGGGAGCCCCCGCTCCAGACATTCTTTGCCTGATAACTGGGTGACATTACCGCTATCGACATCACGAAATTCGTATTGGGCATTTAACTCCAACCCGCGCAGAAAAAATGTCGCTGCAACCATCGGACTCTGGGGTCGCCGAAATGCCAGCACCACCCCCGCGCCTAGGTCGGGCCGGTCAAATTGCCAGGCCGCCCATGAATCCTCTGCCAGCGTGAAATTAAGTAATGGGTAAAAATCACCGAGAAAATAATCACGAACCTCGTTTAACTCATGGAGCCGTTGCTGCAGCCAATCCAGCGCGAAGTGGTTGCGACTATCCTTCTCAAATTCCGCCATAATGAGAACCATGCCCGGCCCCAAGCCACTACGAAACCTGTAGGTCTCTTGCTGGTCGCAAATCCCAGCGCTGAGCGGCACCCACAGTCCCAAACCATGGGTCTGTCCTTGCATCGCCGTGGCACTAAACCCTGGAAAGCTGGCGATATCACTGCGCCACAACGGAAGGCTGCGCGACATACTTTCAAGATCAATGCGGCGACCACCACTCGCACAATTATCGATCAGCAGTCCGGGATATTGCGCGAGTAAATTATCCCAGAATTGATAAAGCCCAGTGATATAGCGAATCTCCGCCATGCCAACCCGATCGGGAGTATCCGCAGCATCCCAGAATGGCCGTGGGTTGAGATTAAAGTCCTGCCGATAACAGGAAATATTCCCCTCCTTGATCAGTTTGATCATGTGGGCGGTCACCATGCGCAAGGCGGCCGGATTGCCAAAATCGAATAAATAACGCGTACCCGAAACGTCTGGGCCGAGTAGAAAATCAGGATGCTCCCGCGCCCATGCCGTACCAGCGCGGACCCGCTCTGGTTCAAACCAAAGCAAAAAGCCCAGATTCATTTCTTTGAGCGCTTGGCCCAGAGGATTAAGTCCTTGAGGGAAATAATGAGGGTTAGGAAACCAATCCCCCACCAGCTTGCTCCATTTACTGTTGAACACGTCAGCACCCACTCGCGTTTCGTCCTGACCGTACCAACCGGCATCGACCCAAAGAAAATCGAGCGGCAGATTGTTGTCCTTAATCCAACGCCCGTGCGCGATGTGCTTATCCACGAAATTACCGCCCCAGGTGCCGAGACTCACTGGGATGCGTGCGGGACGTCCATTTAGCCGCGGCGAATGATGCTCGATAATAAATTGACGCAATAAATTATGTCCGCGCATCCGCTCTCCTTTCCAAAACAATAGCATTATCCTCGGACTACGAATTTCTTCACCAGGCCGCAGCGTAAGATGCGTTCGGATCATCCCTGCATTTATCCGTACCTCTGTATCTGTCTGATAAATCTGGGCCGTCCAATCGCCGGTCCAGCCGATAGCGGCGATCACCCCTTCCGGGCCGGCATCCACATTAAAAAAAGGCAACATCCCGCAGGACGAGCGCCCCTCCTTTGAGCCAAGCTGCAGCGGATGAGCCTGCTCAATCCACGGCAGTTGAGGTGCCGCCGCCGTAGGCCCAAGCGGCGCACTCAGCGGGGCAAAATCGTCTGCCCGACATTCGCTACCGTTAGCATAGTGAACGACGGCTGTCCGGTCGCGCTTCAGCGCTAATCCCCCATTAAGCGGACGAATGTCAGCGAGGATAGCCGTATCACTGGCCCCGGTATTTTTAAAATAAAGCACCCATTCGACTACCGGAAAATCCTGATACTCGACTGCTACGCAACGCAGGCTGAGCCCAGACTGCAGCTCAGTGTAAGTGAGGGTAATTTCAGACCGCTGAGAATCGAGTCGGCGCGTACTAATTTCACGCTGACACTTTTTAATAAATTGAGCCGATACTTCACCGTTGTAGGTAAATGAAAAAGGCAGCTCATGGCGGGCATTGCCTGATGGGGTCGATAAAATATTTGCCGCAACCCACTCGCGCGTAGCGTGCAGTTCTCCCGGCGAGGCGGTAACGGCTAACAGCAGTGACGGAGCGCTGAATAGTAATATTCCGCACAGGCCGTAAATTTTATTTACCATACCATTAGATGAGGCGGTAGCAGGTTCAGTGGTGAATCATGATCGCGGAATAACTGTCCTACGAGGCACGGAAACTAGGGCATATTTTATGCATTCTAAATACCGTCTCCACCTCATCTCATTCTTAAAAACATCCCGATAGAAACGATCCGCGAAAATGATAATTTCCTAATAAGAAAATCCCCTGACCTGCAGTCGGCCTGACTGAGATAGTTAGACCGACGCGATCATTTATAGATTCAAGTCTTAGAAGGATTTAGTTAAATCCAGCGTCCAGGTCCGGCCAACAATAAGTCCACCATGCACCGCCGGATTATAACCGAAGGCCCCAGCAGCCAGTGGGGGCGGAATATCCGCAAGGTTAATTACCCCACACCGTACCGTTGTGTTTCTTAGCCACTCGCGAGCATCGTGACCAAAGCGATAAGCCAGCGAGCTATTGAGAGTCAGGACATCGCGCAACACATAGCGATACTGGTATGCCCCGTTGGTATAAATCTTAGCCAGATAGGAAGGCTGGCCGAGCGAATCATAAAGTGCTGCAGTCGTAGTCGTGCCTTCTTGCGAGGCGCCCATGTAGTAGGCCCCGAGCACAGCGGACCAATTACCCTTGCGCCAGGAGACCGTGGTTGCTCCACGCCAACGGGTGGCCCCATTTGAGTTTAGATTGTCTGCGATGGTTATCGCGGAATTTGGCGGCACTGAGGTGGAACTAGATTTAATGAGGTAAGCCCAGTCCGTATTGAGAACTATCTTCCCGATTGGCAGCGTCGGTAACACGTAATTCAGCCCCAAATCCCAGCCAGAATCGAAACCTTCCGCCAAATTGAAGAAGAAGGTATTACTCGAAAATATTCTGCCAGCCACGGCCTGCTGCTTGGTCGGATTGGCGGCATTATAAGCCGCAAATGTCGCAATGTCTTGGGTGGTCGGGGCGATACGCGCCACGTCCGGATCTCCTTTGTACCCAGCAGTCCCACTTCCCAGATCAATAGAACCAACCGGCGTACCAGCGGCCAGCTGCTTGGTGATATAGGCCTGCAGCAAGAACGTATCACTGATATAAATATCACCGACACCTCGCTGACCGACAACATTGGTCCGGCTGATCTCCCAATAATCAGCGGACAGGCTCAAGCCCTTGATCTTAGGAACATCAAATACGATACCGGCGCTATTACCCTTGGAATTAGAGGCCTTGAGGTGTGTGTTACCGCCGAAATAAGTCCGCTGCGAATATCCACCCTCGAGCGTGACGGGGTTACGATAGAGATCGATGCTGCCGGTGCCAGCGCCTGCCGTCCACCGCGCGCTCGTGTAGAGAGCTGATAGACTGGGTGCGATAAAACCATCGTTGGTTGAAGCGCGGATCATGACCGTTGGAAACGGTTTCCAATTTATGCCTACCTTGGGGTTGGTGGTGCTGCCGAAATCACTGTAGCGTTCATAGCGCGCCGATGCCGTAACTTCCAAAGTGTTGAATAGGGCAATATGATTTTTGGCCGCCACGAGTGGAATAACCGCTTCAGCGTAAACGCTGCCTACCTTGCGGTCACCATGGACGTCGGGCCGGGGTGGGTGCAGCAAGAAATCGTTATCGAGTGGATCCAAACCAGAGCTTGCCGGATTTTCACCACCGAAAGCATCACGAATGTCCTTTAAATCCTCGCCGCGATATTCAGCCCCGAGTGCCGCCATAATATCGCCACCCCAGAGAGTGTAGACCCGGCCCGTCGCATGAGCATCAATGCTGGCGATCGAAGATTTTGCGCCGCGACCAAACGTTGATTCAAAACCAGCCACGACTGAGTCTGGATTAGTATAAGGTTGATCAGCTACTACCGCGCCACCCTGGACTTTAAAGGTATAACCAAAGGGATTATAAGCCGTGCCCTTACCCGTCTGCATGAGCGCCAGTTGCAAAAGACTTTCCCGTACGTCATGGAGGGCTTTATCCACTCCCTTGACGCTATTATAAAAGGTCGCCGTCTCCCACGTCCAAGTATCAGCGATCTTTCCGCGGAATCCAGCGGTCATGCGGTACACATCACCGGTTGTGGTTACTTTTTCTGGCTGCAGTCCCGGGAGGGTCACGGACACCAGGCTAATAGCACGAGGCGCGCCCGTTAAACGAACCGTACCATCTGAATTGGCGACACCAGCTGCATCATAAAAACGGGAACCATAAGGATTGTAGGGATTATCTACCGACATCACCTGCAGCTTGTCCGTCGTAGGAGCATTAACCACGAGCGGTTGGCGAATCATGGTCGAGGCCGATTTATAAAAAGAAAAATCGGAGAAAAAAGTGACGTGCTTACTCAGATCATATTCTAAGGAGAAGAAAGAATTCAGACGACTGCTGCGTGGCTGCGCCATGCCTGTCTGATTGGGGTCATAGTAAAACTCAGGATTGCTGGCTTTAGTTGGGCCCGTGGCGGTCAGAGTTATCACGCCGTTAACCGGACGGAAATAGTTTTTGGCCGTGGCAGTCCCAATCTGAAATGTCGGATAATATCCGCGGGTAGTCGTGCCATCAAAAGCACTGCCGAGGGCATTAAAGGGCACCGGAGCCTCAGTAACATGATTAGCCGTCGCCGTAAAATCGCGGTTACGCAGATAAATAGAATCACGATACAACGTCTCGATTGTCGTCATGAATCGACCGCGACCGCCGGCAAATTCTTTACCAAAAGTAAGTGCGGTTTGAACATATTGGCCATCGCCAGCTTCAGGAAAACCATAGCGTACTTTTAACTCCGTCCCGATAAAATCACGCCGCATCACATAATTAACCACGCCCCCGATTGCATCGGAGCCGTAAACGGCGGAGGCTCCATCGCGCAATACTTCGATATGGTCGATGCCCTGCGTCGGCAAATGGTTCACATTGACCGAGTGCGTCAGTGCCTGGGTCATGGGATTGGGCGCCAGCCGCCGACCATTGATTAATATCAGTGTGCTGCCTGAGCCAATATTGCGTAGATTAATACTGGCGTTATCACCACGCGCACCGGATGAGCCCGTCTGGGTTTCATTTAAAGGCACATTGGTGACTTGGGGCAATGAGGTAAGAAGATCGACCGGAGTGAAAGCATTGCGCGCTTCCATCGATTCCTTGGTAATAACCGTCACCGGTAGCACTTTCTCCATATCCAAACGCTTAATATTTGATCCAGTAACCACGAGCGTCTGAAGTTCCACAACCTCACGATCTTTAGCCTTCGCTTTTTCTAACGTGATCGCTTGTTGCCCCCATGACGACAAGTGAAGGCACAAAAACATCAGCCAAGTAATATGGATCGAGCGACGGCGAGACTTATCGCGAAGGGTCGGGGCGGAGTAGATTTTCATAATGAACACGGGCGGACACCACGAGCTGGCTTGATTAGACCAGCAACACTGCATGGGGTGGGGTTAGGCTATAGGGTGATAAACCAACAATTAGTTGGCTTCAGTGGGTCATCAATGATCCGCGCCTGTTGACAAGCGAACAACATAATATGTTATTATAACACTATGGCGGGACCTCCTGGCTCTAAAAATCTTCAATCAATCGCACACGCAGCAGGGGTATCCGCCATGACAGTTTCCCGCGTACTGCGGAATTTCCCGCGCGTCGCAACCGCCACTCGAAACCGAGTGTTACAGGCGGCCAAAAAATTGGGCTACACGCCAGATCCCCACATGGCACGGTTAATGGCTCGCGTACGTAGCTACCGGCGACGTCGAGCGGAGGCCGTCATTGCCCTCATACGAGATGACATCCCCGGAGATCAATTGCTCGATCATGCCTACCAATATGTCGCCCTTAACGATATTCGTTCGCGGGCGGAAAAACATGGCTACCGCGCCGAGGAATTTTTAATCGACCGGACGAAAATTTCGGCCGCTCGACTGACGCAGATTCTTGAGGCCCGCGGTATCGAAGGTTTAATTATTTCCCCACAATCCTCGCACAGCATCGGGATGGAACTCGACTATTCTCGTTTCGCAGCCGTCACCCTCGGCTATGGGTTGCAGCAACCTGCCCTGCATCGTGCGAGCACCAACATGACCCGCGGCATTACGCAAGCGACGGCCGAATTAGCAGCTCGAGGCTATCGGCGCATCGGACTGGCGGTAACCCAGTGGATTGATGCGCGCTCTGACCATACGTACTCAGGCGCCATGCTCACCTATCAACAACAGCTGGCTCCCCGCGACCGCGTGCCACTCCTGCTTTTCCCTGAAAATAATGTCGCCGATGAATTTGAGATTTTCCGTGCTTGGTTTAAAAATCATCGCCCAGATGCCATCATATCTTTCGACACCTATGTACCGGATTGGCTCAGGCAAAAACTAAGGCTACGGATTCCCGAGGATATTGGTCTCGTCGTCCACGACTGGGCCGAACGGCACAGGAATTTCGCCGGAATATATCATCATCGCGCGCATGTCGCCATCGCGGCGGTTGATTTACTCGCCACTCAGCTCATGCAAAATGAACGAGGCGTGCCGGATATCCCTCGCCAAATCTTGATTCCTCCCGCCTGGGTCGAAGGGCCTAGTGTACGCAAGCCATCATAAGGGAATCGGGCTGCCGTCGCGCACTGCGGCAAATGACGCGAGCTAGCTAACAGCTTTTGCGATAATTTCGGGGAAAGGCTGATTCGCGTTACAATTGTGTTACAATAACACATTAACGAACATTGCGCGCCCTAAAGCGCCGACCGCACCATCGCTAAGGTCAATTGGTTATCTCAATAGCCGCACCCTTCCACGCATCACTTCTCCCGAAGTTCCGCTGAGTAGGAGTAGCGACTCAGCATGACCTAGATCTTTTACTTAAAATCGCTCACCGCCCGTCGCCCACCCAAGAAATTATCTCAGGCCATCTGATCAAAAAATGCGTAATCAGAATATTAATTACGCCCCAACTCGCTTATTATGAGTGCCAGCAATTTACCCCTAGTATTAATAACTAATACGGTACCGGCCTCAGTGCTAGCGCCGCTCGCCAAAATCGCCCGCGTGATTATGGGGCCAAACAATGGTGATTTAATGCTGCGCTCGGAGGTCCTCCACTTGGCGCCTCAGTTAGCAGGTATCATCAATCAGGCAGAATTGCGGGTTGATCAAGAATTGCTGACGCTCGCCCCCCAGCTGAAGATCGTCGCGAATATTTCTATTGGCGTGGATAATCTTAATTTAGATCTCATGGCAGATCATGGCGTCTATGCGACCAATACCCCTCTAGCATTTGTTGAGACGACTGCTGAATTTACGCTCGGAATGATGCTCGCCCTTGCTCGGCGCATACCCGCCGCGGATCGGTATGTACGCGCTGGCACCTGGCAGAGCTTTCAACCAGGAATTTGGGATGGGACGCTCTTGAAAGGCAAAACGCTGGGGCTCGTCGGGTACGGTGCGATTGGACAGTCGGTAGCGCACAGAGCCCGCGCCTTTGGAATGAATATTCTTCACTACCAAAGGACTGCCAGCACCGCCCCCGGATACTTACCTTTAAACGAATTACTCCAAGCGTCCGACTTTGTTTCACTGCATGTCCCTCTTAATCAGGACTCGCACCATCTGCTCAACGCGGAGCGCTTACGGAGCATGAAATCCGGCGCTTATCTCATCAATGCTTCACGCGGACGAGTCGTCGATGAACACGCCTTAGTGGCGGCACTCCAATCTGGTCACTTAGCGGGGGCGGCCCTTGATGTGTTTGAAAACGAACCCCAACTGCATCCCGCATTATCGTTGATGAGTAACGTCGTGCTGACCCCACATATTGGCGGTGGAACAACGGAAAGCCGCCACCAAGCGCGATCGCTTTGTGTCGAAAACCTCACCCGCGTACTGGCTGGCCTGCGTCCAGTAAATGCACTTAATAACCCTAAGCCCCGTGCAAAATAATGAATTTCCCGAGAGATTAGCCTGCTCACTCGCCTGCTTGGCTGAGAAATATTACATCTGCAGGACAGTACCCCACCCCAGCGACTTACTCGACATCACAAACCACCCGCATTAAGCTAAGCAGATCCTTCATGGTGCTATATTAAGTGAAGCCCACCCCATAATCTCCCAGTTGTTTATTGCATGAAAATATCACGAATTGAAACCATTCACGTGCGGCCCCGTTGGTTATTGCTGCGCTTACATACCGATACCGGATTAGTTGGTCTGGGCGAGTCGACCCTCGAAGGAAGCTCTCTCACCGTCGAGACGATGATCCGAGAAATGGGCCGCTGGTTGCTCGGGCAAGATCCCCGACGCATTGAACATATCTGGCAACATTTGCATCGGGGCAGTTTTTATCGGGGCGGCCCGATTCACTGCTCCGCGCTATCAGGCATCGACATGGCGTTATGGGATCTGCTGGGTAAGCATCTCAATGCCCCCGTGCATCAATTGCTCGGAGGTCGCGTGCGTGATCGCATTCGCGTCTATGCCTGGACCGATGCTGGCACCAGCGATGATTACGTCAACTCGGTGCGGGATCTGCGCGACAATCGCGGTCTGACGGCCTTCAAATACAACGCCACGGGAATGATGCGCCCACTTTCGAGTCCCGCTGGTCTTCAAACTGCAGTTGATCGCCTCGGCGCCCTACGTAAAGCGGCTGGCGCCCACGTGGATATTGCCGCCGATTTTCATGGTCGCCTGACTTTTCCAGATGCCAAGCGGCTGGTTAAATTACTAGAGCCACACCAACCTATTTTTGTGGAAGAACCTATTTTACCAGGCGACGCCGATGGCCTCCGAGAAATCTCAGAATCTACCTCCATCCCCATTGCCGCCGGAGAGCGCCTTTTTACGCGCTGGCAATTCCAAGAGCTGATCGCCAAACGGGCCGTGCGCATCGTTCAGCCCGACCTCGCCCATGCCGGGGGTATTTCGGAAGTTCGCCGCATTGCGGCTATGGCTGAATCGAGTGATATCCTCCTCGCGCCGCATTGTCCGCTAAGCCCAGTCGCCCTTGCGGCTAGCTTACAAATTGATGCCGCCTGTCCAAATTTCTTCATCCAGGAACATGTCACTCTTGGGGAAACCTTGCTGAAAAAACCTTTTGTAGTCGAGGCGGGCCACATCACCGTCCCCACCGGCCCTGGTTTGGGGATTGAACTGGATGAGGCGAAACTTGCTCGTGAAACCTTTGATGGCATCTGGGATAATCCTCGCTTTACCGCAGAGGATGGGGGCTTTGCGGAATGGTGAAGGCGCTCATTTTATGAATCATTTTATTTCCTGCGACTGGGGAACCTCCCGTTTCCGCTTGCGCCTCATCGAGCTTAATCAAAAGCGAATTGTGAGGGAGCATACGACGAATCAAGGAATTCAATCTCTAGCCGCCGCTCACTCGGTTATCGACGCACGTCGAGCGATGATGGGAAATGTGCTTGAGAGCGGCCTCGCTGCGCTGGGCGTCGCTGATCAACCCGCCATCCCGGTTGTCATTTCGGGCATGGCTTCTTCCACCTTAGGTTGGCAATCGCTCCCTTACGCCCATCTGCCGGCCCCGATCGATGGCAGCACTCTCCGCTATCTCGATTTCCTGCACTCAGGGCGGAAGGTGCGGCTTATTTCGGGCCTGCAAGCTGCTAGTGATGTGATGCGCGGGGAAGAAACGGAATTAATCGGGCTTTTTTCCCCACCCGCTCGACGGGCCTTAGCGGAAAACAGCATGGTTGTGCTGCCGGGGACTCACTCCAAGCATGTGCG